>DATKON010000143.1:0-44217 GCA_035524575.1 Rhizomicrobium sp.
TTCGTGTCAGGTGTTGTGTTTGCCTATTGGTATGAAAAATCGAAAAGTCTGCTCGCGCCCGTCATCGGCCACGGGGTCAGCAATATGGTGGAGCAGGGCCTGATCTTCGCGATGGTGGCGGCCTGGAGCTAGGTGCTCAACGCCTTCGCCAGATACGGCAGGCTCTTGTCCATGCGGTAGTCGACGCTCGAATGATCGTCGGCGAATTCTTCGTACACGTGCGGCACCCCGATACGGTCCAGCGCGCGATGCATGCGCCGCGCGCCATAGACGAGATTGTACTGGTCGACATCGCCGCAATCGATCCACAGCGCCTTGAAATCCTTCAGGTCGCGGCCGTGGCTTTCGACGAGCGTCAGCGGATCCCAGGCCTGGAAATTCTTCCAGCGCTCGGGAATCAGCTCGCAGGTGTAGGGATCGACCGGCAGGCGGACGCCGTAAGGCGCCGTCGGATCGGGATCGTAGGAGGCGCACATGGCGAGCGTCATCAGATCGTGCACGTCGCCGTCGCGCGTCTTCGGCGCGGCATAGAAGGCGTCGATCCATTTGCCGATGGAGCCGCCCTGCTTGCCGAGCGCACGCAACAGCCGCGGGAATTCGTTCAGATAGCAAAGCTCGAAACCCATGTCGCCGGAATGGCAGGCGGCCGCGCTCCAGAAATGCGGATAGAGGAGTGCATGCGCGATGGCGCCGTAGCCGCCGGAGCTCTTGCCGAACACACCGCGCTTGCCGCGGCCGCCGCAGGCGAACTCGCGTTCCACCATCGGCACAATCTCGGTCATGATCACGTCGGCCCACGGCCCCATCACCGTCGAGTTGATGTATTGATTGCCGCCGAGCCTTGTGAAGCAGTCGGGAAAGGCGACGAAGCAGGGCGGCATGGCGCCCGAATTGATCAGGCGGTCGAGCCGTTCC
The DNA here is from genome assembly GCA_035524575.1 of Rhizomicrobium sp. GTDB lineage: Bacteria > Pseudomonadota > Alphaproteobacteria > Micropepsales > Micropepsaceae > Rhizomicrobium. Next base: position 916 of record DATKON010000143.1, read on the forward strand.
GGCAGGTTCTCGGAGAAGTTCTTCCAGTTGGTGTGGGCCGGTCCGCCGGCCGTGAAGCCGACGAGATCGACCAGGAGCGGCAGCCCTTTCGGACGCGGCTCCGCCGGCACATAGACGTCGATGTCTCGCACCGACGGATCACCCAAGAGATTGTTCTTCAGGAGCTGGCTGTCGAGCGTCAGCTTCTGCACGTGCCCCGCGGGCACCACGCCGCGCCTGCGCATCTCAAACCGCCCGCGTCGCTTTGAGGAGCCAGGCCTTCGTCTCTTCGTCGACCAGCGGCGTCAGCGCCTCGCGCACGCGCGCGTGATAGGCGTTGAGCCAGTCGCGCTCTTCGGCGGTCAGAAGCTTCGGCTCGACGAGATCGACGTCGATCGGCGCCAGCGTGATGGTCTCGAAGCGCATCATCTTGCGCTCGCCGCCCGGCACCGCTTCCGGCTCCGTCACGACGACGAGATTTTCGATGCGGATGCCGTATTCGCCGCTTTTGTAATAGCCGGGCTCGTTGGAAATGATCATGCCGGGCTTGATCGCCTGCTGCACGAAGCGCTTGGAGATGTTCTGCGGGCCTTCATGCACCGAAAGATAGGAGCCGACGCCATGTCCCGTGCCGTGATCGTAATCGAGGCCTGCGTCCCACAGGGCTCTGCGCGCGAAGGCGTCGATCGCCATGCCGGTCGTGCCTTCCGGAAAGCGAAGGGTGGCGAGGGAAATGTGACCCTTGAGCACGCGCGTGAAGCGATCCTTCATCTCGGCCGTCGGTTTGCCGACGATCGTCGTGCGCGTCACATCGGTCGTGCCGTCCGGATATTGGCCGCCGGAATCGATCAGATAGATCTCGTTGTTGTTGATGCGCCGGTCGCTGGAACGCGAGACGCGATAATGCGGAAGGGCCGCATGCGGCGCCGCGCCGGAGATCGAATCGAAGCTCAGATCGCGGAGCGAGCCGGTCTGCATGCGATAGCCTTCGAGGGCTTTCGCCGCTTCAATCTCGGTCAATTGCCCGTTCGGCGCTTCGCGCGCGAACCAGGCGAGGAATTTCGTCAGCGCTGCGCCGTCGCGGATATGCGCCTTGCGCGCGCCTTCGATCTCGACCGGATTCTTGCAGGCTTTCGGCAACTGGCAGGGATCGCCCGCGCGCTTCACCGTCGCGCCCGCATGCACGAGGCGGTCGAAGATCGCGGCGGCGCCGGTCGAGGGATCGGCGAGCACCGTCTTGCCCTTCAGCGCATCGAGCGCGCCGACGAATTCCGACGGCTCGCGCAGCCGCACGGCATTGCCGAAATGTTTCAGCAGCTCCGGCGAGCTCTTGCGCCTGTCCATGAAGAGATCGGTCGAGCCGTCCGCGTTCAGGATCGCGAAGGACAATGCGAACGGCGTATGGGGCACGTCGCCGCCCCGCATGTTCAGGAGCCAGCAGATGGAATCCGGCATGGTGATCACGCCGGCGTCGGCGCCGAGCTTCTTGATGTCTTCGGCGATGCGCGTGCGCTTCGACTCCGCGGATTCGCCGGCCAGGGCCATGCCGTGCGGGATGGCCTCAGCGAGCGGCGGCGCCGGCTGATCCTTCCACACCGCGTCGATGGGATTGGTTGCGCAGGGAACAAGCGTGGCGCCCGCGCGCTCGGCGGACAGTTTCAACAGCTCTATCCCGGCGGCCGTGTGGAGCCATGGATCGTAGCCGAGCTTCGCGCCTTTCGGCGCGTTGGCTTCGATCCAGCTGCCCAGACCTTCGCCGATCAGATCGCGCGGATCGAACAGCTTGGTGTCCGTCTGCTGGCGCACCTGCAGCGTGTAGCGTCCGTCGACGAAGATCGCGGCCTTGTCGAGGAGGACGATTGCAGCGCCCGCCGATCCCGTGAACGAGGTCAGCCAGGCGAGGCGCTCGGCGCGCTTGGGCACATATTCGCCCTGATGCTCGTCGGCGCGCGGCACGAGAAAGCCGTCGAGGCCTCTCGATTTCAATTCGGCGCGGAGGGCGGAAAGCCGAGGGCCGACGGTCGCGGCATCGGATTGGTCGTCGTAGCTTTGAAAGGTCTTGTCCATGGCCGGACGTTAGCGCGCAGGCCTAGGCCTCTCAAGCACAAGCGCCGACCAGGGACCGGCTCTGCGGGTTTCGCGCAAGATAAGGCCATGCGGACGGTAGAAACTCGCAACCAGATTTTCTTGCCAGCGCAGCAGGCCCGACAGCACCAGCGCGCCGCCTTCGGCGAGTGCAGGTGCGATCTGCGGCGCCAGCATGGTCAACGGCCCGGCAAGGATGTTGGCGAGGATCAGATCATAGGGGGCGTGGCGTGCGAGTTCCGGATTGACCATGCCGTCCGCCGTCACGGCGCGGACGAGCGGCGCCACGCCGTTGGCTTTCGCGTTCTCGCGCGCCACTTCGACGGCCACGCGGTCGATGTCGCTGGCGATGACGCGATGCTTCCACAGCTTGGCGGCGCCGATGGCGAGAAGTCCCGTGCCGCAGCCGATGTCGGCGACATTGCGATAGCGCCGCCGCCTGGCGAGATCGCTCAACACCGTGAGGCACAGCGCCGTCGTTTCGTGATGGCCGGTGCCGAAGGCAAGCCCGGCTTCGATGCGCATGGGGATGACGCCGTCCGGCACGCGGCCCTTGTCATGCGCGCCGTAGACGAAGAAACGCCCCGCACGCACCGGCGGCAGGCCTTCCTGGGAAAGCTTGATCCAGTCCTGGTCGGGCAGCAGCGACACATGCACGTCGCGGCCCGCCAGCTTCGAAAGCAGCTCTCCGTCCGGCATGGCGGTATAGAGCGCTTCGACCGTCGCCTTGTTCTCGAACGGCTCTTCCAGCGACATCACCGCCTGCGGATTGGAGCCAAGCTCGAACGCCGCGCAGATATTCGCCGCTTCGTCCTTCGTCGTGACGACGGAGGCTTTCCAGAGAGGAGGGGCAAAGGGCATGGACGACCGGAGCATACGCTCAAAATTAAACTGTCATGGCCCGCGATCCTCCTACGCTGCTCCGCAGCTTCGGAGGACTTGCAACGCCAATCCTCCGGAGCCTTGGCGAAGGAGGACTGCGGGCCACCCAGGTGACTACACGTCCCATCCATAAAGCTCAATAAGATCCTGCCATTCGACATTGCGCTGCTGGATCAGATTTATCTTCCACTCGCGCTTATATTTCTTCAGCTGCTTCTCGCGATCGAGTGCAACACGAATATCGTCGAACGCCTCATAGTAGACGAGCTGTTTAACGCCGTATCGCTTGGTAAAGCCTGGGATCATGCCCTGTTTATGTTCCCAGACTCGCTTATGGATATCGTTCGTAACGCCGATATAGAGCGTTCCATTCCGCTTGCTGGCGAGGATGTAAACGTAATAGCTCTTGGACATCGGCGAAACGTCACCTGGGTGGCCCGCATTCGCGGGCCATGACAGGTTAGGGTGCAGCTTTCGCGAATTTTCGCCGAAAGTGTCGCGGTAGCTGTCAGCGCTCAATGCTTCTCGGAGCGCGCCGCGATATAGTCCATCACCGCGAGCATGACGCCGGAGAAGATGATCATCGCCTGAATGCCGAGGAGCCAGCCGATGGTCGTGGGATCGAGCTTTCCGGGTCTTAAGAACACTTCCAGGAGATAGATCGACGCGATCGCCGTGATCGAGCCGATCAGCTTCATCTTCATGCCGGAGAAATCGATCGTCGTCACCCAACCCGGCCAGTCGGGGTGATCCGATTGCGGCATGCGCGAGACGAAATTCTCGTAGCCGGCAAGAATGACGATGAGGAGCAGGTTGGCGACCAGCGACATGTCGACCAGCTCGAGGACCCACAGCGTCGTGCTCGAAACGGCCTCGGTCAGGAGAAACGGAAAATGCGCGATGATCTCATGTATGAACACGACGATGAGGTCGGCAAGCGCGACGACAAGCCCCAGATAGAACGGCAGCATCAGCCAGCGGCTGGCGAAGAGAAGGCGCTCGAGCACGCGCTTGATTGCGATGGGCATGGCGGACCGTCCTATGCTTCGAATCGGCCGAACGCCTTAATGCTTACGCCCGCGTCACGAAGCTGTCGATCACGCGTTTTTCGCCCGCCTTGTCGAAATCGACGGTGAGCTTGTTGCCTTCGACCGAGGTGACGCGGCCATAACCGAATTTCTGGTGAAACACGCGTTCGCCCTTCGCATAGCTGGCGGCGGAGGGATCGTTGGTCTGCACCACGTAAGCCTGCGCGTCGATCAGCGGCGGGCGCGTGCGCATTTGCGACTGCGCGCGATTGGCCTGGGCGCGTTTCCAGCCCGGGCTGTCATAGGTCGACGCGAAGCCTTGCGCCTGGTTGTCGCGAAAGCCGACACTACCGCCATAGAAGCCTTCGTCGACCGTGCTTTCGACATGCTCTTCCGGCAGCTCGGTGATGAAACGCGACGGCAATGCGCTTTGCCAGGAGCCGTGCACGCGGCGATTGGCGGCGAAGGAAATGCGGATGCGTTTCTTGGCGCGGGTGAGGCCGACATAAGCGAGGCGACGTTCTTCCTCGAGCCCCGCCAGCCCGTTCTCGTCCATCGTGCGCTGCGAGGGGAACAGGCCTTCCTCCCAGCCGGGCAGGAACACCGTGTCGAATTCGAGGCCCTTGGCCGCGTGCAGCGTCATCAGGCTGACGCGGTCTTCCGTCTCGTTCTGCTCGAGTTCCATTACCAGCGACACGTGCTCGAGGAACGCCGCCAGCGACTCGAATTGCTCCATGGAACGCACGAGCTCTTTCAGATTGTCGAGCCGGCCCGGCGCTTCGGCGGATTTGTCGTTCTTCAAGGCTTCGGTGTAGCCGGACTCGTCGAGCACCATTTCGGCCAGCTCGGTGTGCGGGATGTGATGCGCGGACGCGCTCCAGCGCGCGAAGGTCATCGCCAACTCGCCGAGCGCCTTGCGCGCCTTGGGCGGGACTTCGTCGGTATCGGAGATTTCGCGCGCCGCCGCCAGCAGCGGAATGGATCGCACGCGGGCGAACTGATGCAGCGCCTGCACGCTCGCATCGCCGATGCCGCGCTTGGGCTTGTTGACGATACGCTCGAAGGCGAGGTCGTCGTCGCCCTGCGCGATCAGCCGGAAATAGGCCATGGCGTCGCGGATTTCGGCGCGCTCGTAAAAGCGTGGGCCGCCGATCACGCGATAGGGAATGCCGAGCGAGAGGAAACGATCTTCGAACTCGCGCATCTGGAAGCTCGCGCGCACCAGCACGGCCATCTCGTTGAACGTATGACCTTGCGCATGCAGCTGCTCCGCATCGCCGGCGACGGCGCGCGCTTCTTCTTCGGCGTCCCACACGCCCTGCACCTTGATCTTCTCGCCGGCGTCGCCTTCGGTCCACAGCGTCTTGCCGAGGCGGCCCTTGTTCGCGGCGATCAGACCGGAGGCGGCGGAGAGGATCGCCGGCGTCGAGCGGTAGTTGCGCTCGAGGCGGATGACTTTGGCGCCGGGGAAATCGCGCTCGAAGCGCAGGATGTTTTCGATCTCGGCGCCGCGCCAGCCATAGATCGACTGATCGTCATCGCCGACGACGCAGACGTTGCCGGTCTGGCCCGCCAGCAGCTTCAGCCAGAGATATTGTACGGTATTGGTGTCCTGGTATTCGTCGACCAGCATGTAGCGGAAGCGGTCGCGATATTCGCCGAGGATCTCGGGCTCGCGCTTGAGAATGCCGAGCGTCTCGACAAGAAGGTCGCCGAAATCGACGGCGTTCAGGGATTTCAGCCGCTGCTGGTATTCGCTGTAGAGCTGGCGGCCCTTGCCGAACGCATAGGCGTGCGCCTCGCCCTCCGGGACGTCTGCCGGAGCGAGGCCGCGATTCTTCCAGCCGTCGATGAAGGTCGCCAGCGTGCGCGCCGGCCAGCGCTTCTCGTCGATATTGTTCGCCTCGATCACCTGCTTCATCAGGCGAAGCTGGTCGTCGGCGTCGAGGATGGTGAAATTCGATTTGAGGCCGGCGAGCTCGGCGTGACGGCGCAGCATGCGCGCGCCGATGGAGTGGAAGGTGCCGAGCCACTGCATGCCTTCGACCACGCCGCCGATTAGCGCGCCGATGCGCTCCTTCATCTCGCGCGCCGCCTTGTTGGTGAAGGTGACGGCGAGGAGCTGGCCGGGCCAGGCTCTGCGGGTGGCGAGGATGTGCGCGAGGCGCGTCGTCAGCACACGCGTCTTGCCGGTACCGGCGCCAGCGAGGACCAGAACCGGTCCGTCGACCGTCATCACCGCCTCGCGCTGCTCCTTGTTGAGGCCGGTCAGATAGCCGGGCTCGGACGCGACGATGCGGTCGTGCGCCTCCTCGCCGAATGCGGCGTCCAGCGGGTCGGAATAGGAGCGAGAGGTCATGATTCCGGGACTCTATCAGGCGCTGGGGTGATTGCCGCACGGATTTTCCGGCCCCGAACCGGCCTTTCGGAGGTCGCCGGCAGGGACTAACATTTCCCCAGCGAGGGGTGAAACTTGATCGTTCCGCATTTCAGCGTGGACGCTGCCAACGGCTCGGTTGTGGCCGTCGCGGTCGGTGCATTCCTGGCGACGATCAGCGGATATATCGGGAACCAGATCGAAAACCGCAACCGCCGGCGCGACAAGGAACGCGGCGCGGCCCTTCTGTTCGGCGAAATTCTGGTTGGCATCAAGGTCACGCTCGCCTTCGCCGACGCGACGCGGGGACGAGGCGATCCCTATGGCCCTGTCACCATGCGCATGATCCGCGCCGTGCAGCGCGAGACACAGTCCTACGACCGCAACCGGGAAGCGTTGTTCGACATTCGCGACCCCAAAGTGCGCGCGCAAATCCACATCCTGATGGCCCGGCTCATCATCGCGCTCGACGGCATCGTCGATGCCAACCGGGAGATCCTATCGACCGAGACGGCGATGCGGCTGCGCGGCAACTCGGATTCGTCCTATGCGGAATTCGCAGCCCTGCGCGATCTCTATGTGCAGGACCGCGCACAGTCGTTCGACTTCGCCCTCGAGGTGTCCGAGGAAATCGCGCCGCTTCTCCTGAAGTTGCGCAGGGTCGCGCGGTATTCGTTCGAGGCGCACGAAACCGTTGTCCGCACCACCGTGTCGCAGCAGGTCGTGGGCGGACCGTCGCCCGGATAAGCCGCCAGATAAACGGAAGGAGCCTCAACCATGTATGTCTGCGGTCTCGTCATTCCGGTGCCCGAGGACAAGATGGAGGCCTATCGCATATGGGCCGAGAACGGCGCGAAGTTCTTCAAGGAATATGGCTGCCTTGAGATCGTCGAGTGCTGGGAGGATTTCGTCCCCGACGGCAAGCACACGGATTTCCGCCGCGCCGTGGCGGCGAAGCCCGGCGAGAAGATCGTCTTCACGTGGCAGATCTGGCCGGACAAGGAGAGCTTCTTCGCGACGGAAGAAAAGATGCATGAAGATCCGCGCATGGAGATGGGCGCGCCGCCCTTCGATCCCAAGCGTCTCATCTTCGGCTGCTTCGCCCCGCTTGCGACGATGGGAAGATGAGCAAAACCGGCGCCGTTCTGGGTTCAGCATTGTTCTTCGTCATCGCGCCGTTCATGCTGGGCTTTGTCGTGCCGTGGTGGATCGCGGGATGGCATATGCACGGGCCGTTGTACGGCGAGCCTCTGCTGCAGCTTGGCGGAATTCCTCTCGTCCTCTCCGGCCTCTGGCTGCTCCTGCCATCCTTCAAACGATTCGCCCTCGATGGGCTCGGAACGCCCGCGCCGATCGCGCCGCCAAGACGTCTCGTGGTAACGGGCCTATACCGCTACATGCGCAATCCCATGTATTTTGGAGTTTACGCCATCATTCTGGGCAATGCGCTGATTCTGGGTGACCAGTGGATTATCCACTATGCCACACTCGTCGCGCTCGGATTCATAGCCTTCGTGTTCTTCTACGAGGAGCCTGCGCTCGTACGACAATTCGGCGACGAATATCGGGAGTATCGCAAGAACGTGCCGCGCTTCATCCCGCGGTTCACGCCTTGGAAGCCAACCACGCGAGAATAGACGCGCGATCCTCATCGAGATCGGGCGCGGGCTCTCGGGTCGCAGGATCGTCGTAAGCCGACAGCTTCACAGGATTGCCCTGCATGCGGATCGGGCCGAGATCGGGGTCGTCCGCCGTCACGATCATGTTGCGGGCGGCGACCTGCGGATCGGCCATCACGTCGGCGACATTGTTGAGCGGCGCGTGCGGCACGCCCGCCTCTTCGAGCAATGCGAGCCATTCTTCCGCGGTGCGCCCGGCGAGCGCCGCTTCCAGCTCCGCCTGCAATGCGTCCGCGTTCTCGACGCGATCGTGATTGCTCCTGAAGCGCGCGTCGGTCGCGAGCGCCGGCCGGCCGATGACCTCGGCCACGCGCTTGAACAAGCCGTCCGTGCCGGCGGCGATGACGATGTGGCTGTCTTTCGTGGCATAAACGGCGAACGGTGCGATGGAGGGATGGCGCGCGCCGAGCGGGCCCGGCACATGTCCCGTCGCCACGTAACGGGCAATGGCGTTTTCGAGGAACGCGACCTGGCAATCGAGCATGGAGATGTCGACTTTCATGCCCTTGCCGGTCGTCTTGCGGTCGTACAAGGCCGTGACGATGCCGAGTGCGGCATAGACTGCCGCCACGAGATCGCCGACTGAGGTGCCGACACGCGTCGGTGGGCTGCCGGGATGTCCCGTGAGGCTCATGATCCCGCCCATCGCCTGCACGACCATGTCGTAGGCAGGACGCGTCGCATAAGGCCCCGTATGGCCGAAGCCGGAAACGGCGGCATAGACGAGCTTCGGGAAACGTTCCTTCAGCGTCTCGTAGCCGTAGCCAAGCTTCTCCATCGTGCCGCCACGATAGTTCTCGAGCACGACGTCGGCGCGCGCGAGCAATTGCTCGAAGATGGCGCGATCGCTTTCGGCCTTGAGATCGAGTGCGATGGATTCCTTGCCGCGATTGATCGACATGAAATAGCCGGACTTGGCTTTTCCGGACGGCGTCTTGAGGAACGGACCGATGGCGCGGGAATCGTCGCCGTGTCGCGGCGGCTCGACCTTGATCACCCGCGCGCCCATTTCGGCAAGCAGCAGTGCCGCATACGGACCCGCCAGCACGCGCGTCATATCGATGACGACGACACCGTTGAGGGGACCTTCCATCATTCGGAGGATTCGTCGTCGAGCTTGTGGGATTCGACCTTGCCGGCGTCTTTCTCGCGCCGCGCCTTGGCGAGATCGCGGAGCTTCTTCGCCGTGCCGAAGGTCGTGCGATTGCCGGCGGCCTTTTCCTCGGCCTCCCCCCTCGCTTTCGCTTTCTTCGCGCGCCTGAAATTGACGATCTCGGCCATACCCTCTGCCTGGTGTCCGGCGCAGTCGACTATAGCAACAACCGGGCGGTGCGGCGAAAGTCCCTGGTTAGCGTCGATAACCAACTGTACCCCGCGTGCGTTCTTCCTCTGCCAGCTCAGGAAGGGCGCAAAGCCATGCCGAAAAAATCCCCGAAAGCACATCCCGTGGTTGTCGTCACCGGCGCAGGCGCCGGAATCGGTCGCGCTGTGGCGCTCCGGTTCGCGGAAGAAGGCGCGAAGCTGGGGCTCATCTCGCGCGACGAGGCGGCGCTCGAAGGTGTTGCCGAGGAGGTCAGGCGTGCCGGTGCGGCGGGCGCAGCCATCGCCGCCGTCGACGTCAGCGATGCGGAGGCGGTCGCGGAAGCGGCCGACGATTTTGCGGAGGAACTGGGCCCCATCGATCTCTGGGTGAACGACGCCATGGTCACCGTCTTCTCGCCGCTTGAGGAAATGACGCCGGACGAGTTCCGGCGCGTGACGGAGGTGACCTATCTCGGGACCGTCCACGGCGCCATGGCGGCGCTGAAGCATATGCGCCCGCGCAACGACGGGCACATCATCAATGTGGGTTCGGCTCTCGCCTATCGCGGCATCCCGCTGCAATCGGCCTATTGCGGCGCCAAGCATGCCATTCGCGGCTTCACGGCGGCGCTCAGGAGCGAGCTCGAGCACGACAAGAGCAAAATCTCTTTGTCGATGGTGGAGATGCCCGCGGTGAACACGCCGCAATTCGATTGGGCGCGCACGCATATGCCGAAGCGGCCGAAGCCGATGGGCACCATCTATCAGCCGGAAGCGGCCGCGGAGGCCGTCTACCGAACGTTCCTGACACGCCGGCGGGAATATTGGGTCGGGCTTTCGACGCTGATGACCATTGTCGGGAACATGGTCGCACCGTCCTTCATGGACCGGTATCTGGCCAGGAACGCCGTCGAGGGTCAGGAAACCGATTTGAGCGTGCGGCCCGAGCGTCCGGACAATCTGTTCGAGCCGGTGACGCAGCTTCATCGCACGCACGGGCATTTCGACGCCGCGGCCAAGCGTCGGGCGCTGACGGTGCCCGGCCAGCCGGCACGAGCCGCCGTGGTCGGCGCCGGCGCGGTTCTGTTTGCGGTGCTCGGCGCCGCGATCTCTCTGGCGTCGATGGGCCTGCGTCGCGGCTAGCCGGCGTCCTTCGCCTGCGCGCGGATGAAGGCCGGCCGCTTATCGAGGCGCGCCACGTAATCGTCGTAGCATTTCCGGTCGGACAGCAGATTGCTCTTGAAGAACCGGACCGCGCCGCCGACGAGGATGTCCGCCGCCGTAAATCTGTCGCCGGCGATGTAAGGATGAGCTTCGAGAGTCTTGCAGAGGAAATTCTCCATGTCCTCCATCGTGCCGAAGCCCGTGTTGTTGTCCGCATCCCACCCCTGGAAGCGCGCGGTCGCGATAGGAGTCATTCCGGCAGAATAGTAGACGACCCAGGTGACGTAAGCGGTGCGGCGCGGATCGTCGAGCCTGGGTGCAAGATTGCCCAGCGAATATTTGTCGGCGAGGTAAAGGACGATCGCCGCCGACTCGAATACGGGCCTTCCATCGTCGTCGATGGCCGGCACCTTCTTATGGGGATGTATGGCACGGTAGGACTCCGGCGCGGACGCACCCCGGCCGTCGCCATAGACGATCGGCGTCAGCGCGATCTTGTACGGAACGCCCATTTCTTCGAGCAACCAGAGAATCCCCGACGAGCGCGAGCGCGGCGCGTGATAGAGCGTGATCATCAGGCGGCATCCTTCTCTTGCGCACGCGCATAGGCGGGTCGTTCGAGACAGCGCTTTACATAGCCGGTAATGACATCGGATTTGGGCAGAAGCGGGCTCTGGCCGAACATCCCGAAGGTCGTCGCGTAGAGCACGTCCGCGCCGGAGAATTTGTCGCCGAGGATGTATGGGCTCTTGCCGAGTATCTCGATGACGAACTTCATCGCCTCTTCGACGTTGACCCAGCCGGCCGTGCCGACCGGCACGGTGACGTTCATGAACTTCGACACGAAAGCAGGCTCGAGCACGCTGCCGTAATAGGCGAGCATGGAGACATAGGTCCCACGCTTCTTCTCGCCGACCTGCGGACCAAGATTGTTCTTCGGGAATTTGTCGGTCAGATAAAGCACGATCGCAGGCGACTCGAACACGATCTCGCCGTCGTCGGAGATCGCGGGTACCTTGCCGTGCGGATGCGGATTTGAAGGATCGATCTCGCCGCCGCCTTGCGCGGTGCGGGTCGTCACATGCTTGATCTGATAGGGTGCCCCCAATTCCTCGAGCAGGAAAATGAACCGCGACGAACGCGTCTTCGAACGGTGGTAAAGCGTGATCATCGGCGCCTCCGCCTGTGGATGGCGGAAAGCCTATTCCGGCGCAGGAATGCGCGCCAGTGCGGGCCGGACTTGCAAAGCGGACATGCGTAATCCGGACACGGCGGCGCTCCGTGTTGAACGATTTATGAAACCTGACGGGTCCTCTGGAGGTATCGCGGTTTCGCGCCGGCCTGTTTCTCCCCCATTTACTTTCGACCGGTACGGTCACGGGGACGAAGCGAGGACAGGGGCGCAATGGCCGGCGGCGAACGACTGACATCGCTCGATGCGGTGCGCGGGATCGCGGCGTCGGTCGTGGTGGCGGGGCACGCCTATTTCGCGATGCCCGATCCCTGGCGGGCCGCAGTCGAACCTTCCGCGTGGTCGATCGTGCTCGAGCCGTTCCACAACGGCGATGCGGCGGTCGTCATCTTCTTCGTGCTGAGCGGCTGCGTCCTGTCGCTACCCTATGCGCAGGCCAGAGAGCTCGACTATCGCCGCTATCTCGTCCGGCGAGTCTGCCGCATCTACATTCCCTTCGCCGTGGCAGTCGTCCTTTCCTATGTCCTCTATTGTGCGGTCGGGCACCGCGCGGCGCCTGTCGCGAGCGACTGGTTCAATACGCTGTGGCCCGCGCACGCGCCGGACACGGCCGGGCTCGCCGCCCATTTGCTGATGACCGGGACAGCCCCCGACATCGCGCTCAATCCACCGATGTGGTCGCTTGTCTACGAGATGCGCGTGTCGCTGATCTTTCCGCTGCTTGTGCTTCTCGCACGCAACACTCGCCTCGCCGTCCTGATGTCGCTCGCGTTGTTCGCCGGCGCGCTGCTGGGGCTCAACCGCCTCGGAGAGAACACGCACCCGGCGCAGGCAGCGACCGTCATCGCGACGCTCTGCTGGACCGCGGAGATCGTGCCGTATTTCGCCGCCGGGATTCTTCTGACGATGCATCGCGCCACGTTGAGCCGCGCCTGGAACGCGATGCCGTCGGGGTTGCGCTTGTTGTCCGGCGCGGGCGTCTTTGTGATCTTTTCCATCCGGCCGAGCTTTGCCCATCTCGACAACGACCTTCTCTATCTCGTCGGCGCGGGGGTCGTGATCGTGGCGGCCCACAAAAGCGAAGGGCTACGACGCGTATTGGATATGGCATTGCCGCAATGGCTGGGGCGGATTTCCTACAGCCTCTATCTGACGCATCTGCCGGTCATGCTCGCGATCTTTCCGCTCCTCGAGAGCCGGATAGCGTTCGCGCCGGCCATGGCCCTTACCGTCACCATCGCTTTCGCGGTGGCCGAGCTGATGCACCGCCTGGTCGAATCGCCTGCGATGACCCTCGGCCGCCGGTTGACACGGCGGGCGTGGGTCCCTGTCGGCGCTCCAGCGCCTGAGCGCCCGCTCTAAAAGTCGCCAGCGCTCGAAATGCCGGTGCTGCCGGTGCCGGTCTGGCGCGGCACGATCTGGCCGGCGGTCTTGTAGACCGTGCCGCCTTTCATCACGAACTGCACATGCTCGAGCGTCGTGATGTTGGAAAGCGGATCGCCGTCCACGGCCACGATGTCGGCGAAGCGGCCCGGCCTGACGCTGCCGATATCCTGCGCGTCGCCGATGAGATCGGCGGCCGAACCGGTGGCGGCGATGATGGCGTCCATCGGCTTCATGCCGGCGCCGACCATCAGCGCGAATTCGCGCGCGTTCTGGCCGTGCGGAACGAGACCCTGATCGGTGCCGAAGGCGATCTTGACACCCGCCTCATAGGCATCGTGCAGGTTCTGCCGGATGCGCGGGCCGACCGCGAGCGCCTTCGCGGCGGAGGACGGATTGAGCTGCTCCGGATGGGTTTTCGCAAGATCGACGACGGACTGCGCGATCAGCATGGTCGGCACGAGATAGGTGCCGTGCTCTTTCATCAGCTTGTAGCTTTCCTCATCCGCATAGGAGCCATGTTCGATGGAATCGACGCCGAGACGCACCGCCGCATCGATCGCCTTCTTGCCGTGCGCGTGCGCGGCCACTTTGAGGCCCAGCGAATGCGCGGTCTGGATAACGGCCGCGATCTCGTCGTCCGCCATCAATTGCCGGTTGGGATCGTCTCCAATGGAGAGCACGCCGCCCGACGGCATGATCTTGATGAGATCGACGCCTTCCTGCCTGAGCTTGCGTACGATGTGGCGCGCCTGCTCCGGGCTGTCGACGAGATTGTCGGTCCAGCCGGGGTGCGAAAGCTCGGGGTCCAGACCGTTCGCTTGGTCGCTGTGACCGCCTGTGGGCCCGAGCGGCGGTCCGGCCACCCACATGCGCGGGCCTTCGACGATGCCTTTCTGGATCGCTTTCTTGAGCGCGATGACGACATGCGCATTCGCGCCGACGTCGCGCACGCTGGTGAAGCCCGCGAGCAGCGTGTTGCGCGCATAAGCCGTGGAGCGGACCGCGGCGTCGTACTCGGTTTCCGTCACATGCTCGGCAATCGGATTGCCGCCGTCGTTCTGGCCGGTGATGTGCACATGGCAGTCGATGAGGCCCGGTAGCACGGTTTCCTTCGACAGATCGATCACCTCTGCGCCGGCGGGTGCGACGAACCCGTTCTCGACGCCGGTGATGCGGTCGTCATGGATCAGGATCGAGACATTTGCGCGCGGTTCCTTGTCGACGCCGTCGATCAGCCGGCCCGCATGGATCACCACGTCGTGGGCGAATGCGGCGTTTGCGGACAGCAGCAATGCGAGCGCGGTCGAGCGCAGCGGCGAATGTTTCATGGACTTGCCCCCTCGGATATAGGAGCAGGAGTTTAGGGGCGGCTCCTGTCGCTGCAAGAGGGAGCGGGTGAATACCAGACGTTCAGGAATTGCCGGGCTTTTGCGCGAACAGGCAGCGGGAGGGAGCGAGCCACAAAAATGCGTGGCCGAGGCTCCGCACGTTCATCCCCGACTGCCGCAATATTTGGGCATAGCGGGACGTGTGCAGGATATCGAAGAGGGCCAGGCGGCCGCCAGGCTTCAGCACGCGCGCAAGTTCGCGCACCGCCACATCGCGCGCGTCGCGCGATGGGATATTGTGGATCACGGTCATCGTGATGACGGCGTCGAACGATGCGTCGGGGAACGGAAGCTTCGTGATGTCTCCGGTCTGGATTTCCACGCGATCGGCCACGCCTTCGGCAATGGCGTTGGCCCGTGCCGACTCTGGATTGTTGTTCGAAAGATCTTTCGCGGCCCACAGATCGATGCCGACCGCGCGGCCGGTGGTAAGCCTTTTCGCGCAACCGATCAGCGCCAGGCCCCGGCCGCAACCGGCGTCGAGCACGTGCTCCGATCCCGAAAGCGCAAGTGCCGCAATCAGGCGGTCGCGAACCTGCTTCTTGCCGACGAGGCTCGACCACAGCATGGCCGCCAAGATGAACAGAAGCGCTGTGGCGGTGTACGCCGCGCTGTCGCGCAGGGATGCGGGAAGAATGTTCGGCCGGGCAAATCCGATCGCCGCGATCGCCGCGGCCGCAAATCCGATCATGGCAAGTGTGCGAACCACGCCCGGCGCATCGATGCCATAATTTGCGCGCTTGCTCATATGGCCCCTCATCAATCGGCGTCGATCGTGCCGATGCAAAGAACAGGATTCAAGCGCGAGCGATCGGCCGGGAAGCTCCGTGATCGAGGCGCGGGAAAAATATAAGCGATCGCTCGCATTTTTTGACCGAGGACTACACCGATTTCGCGATTGCCAAGGCATGCAGCCGGAGCGCGCTGGCGAGCGGGCGTTCGCCGCGGCCGGCGTCAATCGTGGCGACGAGACCGGCAAGGCTGGAGTTGTGGCGGGAGGCGTCCGCCTCGAGCACCGTCCAGAACTCCGGTTCCAACGCGACGCTGGTCTTGTGGCCGGCAATGGAGAACGAACGTTTCTTCAGCCCGCTCATCCGCCCGGATGGATCATGTCTTCCGGACGCACGAGCTTGTCGAACTCGTCCGCCGTGACGAAGCCGAGCTTGACGGCTTCTTCCTTCAGCGTTGTGCCGTTCTTGTGCGCGGTCTTGGCGACCTTCGCGGCGTTGTCGTAGCCGATCCTGGGCGCCAGCGCCGTCACCAGCATCAGCGAACGTTCCATCAGCGACTTGATGTGCGCGCGATTGGCTTCGATGCCGACGACGCAATTGTCGGTGAAGCTGACCGCTGCATCGCCGATCAGCCGGATCGACTGCAGCAGGTCGTAGATCACCACGGGCTTGAAGACGTTGAGCTCGAAATTGCCCTGGCTGCCGGCAAAGGTGACGGTGGTGTGATTGCCGATGACCTGCGCGCAGACCATCGTCATGGCTTCGCATTGCGTGGGATTGACCTTGCCCGGCATGATGGATGAGCCCGGCTCGTTCTCGGGCAGGCTCAGTTCGCCGAGGCCGGACCGCGGGCCCGAGCCCAGGAGGCGGATGTCCTGCGCGATCTTGTAGAGCGAGACGGCGACCGTGTTGAGCGCGCCGGACATCTCGACGGCGGCATCGTGCGCGGCCAGCGATTCAAACTTGTTCGGCGCGGTGACGAAGGGAAGGCCCGTGATCTTCGCCACTTCCTCCGCGAAGCGCTGCGCAAATCCTGGCGGACTGTTGAGCCCCGTGCCGACGGCGGTGCCCCCCTGCGCCAGCTGGCAGAGTCGCGGCAGCGCCGCTTCCACGCGCGCGATGCCGTAAGCCACCTGCGTCGCATAGCCCGAGAATTCCTGGCCGAGCGTGATCGGCGTTGCATCCTGCAGATGCGTGCGGCCGATCTTGATGATGTCGGCGAAGGCTTTCTCCTTCGCAACCAGCGCGGCATGCAGATGCCTGAGCCCCGGCAGCAGGCGATGATGGATCTCGCGCACCGCCGCGATCGACATCGCCGTCGGGAAGCTGTCGTTGGAGGACTGGCTGCGGTTGACGTGGTCGTTGGGATGCACGGGCTTCTTCGAGCCCATTTCGCCGCCCAACATCTGGATGGCGCGGTTCGAGATCACCTCGTTGGCGTTCATGTTCGACTGCGTGCCGGAGCCCGTCTGCCACACGACCAGCGGGAAATGCTCGTCGAGCTTGCCGTCGATCACTTCCTGCGCCGCCGCTTCGATCGCATCGGCGAGTTTCTTGTCGAGCTGGCCGAGCGCCACATTGGTGATGGCCGCCGCGCGCTTGACGATGCCGAGCGCGTGCACCACCGGCGCCGGCATTCTTTCGCCGCCGATCTTGAAATTCTGCAGCGAGCGTTGCGTCTGCGCGCCCCAATAGCGGTCGGCAGGAACTTCGATGGGACCGAACGTATCGGTCTCGGTGCGGGTCTTCGTCATGGGTTTTGCCTGGTGCGGACTGCGTTATGTGATTCTATTGCTCAAAATTTGTCGTTCCCGCGAAAGCGGGAACCCAGGGGAACGTCGGACAGGGTGTCTCACGATCTCTGGGACCCCGCTTTCGCGGAGATGACACTTAAATTGTAGATTGAAACGAGTCCATTCGGTCGAGATTCGCCGAGGCGTCATTTCTTGCGGAAGGAATCGAGGCTTACCACTTCTCCCGGCGGCGCGGGCTGTTTTTCGGCGGCCTCTGCGCTCTTGGCGGCCTCCGCCGTGGGCTGCTGCTCGGGCGCTTGAGGATGGGGCAGCATGGCGGGCTTGTGCTCGCCTTCGCCGGCTTCGTCGGGCTCGCCGCGGAACTGAAGTCCGAACTGCACGCCCGGATCGACGAAGGCCGTCAGAGCCGAAAAAGGGATCGTCAGCGTCGCCGGCACCTTGCGGAACGACAACGTCACCTCGAACTGATCTTCCTTCACTTTCAGCCCCCAGAACTGGTGCTGCAGGATGATCATCATCTCGTCGGGATATTGCTCGAGCAGGAAATCGGGAATTTCGACGCCGGGAAAATGCGTCTTGAACGTGATGCGGAAATGATGCGAACCGATCAGGCCCTGCTTCTCGGCGCGACGCAGCGCTTCGCGCACGACGCCGCGCAACGCGGCATCGGTGAGCTGCTTGTAGCCGATATAGTCTTTCGCCATGGCGTTCCAGAACCTACGGCCGAGAGACTAAGCGCCGGAAGGCCCGAGTCAATCGCGGAGTAATGCTATCGAAACGCGCCGCGACTAGTCGAGGGTCGCGAGCGCCTGCGGGTCGTAGGGTGCGACGGGGCGACCGTCGCGAATGCGCTGCGGCCAATCGGCGTTGGCGATCAGCGCCCGACCCACCGCAACGAGATCGAAGTCGCCGCGATCCAGCATTTCGAGCAGGCGTTCGATACCTGCGGCCTCCGTGCCTTTTTGGGCGAAAGTGCTGATGAAATCTTCACTCAGGCTGACTGATCCGACGGTGATCGTCGGACGTCCGGAAATTTTCTTCGTCCATCCCGCGAGATTGAGATCGGAGCCCGTGTCGGGGAATTCCGGCTCCCAGAAGCGGCGTGTGGAGCAATGGAAGATATCGACGCCCGCGCGCACGAGCGGCGCGAGGAAGCGTTCAAGTTCCTGGGGATTGTGGGCGAGCTTGACGGAAAAGTCCTGCTGCTTCCATTGCGAGAACCTGAGGACGATCGGAAACTCAGGACCCACCTGACCGCGAACTGCCTCGACGATCTCAACCGCGAAGCGGTCGCGCTTCTCGAGTGAGCCGCCATAGGAATCGTCGCGCTGGTTCGTGCCGTCCCAGAAGAACTGGTCGATGATGTAGCCGTGCGCGCCGTGGATCTCGACGCCATCGAAGCCGAGCTGTTTGGCGTAGCCCGCGCTTTTCGCAAAAGCTTCAACGACCGCGTCGATGTCCGTCTGCGTCATCGGTTCGGCGACGTGCTTGCCCGGACGCGAAAGTCCGGATGGACTCATGCTCGGCTGTTCGGGATAGGGACCGGAGCCCGGATGGCGGATCACGCCCTGATGCCAGAGCTGGGGCATGATGTGGCCGCCTTCGGCCTTAACCGCCTTAAGCACGTTCGCCCAGCCCTTGAGCGAAGCCTCGCCGAAGAATGCCGGCACGTTCGCATCGGCGGAGGCCGAAAGATGTTCGGGCGAGGTGCCTTCGGTGACGATGAGCCCGACGCCGCCGGCCGCCCTGCGGGCGTAATAACGCGCCACGTCTTCGCCCGGGATCTGGCCCGGCGATTTCGAGCGCGTCATCGGCGCCATGACGATGCGATTGGGCAGCGCGAGAGACTTCAGCCGGAAAGGACTGAACAGAGTGTCGAGGGAGGCCATGGTCGTTCTGGATGGAGATAGCGTTTCGCTATGACGGGAACATGATCTGCGTGCTAATGACAAGTCGCAGCGCTTTCCCGGGGCATCACCCGATTCGACAGCAGGAAAGCGGTGCAATCGGGGCCGGAACGTTGAAAAGCAGCATCTACGAAGGCGTGGCGGAGAAGGAGCGCGAGAGCGTCTTCGAGGATTTCGTGCGGCGCAATCTGAAGCGCAACTACAGCGGCCATTTCGTGCACGGCATGCTGGGCATGACGGGCTTCCGCCTCGTCAATGCGCCGACCTTCGTGCCGGCTTATTTGCACATGCTGTCGGGTTCCGACGTGATGGTGGGCCTCGGTCTTGCGCTGCAGCAGCTTGGCGGCACCCTCTCGCCAATCCTCGGCGCGGCGCACATCGAGCACAGGAAGCATGTCCTGACGGTGTCCATGATTCTCGGCACGTTGATGCGCGTGCAGATACTGGGTCTGGCGCTCGCCGGCTGGTTCCTGCATGGACAGGCACTGCTCGTGACGGTGATGATCTTCCTGTTCCTGCTGGGATTGTTTTCAGGTCCGCAAGGCGTTGCATTCCAGTTTCTGCTGGCAAAGATGATTCCCATTCGCTTGCGCGGACGCCTGCAGGGCTGGCGCAACATGACGGGCGGATTGATTGCGGCGCTGCTTTCCTATTTCGCCGGAAAATACCTGGTCGGCACCAACTTCTGGGGTAACGGTTACGGCTCGACGTTCCTTCTGGCCGTCGTGCTGACGACTTCGGGCCTCACGGCCTTCGCGCTACTTGTTCGCGAGCCCGAGCCGCCGACCCTGCGTTCGAAGGTGAATATCCGCGATCGCGTCCGCGAATTCCCGGCGATGCTGAAAGGCAACCCGGCGTTTCTCTATTTCATGATCGCGCGCACGTTTGCCATTGCCAGCCGCGTTGCGGCACCCTTTTACATCGTCTATGCCAGCCGCCTGGTGCCGTTCTCCGGATCCACCATCGGCACGTTGTCGTTCGCCTATCTGATCGCCGACACGGTGATGAACATCGTCTGGGGCTATATGGCCGACAGGCTCGGCTTCCGCTCAACCTTCATTGCCGCGCTCGTGTTCTGGATCGCCGCCACGCTGCTCTTGATGGACGCGCACACGATGTCGATCCTGTTCATGGCGTTCTTCGGTCTCGGCGCCGGCAATTCGGGCTACCAGATGAGCGCGCAGAACATCGTCTTCGAATTTGGCCACCGCGACGACATGGCGATGCGTCTGGCGCTGTCGAACACGGCGGAGAGTTTGATGTCGACACTGGGTCCGCTGGCCGGCGGCGTGATCGCGGCCTCGCTCGGTTATCACGCGGTGTTCTGGGTCGCGATCGTCTGCGAGAGCGTAGCGCTGATGCTGCTCCTCACGCTGGTCGAAGAACCGCGCAAGAAGCGGCACGTGCTCGAACTCGAAAAAGCCGAAGCGCTGCGCTACGCCGCGACGACAACAACTCTCGCGGGTCGCGAGACGGAAGATTGAACGGAGAGATCAGTGGGGGGCTTCTGTTGCCCGGCGCCCCCCGAGCCGCGCTTACCTATTAGGCAGCGAGGGCCATTTCATTGTCGTTGGCACCTGTACGATTAGCCCGATAACGGCGGATACCATACCGAGCGAAAGGACAGCCTTTACACGTCCGTCGATCCTATTTCGCCCCCGCCGCAAAAGCCGAAAACCGTGCCTTCGGCCGGCTTCTGTGGTGGAGGCGCCGGGTACCGCCCCCGGGTCCGGTCCGCTTATTACGCAGCCGTTTATCGCCATAGTCGGGTCGCCCCGACCCTCTCTATATAGGGGCAGGCGGTAAATTTTTGAAGCTGCTGGAAATTCGAGGAAACGGCCGCCGGAATCCCCTGGCCCTTCCCGGCGATGGACAAGTCTGAACGTGCTTGCCCGCTGGCGGTGTCAACCCGATTGGCGGCGACCCTGTCTCAAGAACCTCTCCAACCGAACCCAAGAGGCCAGCGAATGAAATCTATGGCGCGGAGGTGTGGGGGGCAAGGGGTTCGAACCCTCACGAGGACAGGGCCTCCGCGCCGTGACAGGACGCTGCGTCTACCAACTTTCGCCAGCCCCCCGTCATCCTGTCGACTGTGAGCATCCCGCAAATTCTTCGTGCCTCGATCCCCGAAAGGTCTCAGATTGTCCTCCGGATTCGCTCTCGCGTGGTTTGGAAACGGCGTGCGCCAATATCTCGATTTGATGGAAAAGGTTCTGAAGACCGGCGTGGAGAAGCGCGACCGGACGGGAACCGGCACGCTTTCGATCTTCGGCCATCAGATGCGCTTTGATCTGAAGGACGGCTTTCCGCTCGTCACCACCAAGAAGCTTTTCACAAAGGCCATCGTCTACGAGCTGCTCTGGTTCCTGCGCGGCGATACCAATGTGCGTTGGCTGCAGGAGCACGGCGTCACGATCTGGGACGAATGGGCGGATGCGAACGGGGAACTCGGGCCCGTCTACGGCTATCAATGGCGGTCCTGGCCGCGCGATCATTCGGGCACGATCGACCAGATCGACAATCTGATCGAGGACATCAAGCATAATCCGGATTCACGGCGCCTGATCGTGACGGCGTGGAATCCGGCCGACGTGCCGAAGATGGCGCTGCCGCCGTGTCATTGTCTGTTCCAGTTCTACGTCGCGAACGGAAAGCTCTCCTGCCAGCTCTATCAGCGTTCCGCGGACATCTTCCTCGGCGTTCCCTTCAACATCGCATCTTACGCGCTCCTCACGATGATGGTGGCGCAGGTGACGGGCTACGAGCCCGGCGAATTCATCCATACGTTCGGCGATGCGCATCTTTATCTCAATCATCTCGAGCAGGCGCGCGAGCAATTGCAGAGGAAGCCTTATCCCCTGCCCACGATGCGGCTCAATCCGGAAGTGAAGGACATCTTCGAATTCCGCTACGAGGATTTCAAACTGGAGAACTACAAGGCGCACGCGCACATCAAGGCCGAGGTGGCGGTGTGAGTGTCGAGATACGCCCCGCCCGCGCGGGCGATGAAAGGCTCGTGCTCGAATTGCTCCGCGAGCTCGCCGTCTATGAGAAGATCGAAGACAAGTTCCATCTGACGCCGCAGCTCATCGCGCGCGATTTCATCGGGGACGATCCTGTCTGCGGCTGCGAGCTTCTGTTCGTCGACGGAAAACCCGCGGGCGTCATGACCTGGTACCGCACCTATGCAAGCTTCGCGGCGTCGCGCGGCATTTTCCTCGAGGACATCTTCGTGCGGCCGGAATTCCGCGGCAATGGACTGGGCAAGGCGTTTTTCGTCCATCTCGCCGCGCGCGCGAAGAAGGAGGGGGCGACGCACGTCCAGTGGCACGTCCTCGACTGGAACACGCCGTCGATCGCCTTCTACGAAGGCCTCGGCGCCACGCATGTCAAGGAATGGCTGCGCTACGATCTGCGCGGCGACGCGCTGGCGCGGCTCGCGAAGACATGAGCGCGATCGCGCTGGTCGTCGCCATCGCCGACAACGGCGTAATCGGAGATCACGGCAAGATCCCCTGGCGCATCTCGGACGACATGAAGCTGTTCAAGGCGATCACGCTCGGCAAGCCGATCGTCATGGGCCGCAAGACATGGGACAGCCTGCCGAAAAAGCCGCTGCCCGGCCGCACCAATATCGTCGTCACGCGCGATCGCCGTTTCGCGGCGCCCGGCGCGACCATCGTGCATTCCTTCGATGACGCGCTGGCGGCGGCCCGCGGAGCGGACGAGATCGCCATCATCGGCGGCGCGGACATCTATCGCGCGGCGCTGCCGAAGGCCTCCCGCATCTATCTGACCGAAGTGCATCGCGATTTCGCGGGCGATGCTCATTTCGTTCTCGACCGAACCGGGTGGCGCGAGACATCCCGGGAAGACCGCGCGACGCCGGATGGTCTTGCTTACAGCATCGTCCTCTTAGAACGAGCATGACTCCACCGGGATCGCAGGCACCGTGCCCGCGCACGGCAGATTGCGAGACGCGGCGGGGACGGCCGCGGCCCTGGTGAAGCCCTCAATGCCGGCCAGAGTCGACTTTTTCGAATTCGTCCCTAATCTCGCGCCAACCAAAATCTTCGAGGGGGGTCATCATGGAATTCCGCGAACTCGCCGCCGGCCTCAAATTTCCTGAAGGCCCGGTTGCCATGGACGACGGCTCGATCATCCTGGTCGAGATCGCGGCCGGAAAGATCACGCGCGTCAAGAAGGACGGCAAGACGCAGACCATTGCCAAGCCCGGCGGCGGCCCGAACGGTCTCGCCATCGGTCCCGACGGCGCGCTCTATGTCTGCAACAACGGCGCGAACTTCACCTATACGAAGCGACAGGGCTTCACGATTCCCGGCCACGCGCCGGAGAGCCATGTGGGCGGACAGATCGAGCGCGTCGACATCTCCACGGGCAAGGTCGAAACGCTGTACCGCGAATGCGACGGCAAGCGCCTGATGGCGCCGAACGATATCGTCTTCGACAATGTCGGCGGTTTCTGGTTCACCGACCACGGCACGACGACGCATGAGTACCGCACGCATGGCGCACTCTATTACGCGAAAGCGGACGGCTCGAAGATCACGCAGGTGTTGCGCGAACTGATCACGCCGAACGGTGTGGGTCTCTCGCCCGACGGCAAGACCGTCTATTACGCCGAGACGTTCACGGGGCGGCTCTGGGGACTGCCACTGTCGAAGCCGGGCAAGCCCGCGAAGGTCGAAGGCTTCACGCCCGGCGTGTTCATCAATGCGTTCCCCGGCATCGCCTATTTCGATTCACTGGGCGTCGAAGCGGACGGCGCTGTTTCGATCGCGACGATCCTCGCGGGCGGCATCACAACATTCTGGCCGGGCACGAAGAAGATGAAGCACGTCGCCATTCCCGATCCGCTCGTCACCAATATCTGCTGGGGCGGCAAGAACATGAAAACCGCCTACGTCACGGCGTCCGGCACCGGAAAGCTTCTTGCCGCCGCGTGGCCGCGGGCAGGACTGCGACTGAATTATAACGCTTGAGAGTTGGAGGGATTGCGCTAGCGTTAATCATTCATTGGGGAGGATGACATGCGTACAATTCTGCTTGGCGTAGCAGCACTGGCATTTTCGACGTCGCTGGCGTTCGCGGACGACGTCATGGCTTCGCGTTACGGCAACACCACGATCGCCACCGACCCGTCGGGCCTCGTGACGAAGCTCTACTATTCCGCCGACGGCACTTTCAAAGGAACGCAGGGAGGAGCCCCGTTCAGCGGCACCTGGAAGATCGACCCTCCGGGCACGATCTGCCTTGTCTTCCCGCAGAAGATCGAAGGCATGACGAGTCCCTTCTGTGCGCCGGTCGTCGAGCACAAGGTCGGCGACAAATGGTCCGCGGCCGGCCGCAGTCTTTCGCTGGTGCAAGGCATCCAATAGTCCGCGCGGCACGCGCGAAACGATGATGTTCAAGGAGGAGCAAACATGATCCGGAAAATTGTTCTGTGTCTTGCGTTCGGCGTCCTGATTGCGTCGCCGGCTTTCGCCGACGACGTCATGGCTTCGCGCTTCGGCAATACGACCGTCACCACCGATGCGAGCGGCGTGCAGTCGAAGCTCTATTACAGCGCCGACGGCACGTTCACCGGCAAACAGGGCGATCAAAGCTTCAACGGCACCTGGAAGCTCGACGGCGGCAATATCTGCCTCACCTTCGCGCAGCCGGTTCCCGGCGCGGCCAATCCGACCTGCCTGCCGGTTGCTGCGCACAAGGTCGGGGATACCTGGAAGGCGGGCGACCGTACGGTGACGCTGGTCCAGGGCATCCAGTAAAGTTAAGGGCCGGTGTCCTGAGTCGCGGACACCGGTCCATTCTTGTTAGCCGGGGGGCAATCATGATTCGCGTGTTGGTATTGGGCGGTGCCATTTGTGCAGGTATCGCCGGCTTTGCGTATGCCGAAGACGATGTGATGGCGGGGTTCTACGGCAACACGGCCGTCGCGACGGGGGGCATGGCCGAGACCCATACGAGCTACAGCGCCGATCATAGTTTCGTCATGAAGGTGCCGTCCTACGGGGTGCAGTTCAAAGGTACGTGGACGCTCAACGGTACACAGCTGTGCCGGACATTCGATTCGCCGCCCCCCGGTGTTTCCAACCCTTTGTGCACGCCGATCGAGGCGCACAAAGTCGGCGATACGTGGAAAGCCGGCGAGCGCACCGTCACGCTCGTCAAGGGCGTGCAATAGCCCCGAATCTCCGCTAAGATTCTCTTAAAGGCGTGGAAAAAAAGAATCGCGCGGGCTGCGTGCGGGATATGGAACGAACGCGCCACGCGTGCTTTCATTCTGTGGGGGCTCGGACCTTAGGAGTGAAGGGATGCTTCCCATGCGTTCCATTGTTTTTCCGATAGCCGTGATTGCTTCATTTGCTTTTCCGGCTTTGGCCACACCCGCAACGCCCGATGATCCGATGGCCGGCTATTACGGCAATACGGCCATTTCCACCGGCGGCATGGCGGAAGTGCATATTCTCTACAATCAGGATCATACGTTCGTGATGAACGTTCCGGCCTTCGCGCTCCGGTTCAAGGGCACGTGGTCGCTCAACGGCGGGACGCTTTGCTTCAATTACGACGTACCGCCGCCGGGCGTGACCAATCCCGATTGCGGCCCGGTCGAGGCCCACAAGGTCGGCGATACTTGGACGGAAAAGGCGGACGACGGCGAGCGCAAGCTCACCCTGGTAGCCGGCGCGCAGTAAAAGCCGGCCAGGCTGCCTTTCACGGCAGCCGGCATTTGCGCGCTGTGTGCACGGTCGAAGTTATTGAGCACGTGGGCGCCGGGCCGAGCCCGGCCGCGGCCTGATTACGGCGGCAGAAGATCGAATTCGATCGCGACGCGCTGGCTCGTGCCTTCGAAGCGCCGTTCGCCACGCGGTTGCCATGACGGATGCAGGATGATCATGCCGGTTGCGGGTCGGATGGTCTCGATCTGTCCGGCCGATACCCCGCCCGGAATGCGAAAGCCATATTGCGGCGCGACCATCGCCGGCAGCGCGCCGCGCGGATCAGCCAGCTCGAGCTCGCCGCCGAGCGCTTCGTCGTCGGACTTGCCGTAGCCGTCGTCGACGAAATAGATGCCCGACCACATCGCGCCGGGTCGCGCAGCAAGCTCGTCATATTCGCTCTTCTGGCGCACGATGGCCGCGGCCTGGATCTTCCATTCGAGCGTGACGCGCGCGCCGCTTCTGAGTGCCGTGACGCCGTCGGCCAATTCCCTCAGTACACGGAACAATGTCTGGGCGGGGGCGCCGCCCCAGTCGCCGAAATCCGGGGTCGAGCGCCAGCCCTGGCCCTTGAGGTCGGAGGCGTTCCCGGTCGCGCCCATGCGGTCGATGATAAGCGGACGCAATTCCGCATTCACTTCCTGCGCCACGGGAAGGAAATGGACGCACACGGGCGTCGGAAACATGCTGCGGATTTGCGGTTTCGGGGTAGCCATATCCTATTCCATCACGATTCGGGGAGGGGGAGACGAAGGCCCGCGGATTTTATCTGCCACGCTTTTGGCGAGCGCCAGGAAGGCGTCCGCTTCGCGGCTTTCCGGCGCCTCCGCGACGATGGGCGTGCCGGCGTCGGAGGTCTCGCGGATTTTGGGCACCAGCGGGATCTCGCCGAGGAACGGCACGGCGAGCCTGTGCGCGGTGTCGCGCGCGCCGCCATGGCCGAAGATGTGGCTTTCATGCCCGCAGCTGGGGCAGACAAAGACGCTCATGTTCTCGACGATGCCCAGAATCGGGACCTGCGTCTTCTGGAACATGGCGATGCCCTTGCGCGCATCGATCAGCGCGATGTCCTGCGGCGTCGAGACGATGACGGCGCCCTTCAGCGGCACCCGCTGCGCCATGGTCAGCTGTGCATCGCCGGTGCCCGGCGGCATGTCGACGACGAGGACGTCGAGCGGCGCCCAGGCGACGTCGCTGAGCATCTGCGACAGCGCGCTCATCACCATAGGACCGCGCCAGATCATCGGCTCGTCTTCCTTGACGAGGAATCCGATCGACATGGTCTTCAGCCCGAGCTTTTCGATCGGCTCGAGCTTCTGTCCGTCGCGCGAGTTGGGCCGCTCCTTGATGTCGAGAAGACGCGGCACGGAGGGGCCGTAAATATCGGCGTCGAGAAGGCCGGTCTTGAGGCCGAGCTTCGAAAGCGCGAGCGCAAGATTGACGGCGACGGTCGATTTGCCGACGCCCCCCTTGCCGCTGGCGACCGCGATAATCGCGGCGACGCCCGGAATGCCGGCCGGCTGCGGCGCGCCGCCGCCATGGGCGTGCGTGTGCGCTCTTTGCGGCTCCTGTCCGCGATGCGCCGTGAGAACAGCCGTCACCGAGAGCACGCCCGGGAGCGCCGAGACGATCTTCTCCGCCTCCCTGCGCAAAGGCTCCGAGCTCGGTCCGCGCGCCGCCGGCACTTCGATCGTGAAGGTCACATGGCCGTCGCGGAGCGCGAGCCCCTCGACCATGTTCGTTTCGACGATGTTCCTTCCGGTCGCCGGGTCCACGACGCGGCTAAGCGCCGTCAGAACCGTTTCGCGTGTGACCGCCATACCACCACCTTTGATCCTCCGACGCTGCGTCAGCCCGACCGCTCAGCCCGTACAATGGCTTAGGCCCAGCTTCGTTGCGCCTGGGGGAAGTTGCACATATAACCGCACCGCCTCCGGAAACCAAACGGAACCGGATGCGGCATCGCATCGTGCTGGACATCGGAATTTCGCATGCCTTGGAACGACCGCGGTAAGGGCGAAGACGGGCAGGGGCCGCACGGTCCCTGGAGCAGGGGACCCTCCGGGGGGGGAGCGCCTGATATCGAGGACTTGCTGCGCAAGGGCCAGGAGCGGCTCCGCGAGATCCTTGTACCGGGCATCAGCTTTACCAGGGCCCACGCCATCGCCGTCGCCGTGGTCGCAGTCGTCGCCTGGCTTCTGAGCGGCATCTATTTCGTCGCCAGCCACGAGCAGGGCTTCGTCATGCGCTTCGGGCGGGTGGTGGCGCATTCGAGCCAGGGCATCAATTATCATCTGCCCTGGCCGATCGAGAGAGCCCAGAAGGTCGAGATGATGAGCGGCAACCAGCTCAACGTCGGCACGCAGTTGGGCTCCGATTCGGGCGACGCCAGCCAGCAAAGGATCGATGTCCCGGCCGAGAGCCTGATGCTCACCGGCGACGGCAATATTGTCGACGTCAATTTCACAGTGATGTGGTCCGTCAAGGACGCGAGCGCCTATCTGTTCAACGTCGACGGCGTCGGCGGCAATCATCCGACGGTCAAGGCCGTGGCCGAAAGCGCGATGCGCGAGGTGATCGCGCAAAATTCGTTCGATCAGATCAATACGAGGCGCGATGCGATCGAACGGCGCGTGCGCTGGATGATCCAGAAGACACTCGACGATTACGGCGCCGGCATTGCGGTGACCAGCGTCCAGCTCGGCCCGACGGCGGTGCCGGACGCAGTCAGCAGGGCCGATCGCGCCATCCAGGCGGCGGAAACCAGCGTGACCGAAAAACGCGGCGAAGCGGAGACGGAAGCCAGCAAGATCGTCCCGGAAGCGCGGGCGACGGCGGCGCGGCTGGCCGAAGAGGCGGAAGCCTATCGCGAAGCGGCCATCGCGGAAGCCACCGGTGAGGCGAAGGAATTTCTCTCCGTGGACGCGGAATACAAGAAGGCCCCGGATGTGACGCGCAAGCGCATGTATCTCGAGATGCTGTCGAAAGTGCTGGCGCCGATGAACAAGGTTATCATCGACGATCCCTCGGCGCACACCATCGTGCCCGCCTTGCCGTTGCCGGACCTTCAGAAGGGCAAGCTGGAAAATCCGCCGGCCCCATCGGCTTCGGTGCCGTCGCAAACCGTTCGGGGACCGAAACGATGAACCGGCTCGCGCTTTCGCTCCTGGGTGTCGGCGTCGCGATCCTGATCGTCGTCGCCTACATGTCGTTCTACGCGATCTATCCGACCGAGCAGGCGATTCTCCTGCAATGGGGTGGTCCGCGCGCGGTCGAGACCGAGCCGGGCCTGCATGTGAAGATTCCATGGGTGCAGACCGTCGCCTTCATCGACAAGCGCCTGTTGAATGTCGACGTCCAGTCGGAAGAGATCGCAACCGCGGACAGGAAGCAGCTGATGATCGATGCGTTCGCGCGCTGGCGCATCGTCGATCCAATCCGCTTCAACGAGATTGCCAAGGACAGGGAGACGGCTACGCAGCGCCTGATCGCGATCCTCGATGCGAAGCTGAGGCGGGTTCTTGGTTCGGTCAATCTTGTCGACGTGCTGTCCCCCAAGCAGGACGCGCTGACACGCGCCGTGCGCGGCGCCATGAATGCCGAGACAAAGGATTTCGGCATCGACGTGGTCGACGTCCGGCTCAAACGCGTGAACCTGCCGCAGGAAAGCGCGGATGCGGTCTATGCGCGCATGCAACAGGATCGCAGGCGCCAGGCGGCGAAGATCGAAGCGGAAGGCGCCGAGATCGCCGACGGCATTCGGGCGAAAGCGGAGCACGAAGCGACTGTCATCAAGGCCGACGCCACGCGCGATGCCGACATCGTAAAAGGCGAGGGCGATGCGGAGAAGACGCGAATCCTCGGCGCGGCCTATGGCCAGGATCCCGAATTTTTCGCGTTTTATCGTTCGCTGAAAGCCTATCGCGACGCGCTGCAAAGCAGCAATACGACGGCCGTGCTTTCGCCGGACAGCGCGTTTTTCAAATACTTTCAGGATGCGGGCGGTGCAGCACGCGCGAACGCACGCGCACACAAACCGTGACGCAGATACTTATCCACATGATTCGTTCCCGATAAGGGTTTAACTGCAACAAAAAGCGGCGACGCTGGGGGCATGGCGTTGGTCAGGGGAGGAGACCGTGCCGAGCTTCCAGTTCTGCTATCTCCATGCCGACGGTTCGCTCGCCGGAACGCTTGCCGCGTGCTGCGCCGACGAAAAGCAGGCGAAGGTCTTCGCCCACGCGATGAGACTCCCTGATGCCAAGCGCTTCGAAGTGTGGCTCGACGAAAGACTCGTCTATGCGCGGCCCGAACATTGGGACATCGAAAGCGCGCACCACGCGCTGCGCGGACAGGAACGCGCATTCACGGGTTAGATCGCATCACCACCGCAACACGCGGCGGGCGACGAGGCCCCCGGCGAGGCCGACGACGGCCATGCCGAGCGTGAAGAAGATGAGAAGGAACGGCGCCGTCGTTTCGTCACAGCGGAAGGCATAGATCCAGGCACCCAGCGCACCGGACGCAAAGCCGGCGACGGTGCCTGCCAAGACCGTGCGCGTCGGCGCCAGTTTCTGCAGGCTCCAGAACGTGCCCGCGAAGATCGGCACCGACAGTCCGATGATCAGCCACGGGCACACGCGCGACGAGTGGCCCATGATCATGGGCATGCGCGCAGCCGCTGGCGCGTGCATCAGCTGCATGCCCGACAGCACGGTCAGCGCAAAAATCACCAGCGCGATGCCGAGGAACGCCCATCCGGCCTTCGACGACGGCCGCGCCAATCGCTCCGTCGCCCAGAAACCCAGGAGCGCCAGCGCCAGCGTGTAGAAGAATTTCATCCAATAGGCGGAGGTGTGAATCGCGGTCGCGAGATCGGGTCGGAAGCCCATGGACACCCATAGGATGAGAAACGAGACGAGGGCGCCCGCGCCGACGCCTTCCAGCAGCTGCCGCAGCACCCAATGCCGCGGCACGGGCTCGAGCGTTTCCGAAAGATTTTCGATCAGCTCGTCCGTCTTCACGGCAGTTCCTTTCCGCGAAGCCGGTCGCTGAGCGTCTTGAGGCCGCGATGGATGCCGACGCGCACTGCGACTTCGGAGCGGCCGGCTTTGTCCGCAGCTTCCTGCATCGAATGACCTTCGATCTTCACCTGGCGGATCAGCGCCTGCGTCGGTTCCGGCAGCGTCGACAGCAGTGTCTCGAGATCGCGCCGCGCCATCGCCGCTTCGCTGTCGTCCTCGGCGAAGATCTCGTCGGCCTCGTCGAGCGCAACGGTGACGCGCACGCGCTTCCTGCGCAAAAAGTCGAGCAGCTTGTAGCGTGCGATCGCGAAGAGCCACGGCGTGAAGGGCTGACCCTGATCGTAGGTCGCACGGCGGGTGTGAATGGCGATCAAGGCGTCCTGCACCAGATCCTCCGCGTCGTCGCGGCCCACGCGGCGCGAATAGTACCTCCTGAGCACGTCGCCGAGCGCCGTCAACAGCACGCGATAGGCCGCCTTCTCGCCGGCAAGGCCGGCGACCATCAGACTTTTCAGCTCCGCTTCGGCGGCAAGCACACGGGGCCTCTTCCGGATTTCGCGCGGGAAGGATGGTTCGTTACGCCGCGCGCGAAAGATTCGTGAATTTCACGGCCGACTGTAACTGATCGCGGGCCGGTTTCGAACTGCGGGGTAGGGAAGGCGACATCGTCTCTCCCGCATTCGACAACCCGTCCCTTTCCAGGAGAGATCCATGAACAAGACGATTTTCGCAGCCCTGGCCTTCAGCGCCTTCGCCTTCGCAGCCTCCGCCCAGACGGGCGGCTCCATGTCCGGCCCCAGCGGCGGCATGGACCATATGGCAAGCCAGCAGACGGGCTGCACCGGCAATCATATGTCGGGCGGCGCGATGTCGGGCGGCAACCATATGTCCGTCGGATCGATGTCCGGCGGCAGCGATCACATGGCCGGCGGTGATCATATGGCGGGCGGGGCGATGTCCGGCGGTGAACACATGTCCGGCGGCAACCACATGACCGCCAACAATACGAACTGCCAGCCGAAGAGCAGTCACTAACTCCAATATTCCCTCATCACCCGGTGCCGCATCTTTCGCGGCATCCGGGTGACCGACTTTTTGGATGCGGCTGAAAAGCGAAAATGGGTCGCCCGAGTGGTGTCGCACGACCGGGCGATGACGGATAATTTGCCGTGCTGTTCTGCGGCTACCCTGCCACCCGCAGAAGCTTGCGGCGCTCCTGCTCTTCGGTGAGAAGACGCGCGCGGACCCGCAACAAGTCGCGGCGCGCCACCAGTCCCACGACATGCTTGGATGCGCGATCGACGATCGGCACGCGGCCGGCATTTTTGGCTGCCATGCGATCCGCGAGATGGCCGACGAGTTCGTCCGCATAGCCGACGACGATGTCCTCCGAGCCCTGCAGCTCGCCCAAGGTGGCGTTCCTTTTCCAGCCGTCGCGCGACCAGCGCAGCACGTCCGCGCGCGACACCATGCCGACCAGCGCTCCGTCGTTTGCGACAACAGGATAGCTTTTGTGGCGACGTGGGCCGTCGCTTGCCGTGAAGAACTCGATCGTCTCGGTGATCGAGAGTTCCGCGGAGAGCGTGTCGACCGGGCTCGCCATGATGTCGCCGACGCGCTCGTAGAGGAACGGATCGATCGTGTATTCGCGCGTGATGTGATGGCCGCGGCGCGCGATGCGTTCGGTCAGGATCGAACGACTCATCAGAAGGACCGTCACCGCGAAGGCCGCAATCGATGCCGCGAACAGTTGCGGCAGGATATGGGTGTTGCCGGTGAGCTCGACGGCGAAAAGCGTAGCCGTCAGCGGCGCGCGCATGGTGCCGCCGAGGATTGCCGTCATGCCGATCAGGGCCCAGAAGCCGGATGTGCCGAACGGGATCCAGTGCGCCTCGATGGCGCCGAGCGCTCCGCCCATGATGAGGAGCGGCGCCAAGACGCCGCCTGACGTGCCCGACGATAGCGCCGCGACCCAGATCGTCGCCTTGTCGAAGAGAAGGAAGGCGGCCGCCCCCAGCCCCAGGCTGCCGGCGAGCAGCGCGCGGATATTGTCATAGCCCACGCCGAGCACGGACGGATCGAGATAGCCGCCTATGCCGACGACGAGGCCGCCGATCGCCGGCCACCACATCCAGTGGATCGGCAATTTGCGGAAGAGATCTTCGACGCCGTAGAGCGTGACGGTCGTCAGCGCCGATTGCAGCCCCGCGACGATGCCCACGGCGGCGCAGATACCGAGACCCCACCATGCCATGTGCGGGACTTCCGCAAAGGGAAAGAGCGGGCCCGATCCGATCAGTACGGGCCGCCACAACGCGGCCACCAGCGCGGCCACGCCGGCGGGAATGAAGCTCCTTGGCTTCCATTCGAACAGCAGCAATTCGACGGCCAGCATCACCGCGGCGATGGGCGTTCCGAAGACGGCCGTCATGCCGGCGGCCGCGCCGGCGACGAGCAGCGTCTTGCGCTCGGCCGAGGTCAGGCGAAAGAGCTGCGCGAAGAGCGAGCCGAGCGCGCCGCCCGTCATGATGATCGGGCCTTCGGCGCCGAACGGGCCGCCCGAGCCGATCGAGATCGCCGAGGACAGCGGCTTGAGCAGCGCGACCTTCGGCTCAATTCGGCTTTGCCCGATGAGAATCGCTTCGATGGCTTCGGGGATGCCATGGCCGCGGATCTTCTCCGAGCCGAAGCGCGCCATCAGCCCGACGATCAGGCTGCCGATGACGGGAATGGCGATCGTCCAGGCCGAAAGATGTACGCCGATCAGCGACGGCAGATGCCCGTCGAACTGGCCGAAATAGGCGAGGTTTGTGAACAGCGCGATCAGCCGCAAAAGGCACCAGGCCGCACCCGAGCCCAGCGTGCCGACCACCACCGCCATGGCCGAGAGCACAAGCAGCTGATTGTCCGCCGTAAAATCCCGGAGACGGTCTTCGTGCGGAGGAGAAAATGACGGCGCGTCCGGCATGGGAACCCGAAGTTGTTTTTTGCTTGACGGCAGATATATCGTAGTACGATATAAAACAAGGCGGCAATTCCGCGAGGGAGTCCGGACGTGGCGGCGAGGAAGGTTCAACAACCGGCGCGCGCTGCCCGTCTCACACCGTCGGACTATCGGCTCCTCGCGGAATTCCGCCACCATCTCAGAGTCTTCATCGCCTTCAGCGAGACCGCCGCGCGCGACGCGGGCCTGGCGCCGCAGCAGCATCAGGCGCTTCTCGCCATCAAAGGTTTTCCGGGCGGGAGGGCCCCAACGATCGGCGAGCTCGCGGAGCGGCTCCAGATCCGTCACCACAGCGCCGTGGGACTGGTCGATCGTCTGGTGGACTCCCGACTCGTCGTGCGCTGTCTCGATTCGAAGGATCGCCGGCGGGTCACGCTGGGACTGACGCGGCAGGGGGAGGACATGCTGGCCGAACTCTCGGTCGTCCACCGCGACGAATTGCGCCGCATGGCGCCCATGCTGCGGACCGTGCTGGCGGAGCTGGCGGAATAGCTTTTCCAACCCTTCCGTCATCGCCCGGCGCGCGGCTAGCGCGAGCCGCCCCATTTTTCCCGGTCGCGCGCGAAAAGCGCATCCCCGTGTGATGGCGGGTGTTTTTCATGGAAAAGAAATTGCTCTAGCTTTCCCCTTGCCGCACGGGGACCCCATGGCCACGCTCAAGCAAGCCTTCAGTCACCTGCGCAAATTCGCGCTCGCCTATCCCGAGACGCGTGAGGACCATCCCTGGGGCGAAAGCGCCTTCAAGGTCCGAAGCAAGGTCTTCGTCATTGCGAACGTCACGGAGGAGGGGCTGCACGTGACGGTCAAGCTGCCGCGCTCGCAGGAATTCGCGCTCGAGATGCACAGCTTCGCCGAGCCTACGGGCTACGGCCTCGGCCGGTCGGGCTGGATCACGGCCTGGTTCGGTCCCAAAGACAAACCGCCGCTCGACATTCTCGAGGCCTGGATCGACGAAAGCTTTCATGCCGTCGCGCCGAAAAAACTGCTGAAGGCAATGGAGATGAAAGAAAGCGGAGCTACTTCTTCGCGGCCGGCGCCAAAGTCACCTCGACATGCGGCAAAGTCGCGTCGAGCTTCGCGATCACGGAGGGCGTGATGTCGAGCGCCTCGTCGCAGGCAACGACCGCCGTCCTGTCGAGCATCATGTTGGCGCGATCTTCGCCCACGATCTTCATGACGATCGGCCCGGCGGCGGCTTCGATCTTCTTCTGCGCCGCGGTGACAGCGGCGTCGAACGCAGTCTGGCGTTCGCGGACAGCTTCCGAAATCGCGCGCTGTCGGGTCTCGAAGTCTTGAACGACTTTCAACCGCTCGCCCGGCGGTATCGATGGAATCTGCGCCTTGAGGCGGGCGCCTTCCTTCTTGAAGGCGGTCAGCTCGCGGGCGATCTCGGCGCGCGCGCTCGCAGACAGCGTGTGCAACTGCACCGCCATGTCGCGACCGGCAGCGGAATTTCGCACGAGTGCGGCACGATCGAGAACGGCGACGCGCGCCGTCGGCAGGTCCGGTCCGCCGACAACCAGCGGCAGCGTTCCGGATGTGCGATAGGTCTCGACGGTCGACCGTACGAGCTGGGTCACGTCGAAGGCCGGAGCACCCATCACCACGGCCTTCTTGTCGACGACGAGGGTTGCGCCCTGACCGGCGGCGATATGTTCGAGCGTTTCGTGGAATTTGTCGTCGGACAAATCGGACGGCGCGACCTCGGCGAACAGCATGCGCACGGCGGGGGCTTTTGTGGCAGCGACGGACGCGGGAGCGCCGGGCGGCGGCGACCATTCGGGAATGGCGGCATGGAGCGCTGCTTCGGCTTCGCCCGTGACGTCGAGACCCGACCAATGCGCGGGCGCGGCGCTCGCATCCAGGATGAGATCGGCGCCATGGCGCGCCATGAGCTCGCGATAGAGCGTTTTTTCGGCGCCTTCGAAACGCGGGCCGCCGCCCATCGGATCGGCCGGCTTCAAGACGCTGCGGTCGACGAGCAGCAGATGGGCTTCCGGTATTTCCACGACCTCGGCCGCGGCGGAGGTCGCGGCCAGAACGAATGCAGCAATGGCGACGCCGCACGCACGCATGAACCGTTTCCCCTTCGTCCGCGCCACGATAGCAAAGAAAAAGGCCACCGGCGCGTCGCGTCGATGGCCCTGTTCTCAATTTTGAACGGCTTACGCCGCCTGGTAACCCATCACGGCCTTGACCTCGAGGAATTCTTCGAAGCCGAACTCGCCCCATTCGCGGCCGTTGCCGGACTGCTTGTAGCCGCCGAACGGCGCCTTGAAGTCGGCGCCGGCACCGTTGATGTGCACATTGCCGGTGCGCAGCTGCGCCGCCACTTTGCGCGCGTGCTCGATATTGCCCGACTGCACATAGCCCGACAGACCATAGACCGTGTCATTGGCCATTTTGATCGCGTCGGCTTCCGTGTCGTAAGGCAGGATCGACAGGACCGGCCCGAAGATCTCTTCGCGCGCGATGGTCATGTCGTTCGTGACGTTCGCGAAGATGGTCGGCCGCACATAATAGCCGCGATTCAGCCCTTCCGGCCGTCCCACACCGCCGGTGACAAGCGTCGCACCTTCGTCGATGCCTTTCTGGATGAGACCCTGGATCTTGTTGAATTGCACTTCGCTGACCACGGGACCGATCGTCGTGCCTTCCGCGAACGGATCGCCGACCTTCACCTTCTCGGCTGCAGACTTCGCGACCTGGATGGCTTCGTCCTGCTTGGCGCGCGGCACGAACATGCGCGTCGGCGCATTGCAGGACTGTCCG
Organism: Rhizomicrobium sp.; assembly: GCA_035524575.1. Taxonomy (GTDB): domain Bacteria; phylum Pseudomonadota; class Alphaproteobacteria; order Micropepsales; family Micropepsaceae; genus Rhizomicrobium. Next base: position 37,316 of record DATKON010000143.1, read on the forward strand.
GAATTGCTCATGACGCCCTGGACGCCCTGCGCCACGGCCTTCTTGAGATCGGCGTCCTCGAGGATGATGTTCGCCGACTTGCCGCCCAGCTCCTGCGCGACGCGCTTGACCGTATCGGCCGCGGCTTTCGCGACCGCGATGCCGGCGCGCGTCGAGCCGGTGAACGACATCATGTCGATGCCGGGATGCGATGACAGCGCTTCACCGACCGTCGGGCCGTCGCCGTTGACGAGATTGAACACGCCCGGCGGCACGCCCGCTTCGTCGAGGATCTGCGCGAAGAGAAGCGCGCTCATCGGCGCAACTTCCGACGGTTTCAGGACCATGGTGCAGCCCGCCGCCAGAGCCGGCGCCACCTTGCAGGTGATCTGGTTGATGGGCCAGTTCCACGGCGTGATGAGGCCGCAGACGCCGACCGGCTCATAGACGATTTCCGTCGTGCCCTGCTGCTTCTGGAACTGGAACTCCTTCAGGATGCGGATGGCTTCGCCGAAATGCGCCACGCCGGTCGCGGCTTGCGCCGCTTTCGACAGCCACACGGGCGCACCCATCTCCTTGGAGATGGTCTCGACCATTTCCGCGTAATGTTTCTGGTAGACCTCGATGATCTTGCCGAGCAGCGCGAGGCGCTCTTCGCGGCTGGTTTTCGAATAGGTCTCGAAGGCCTTGCGCGCGGCGGCCACCGCCTTATCGACGTCCGCCTTGGAGCCGAGGCTGATGCGGGCATAGGCCTCTTCATTGGCGGGGTTGATCACCTCGAGCGTCTTGGGCGTCACGGGAGAAACCCATTTGCCGTCGATGTAGAAATTCAGCTTGTTTTCCATAGTCGTCTCCCTTGTTGGCGGTCGGCCGGGATCAAATCACATCGGGAGAGGGGCTGAAAGACCGGCCTTGGGGAACTGCCTATTTGTTGCCGCGCAGGGCCGCGCTCGCTAGACTTCGCCGGTCAGAGTGGTTTCGGGGGGAACACGATGATACCGGCACGCTTGCGAAAATACGGCCTGTTTTTCCGCACCAAGATCGGCACCTGTCCGACCTGCATGCGATGGTCGCTGCAAGGCGCGCTCGCCGGCTGGCTGGTCCTCGCGGCAGCGTTTGTCGCCTATCGCCCGCTGGCGGCAGTCATCGCAATCTGGCCACTGACGTTCACCGTTCTGTGGCTGATGCACGTCCTGACATTCGGCGGACGCGTGGTGCGGTTCCGGATGATGAAAGATGCGGATGTGCGCGCCGGAAACGCCCGCGTGCTGACCCGGCGGAACATGCTGCTGTTTGCGCGTGCAACGGCGATCGCCGTGACACTGTCGGCTGTCGTGCCGCAGCGCGCGCGGGCGAGCGACGAGGACGGCTGCCCCGGCAACATGCACATCTGCTCCGACGGGCAGCACTGCTGCCCGCCCGGCGGCGTCGTCGACTGCATCGTCGACGATTGCGATGCCAGCAAGAGCCGCACGTGCTATCCAGGCGACGACGACAGCCAGAAATACGTCTCGCAATGTTGTTCGGTCGCGATCAACTGCTGACGCGCCGCTCTTGACTTAGCGCCGGTTTGCACGGCCCGCTGTGACAGGCTTCCGCGGAGACTGGTCGCGGTCGCGCGCCATGACCGCTTTTTGATACTCACCCGATGGCAACACAGCCCGTGACGAATTCAGCATCCTCGCAAAAGGCGCCGCTGCTCGGCGCGGAGATGCACAACCTTCTCCATTTCATCCTCGCCCAGCTCGTCATCTGGACGCTGGTGCCGTGGTTCTTTGCGGTGAGCTTGCCGCTCGACGTGGTGAGCGACGGGCTCGGCTGGGGGCATGAATGGCAATGGGGCTATTTCAAGCATCCCCCGCTGCCGTCTTGGACGGTGGAAGCGTTCTTCCGGGCCTTCGGCGATATCGGCCCGTTCCTTTTGAGCCAGATCGCGGTCGGGGTCACTTACGCCTTCGTGTTCCTGATCGGCCGCGTCATGATGCCTGCGCGCCAGGCGCTGATCGGCACGCTCCTTCTCGCCGGAGTCTACTACTTCTCCATCCCGACGCCCGAATGGAATCACAATGTCGCCCAGATGCCGGTGTGGGCGTGGGCGACCTACAGCTATCTCCTCGCCATCCGGACGGGACGCTGGCGCTGGTGGACGATGCTGGGACTCGCCTGTGGCGTGGCCGTGCTGACCAAATACGCCTCGGCCGTTCTCTTCCTTGCCATGCTCGCGCATTTGCTCAGTACACGGAAGACGGCGGCGCAGCTCGCGACGCCCGGTCCCTATATCGCGCTCGCCATTCTTCTTGCTGTCATCGCACCGCATCTCGTCTGGCTGGTGCAGAACCATTTCCCGACCTTCGGCTACGCGGAAGGCCGCGCCGGTCATGGCGAAGGCGTCGTCCATCGCATCATCGCGCCGTTCCATTTCCTCCTCTCGCAACTCGCGACGCTGCTGCCGGCGCTGATCGTCGCTGCGGCCATCGGACTTCTGCGCCGCGTGAAGCTGCCGTCGCTCGAAGACGAGAATTTCCGCTTTCTGGTTTTCTTGGGTGCAGGTCCCGCGCTCATCACCGCCGCATTGTCGCTCCTGTCCGGCTTCGGCATCCGCGACATGTGGGGCGCGCCGATGTGGAATCTGACCGGCCTCCTGATCGTCTATGCGATGCAGCCCCGCTGGCCCGAAACCTCGCTGCGCGCGCTTTATCTCTGGGTCGCGGCGCTGTTCGTCATCATCCCGCTGGCTTATGTGCTGTCGACGGCATGGGTTCCGGAATGGCGCGGCAAGCCATCGCGCACGCAATGGCCGGACCGCGCCATGGCGCAGACCTTCAACGCCGCCTGGACCGAGGCGACCCACGCGCCGCTGAAGATCGTGGCGAGCGACGGCTGGACGGGCGGGCTGATCGCCATGCGGGCGCCCGGACGTCCTTCCATTTTTATCGATTGCAATCCCCGCCATGCCCCCTGGATCACGCCGCAAAGGCTTTCCCGTGAAGGCGCGCTCGTCGTCTGGCAGACTCACGCAAACGATTCGCCGCCGGCAACGTTCAATTTACCGGGCCTGAGGATCATGGGCGTGAAAACGTTTGCGTGGCCGCGTGAGCCGCGCGCCAAACCGCTGAGGTTGGGATGGGGTATCATTCCGCCGTCGGGACCGCCGTCATGAATGTGTCGGCGCGATCGGATGCGAAGCTGATTTCGATCGTCGTGGCCTTCTACAACGAGGAGAAGGCGATCGTGTCGTTCTTCGCGGAGATGGATCGCGTCGCCGCGGCGCTTCCCGTTCCGGTCGAATATGTCTGCGTCAACGACGGCAGCCGCGACGGCACGCTGGCGCTGCTGCAGGCCGAGCTTGGCCAGCATCGCCGCATGCGCATCGTCAATTTCGCGCGCAACTTCGGCAAGGAAGCGGCGATGACGGCAGGCATCGAGCAGGCGCGGGGCGACGCCGTCGTCGTCATCGATGCGGATCTGCAGGACCCGCCGTCCCTGATCGCGGAGTTCATCGCCAAATGGCGCGAGGGCTGGGACGTCGTCTATGGCGTGCGCGCCTCGCGCGAAGCGGATTCGTTTTTCAAGCGCGCCACGGCGGGCGCCTTCTATCGCATCTTCAACGCCATCGCGAGCGTGCCCATTCCGCACGATGCCGGAGACTTCCGCCTGATGGATCGCCGCGTCGTCAACGCGCTCCTCGCGTTGCCCGAACGCAACCGCTTCATGAAAGGTCTGTTCGCCTGGGTCGGTTTCAAGCAGACCGGCGTCGAGTTCGTGCGCGAGGCGCGCGTCGCCGGCGAGACGCACTGGAATTTTCTCAGGCTGTGGAATTTCGCGGTTGACGGGCTGACCAGCTTTTCCATCGCGCCGTTGCGGATGGCGAGCATGGTGGGCGGCGTGATTTCGCTGCTGGCCTTCGCCTATGCGTTCTATCTCGTCATCCGCACGATGGTGTACGGCATCGACGTGCCGGGCTATGCCTCGATTGTCGTCATCATGCTGTTCCTGGGCGGCGTGCAGCTTCTGTCGATCGGCCTGATCGGCGAATATCTCGGGCGCCTCTATATCGAAGCGAAAGACCGGCCCTTGTATATCGTCGCCGACGTCTTCGACAACGAGTCTTCGTAGCTGATTTTAGCGCGGTGGCCGAAGAGGATGTGCAGTGGACGCAGTACTCGCGTATCCACGCAAAGGGCCGCGCGAAGCGCAACAAAAATGATTCACAAGAGACGGTGGGGCAGTGAGAGACCGCGTGCACCTCACCGTCTCCTGTGAAATTTCCAATTGCGCTTCGCGCGGAGTTCTTCGGAGGGACTGCCCCCCGCGTCCACTGCGCAACCTCTGCGACCACTGCGCTAAAATTGTCTAGCCGAGACTCCGGCCGATCCAGACGACGCGGCCCATGATGATGATGTCCTCCGGCGAAAGATCGGTGTAGGTCGGGTAGGCCGGGTTGTCGGACTTGACGGTCAGCAGCTTCGACACGGGATGCATCGAGATGCGCTTGACCTGCAGCATGTCGTCGATCCGGATGACATAGAGCCCTTCGCGCCGCGGATTGGTCTGCCCGCGGTCGACCAGCACGTGATCGCCGTCGTGCAGAGTCTCCCACATCGAGTCGCCCGAGATCTCGAGCACCAGCACCTGCCCCAGATCGCTCGCGATCTTCCTGAGCCATTGCTCGCGGAACATCAGATGTTCCTCCGCGGGCGTATCGATGGCGAGTGCGCCCGCGCCGGCGGCCGCACGCAGGTCGTAGACCGGCACGGCGTAATGTTCGCCGTTGGCGTTCGTTTCGCCGGCGATGTCCGCCACCGTCACGCCGAGAACTTTGGCGAGCCGCCGCATCAAGGGCAGCGTCAGGCGCTGGTCCTCGCGCTCGTAGCGGCCGATCGAGACCGACGTCGTGTTGAGCTTCTTGGCAAGCTCCTGCTGGGACAGATCGCGCTCCAGGCGCAGGCGGGATAGCTGGTTCATGGGACCACTCAACTCTAACCGTTGCCGCAATGAAACAACCAATTTGGTTGACAAAGCACCAAGGAGGTATTAAATCGGTAAGAACACAACAGGAACAAATAGATGCAGCCCGAGCATTTTTCAACCGTATGGCGGCGCCCATGAGCCCGGCCCAGAGCGCTTTCGCGGTCCTGGCCATGTTTTTCTTCGTGGCGGGCCTTTCGCTCTCCGTTTCGGCCTCGGTGATTCCCGGCCGCCCAGGCTTTCGAATCGCCAGGCGGCAGATCGCGTGGCTGGCGACTCTCTGTATCGCCGGCAGCGTCGCGGCGCTCTCGTGGGTGGCGCGGCCATGATGGGGCTCACGCGACGCCAGCAGGCGTGCCTCGATGCGGTGCGCGCCTTCCAGGCCGAACACGGCGTCATGCCGACGCTGGAAGAACTGAAGCTCCTGCTCGGCATGAAATCGCGCAGCAACGTGTCGGGCATGCTCAACAGGCTGGAGCAGCGCGGTGCGATCAAGCGCATGCACGGTCGCGCGCGCGCCATCGATCTGCTGGCCTGTCCAAGGTGCGGCAAGGAATTGCGGAGGCCGAAATGAGCCGCCGGCGAAAGAGGAAAGGCACAGGCCTCCGCCGCGCCGAAGCGGCCCCGAAGGCGGGCGGCGCGTCCGGCGAAGAGCGCTATGCGCCAAAGGCGGGACCGGGAACCGTCTTCGTCGAGGAATGCGCCGAGACGCGGCGCGAGAGACGCCTGCGCAATATCGCAGAGCATCCGCTCACGCTGGCGCACGCGCGCGGCAAGATCAGCGACGACCAGTTCGCGGCGGGCGAGGAGGTGCGGCTTCTGTGCGAGCTGCGCGGTTGCTCCGGCAGGGATTCGACGACGCTGATGACGGGCGGCGCCGCGGGCCCGCGCGATCCCTTCACGCAATCACAGATCGACGCGATCAGACGTCTTGATCAGATCCGCCAGCGCCTGAAGGAACGCGACTGGATCATCGTGGAGAAATTCTGCGGCGAGGGTTGGTCCATGGCCGCGAGCGTCCGCGCGGCGACGCAGTGCCATCCGTCGAGCGTTCATTACCGCGTGCAGGAGGCGCTGGAAGAACTGGTGGCGGTGCGGCGGGGGAGGCGGATGCATCCGTTCAAGGGCGATGCGGCGTGATTCCAATGAGCCTCATCGGAACGATTGTCTTCCTGGGGACCGCGGGCGTCCCGCCGGCACAACTCGCTCTCGCATCCGGTACAACATCGACGAATGTGCATGTTTCGCGACCGATGCCGGCGAGACGCCAGCGGTCCCAGGACGAAACTTCTGCAAGAATGCGTCGGCGCAGCGGGTGTTTTTTTTAAAGCCCCAAATCGCTCGCCATGTTGGCCCGGCGCGACGTGAATTTGCGGTCGAGGTCGGTGACGGTGACGCTGGCGGCTTTCTCGAACAGGCCCGGCACGAAGGCGTGGATCAGACAGCCGAGGCCGGCGGCGAACATGCGCCCTGCGATGGCGAAGGCCCCGAGCATATGGCCGAAATAGGTGTCGCCGATGGAGCGCGGATGGGCGAGAAACCAGCGGTCCCAAAAGCCTGTTGAATCCTGGTCCATGCGGGGCGCCCCTGAGAGTCGGGCTTTCTTACACTGGAAATTTTGTGAAATCGATAAGGGCGTTTGGTCGCGGCTCCCTCGCTGCGAGATGCCCCCTCCGTCTGCGCTGCGCGCGCCCCCTCCGTCTGTCGCGCTGCGCGCGCCAGCCATCTCCCCCACGCTTTGCGCGGGGGAGGATTGGCGTTGGTGCAAATCCTCCCCCGAACTGTGTTCGGGGGAGGTGGCGCACGCGAAGCGTGCGACGGAGGGGGCCGCGCGAAGCGCGACAGACGGAGGGGGCGGTGCGCAGAACGCGACGCGGGGCCACGCGCAGCGTGCTCAATCCCCCAGCGCCACGCCGTCCCGCCTGGGATCGGCGCCGCCGATATAGCCGTCCTTG
>DATKON010000144.1:0-4730 GCA_035524575.1 Rhizomicrobium sp.
GCTGGTTGAAGACGCCTATCGGATCGACCTGCTTGTCGACGATCTGGTTGTTATAGAAGTGAAAGCCGTCGAGACGGTGCATCCGGTCCACCGTGGCCAAGTGCTGAGCTATTTGCGGATGGGTGGTTATAGGCTGGGTTATCTATTGAATTTCAATGTCGCCCATATGCGAGACGGGATCGTCAGAATGGCGAATGGGCTCTAACGCGCAGCGTCCTCTGCGCAGCCACCGCGTCCACTGCGCTAAAATTGCTTGGGTTAGCCCCGGCCCCGATAAGGAGCTACGCCTGTATCAGGTAGCCAAACGCCACTAGGAAGGCGGCCGGTTTGCCAGAACACGTCGATCGGGATGCCGCCCCTCGGATACCAGTAGCCGGCGATGCGCAGGAATTTCGGCTTGATCGCATCGGCGATGCGTTTGCCGATCAGGATCGTGCAGTCTTCATGGAACGAAGCGTGGTTGCGGAAGCTGCCGAGAAACAGCTTCAGCGATTTCGACTCCACGATCGCCTTCGCCGGACAATAGTCGATGACGAAATGCGCGAAGTCGGGCTGGCCGGTCACCGGGCATAGGCTCGTGAATTCCGGCGCCGTGAACCGCGCGACATAATCCGTGTCGGGATGGGGATTGGGAACAGCCTCGAGCTTCGCCTCGTCCGGCGATCCGGGCCATTGCACCGCGTGACCGAGCTGCGTGAGCTTTACGCGCTTCGCCATCGTCAGCCCTCGTAGACGCAGGACTGGCCATAGGATGGCCGCCGGATCTTGACGCGCACAACTTCCGGCAACGTCGCCTTGGCGCGGCCGAAGATGTAGCGGGCGAGATTTTCCAGCGTCGGGGTGCCGAGCCCTTCCACGTCATTCAGAAGGTGATGATCCAGATCGGCGCGGATGGCCTTCAACGCCCGATCGATCTCACCCAGATCGCGCAGGATCCCCGTCGCGGGTTGGGGCTCGCCGCGCAATGTCACGTCCACATAGAAGGAATGGCCGTGAATACGCCGGTTCTCCGCCCCGCCCACGCCGAGGTAGTGCGCCGCATCGAAGCCGAATTCCTGGGTCAGTTCGATCATGGCGCGGGCGTATGGCAGGCCGGGGCCTGAAGGTCAAACTGGCGGCCGGCGCCTCTCCCGTTGGGCCTCCCGCTGGAGCCTCAGCCAGGCCGTGGCCCCGCTGGCCGCCACAAGCGCGATGAAGTCAATGACGCCGAACCGGATCCAGTCCGACGTCTCCTGATGGGCAATGGAATGCGTGAAGTAGAGAAAGCCCACCATTGCGGCGCTAACGGCCAACAAGAGGCAGAACTGACGAACAAACAGCTTCCAGAAATGCCTCCTGCTGATCATGGCCCTTATTTATGCTCGTCGTGCCACTTTTGCACCGCCGCCATCATCATTTCGACGTGCTTGTCGGGATTGAGCGAGGTGTAGGAGGTCAGGATCTTGCCGTCCGGCGCGATCGCATAGGACGTGCGGTTCGCATATTCCGGATGCTTGTCGAGCACAGCATCATATTGCTTGATCACGACCTCGTCGGGATCCGCGGCCACGGGGAATTTGCTGCGGCAGTCGCTGACCGAGAATTTGTCCAGCGTGTCGATCTTGTCGTGGGAGACACCGATGACTGTGGCGCCTAGCGCGGCGAACTTGTCGGTCGCCTCCGCAAAATCGTGGGCTTCGATGGTGCAACCGGGCGTGAAGGCCGCCGGATAGAAATAGAGGACCACAGGTCCCTTCTTGAGCGCGTCGGCGAGCGAGAAGGTGAACTCCCTGCCCCCCATCGAAGCCTGTGCCGAGAAGTCCGGCGCCTGGGTTCCGTCCGCGAGCGCCGCGAGTGCCGGGCCCGCAGCCAGACTGCCCAGGAGCATCGCGCAAAGTGCCAGCCGTTTCATGGTTCATCTCCCTCGTGTGGTTGAGGCTTGATACACCGGCCCGACGACGTTTTCCCGTGCTTTATGGGCGGAACGGCGTATACCCGGCACCAGCGACACAATGGCTTGGGGTGGATTGTTGCACCTGCGCTATCCCCATGCTAACTGCATCGCGCGCGCGGTCGGGGATTGGCGTGCGCATGTTTTATTGCAGTGAAATCAAGAAGATAACGACCGGCGCATCATTCCCATTGCGCAAGAGGCCGATACGAAGTGGCAACCGAAGAACCGCTGATTTCCGGACTGGCCGGACGCTATGCGACGGCCCTATTCGAGCTGGCGCAGGAAGAGCGCGCGGTGGAGACCGTCGAGCGCGACTTCGCGAACCTGAAGGCGCTGGTCGAGAGCAGCTCTGACCTCCGTCTTTTGGTGCGCGCGCCCGTTTTCTCCCGCAAGGAGCAGGAGAAAGGCATGGACGCCGTGCTGCGCCGCATGGAAGCCGCTCCGCTGACCCTCCGCTTCGTGCTGCTTCTGGCAAGCAAAGGCCGCCTCTTCGCATTGATCGATGTCATTCGCACCTTCGAACTGCTCGTCGCCAAGCAGCGCGGCGAGGTCCGTGCGCAGGTGACCTCCGCACATCCATTGAGCGACGCGCAGATCGCCGATCTCAAAGCCATCCTGAAATCCAGGCTCGGCCGCGACGCGCGGCTCGACGCCAAGGTCGATCCTTCCCTTCTCGGCGGTCTCGTCGTGAAAGTGGGATCGCGCATGATCGATTCGTCGTTGCGCACGAAGCTCGATGGGCTTCGCGCCGCTCTGAGAGGTTAGTGACATGAACATTCAACCCGCCGAAATCTCCGCCATCCTGAAGCGCGAAATCCAGAATTTCGGCACCGAAGCGGAAGTCAGCGAAGTCGGCCAGGTCCTGTCGGTCGGCGACGGCATCGCCCGCGTCTACGGCCTCGACAATGTCCAGGCAGGCGAGATGGTCGAGTTTCCCGGTGCGATCAAAGGCATGGCGCTCAATCTTGAGAGCGACAATGTCGGCGTGGTGATCTTCGGTTCGGACTCGACGATCCGCGAAGGCGATACGGTGAAGCGCACCGGCGCCATCGTGGACGTCCCCGTCGGCAAGGGGCTCCTCGGCCGCGTCGTTGACGGTCTCGGCAATCCGATCGATGGCAAAGGCGAGATCAAGGCCGCCGAGCGCCGCCGCGTCGACGTCAAGGCGCCCGGCATCATTCCGCGCAAGTCCGTCAACGAGCCGATGCAGACCGGCATCAAGGCGATCGACAGCCTGATCCCGATCGGGCGCGGCCAGCGCGAGCTCATCATCGGCGACCGCCAGACCGGCAAGACGGCGATCGCCGTCGACACCATCATCAACCAGCGCGCCGTCAATCAGGGCACGGACGAAAAGCAGAAACTCTATTGCATCTACGTCGCTGTCGGCCAGAAGCGCTCGACCGTGGCGCAGATCGTCAAGACGCTCGAAGACGCCGGCGCGATGGAATACACGACCGTCGTCGCCGCCACCGCGAGCGATCCGGCGCCGCTGCAGTACCTCTCGCCGTTCTCGGGCTGCGCCATGGGCGAATGGTTCCGCGACAACGGCATGCACGCGCTCATCATCTTTGATGATCTTTCCAAGCAGGCCGTTGCATATCGCCAGGTGTCGCTGCTGCTTCGCCGTCCGCCGGGCCGCGAAGCCTATCCGGGCGACGTGTTCTATCTCCACTCGCGCCTTCTCGAGCGCGCCGCGAAGCTGAATGAGGCCAATGGCGGCGGTTCGCTGACCGCCCTCCCCGTCATCGAGACGCAGGCCAACGACGTGTCCGCCTACATCCCGACCAACGTGATCTCGATCACCGACGGCCAGATCTTCCTTGAGACGGATCTCTTCTTCCAGGGCATCCGCCCGGCGGTGAACGTCGGCATCTCCGTGTCGCGCGTGGGTTCGTCGGCGCAGATCAAGGCGATGAAGCAGGTCGCCGGCTCCATCAAGCTCGAGCTCGCGCAGTACCGCGAAATGGCGGCGTTCGCGCAGTTCGGCTCCGACCTCGATGCGGCGACGCAGCGCCTCCTTAACCGCGGTTCGCGCCTGACGGAGCTTCTGAAACAGCCGCAGTTCTCGCCGCTGCCGGTCGAAGAAGAAGTCGTGTCGATCTACACGGGCGTCAAAGGCTATCTCGACAAGCTGCCGATCTCCGATATTGGCCGCTTCGAAGACGAGGTCCTGCGGCTGATGCGTGGCAAGCACAAGGACGTGCTCGACGCCATCCGCACCGGCAAGCAGCTGACGCCCGAGATCGAAGGCAAGCTCAAGACCATCCTCGAAGAGTTCTCGAAGAGCTTTGCCTGATGCCGAGCTTAAAGTCCTTCCGCAACCGGATCGCGAGCGTCAAAGCGATCCGAAAGATCACCAAGGCGCAGCAGATGGTGGCGGCGTCGAAACTGCGCCGCGCGCAGGAAGCGGCGGACGCCGCGCGTCCTTACGCCGAGAAGATGAATGCGGTGATCGCCAACCTCGCGGCGGGCCTTAAGGGCAATCCGGACGCCTCGCCGTTTCTCGTCGGCACCGGCAGCGACAAGGTGCATCTGGTGATCGTGGCGACCGCCGACCGCGGTCTCTGCGGCAGCTTCAATACCAACATCGTGCGTCTGGCGAAGCAGCACATCGAATCGCTGCTCAGGGACGGCAAAGAGGTGAAGATCCTCTGCGTCGGCCGCAAGGGACGCGACCAGCTTCGTCGGCTCTACGGCAAGATGATCATCGACACCGTCGACTTCATGGGCGTGAAGCGCATCGGCTTCGTCAATGCGCTGCCGATCGGCCGCCGCGTCATCGACATGTTCAATG
>DATKON010000145.1:0-34220 GCA_035524575.1 Rhizomicrobium sp.
GGAACTCGAGCATCTGAAGGATCTCGCGAAGGAAATCGGTATCTCCGATTATGTAACCTTCACGGGTCGCGTGCCCGACGCGGAAATGCTCGCGATGCTCAACACGGCCGATGTCTGCGTCAATCCGGACGAATACAACGCTATGAACGACAAATCGACGATGAACAAGATCGTCGAATACATGGCGCTCGGAAAACCGATCGTGCAGTTCGACCTGACGGAAGGCCGCTACTCCGCCGGCGAAGCTTCGCTCTATGCTGCGCGCAACGATTCGGCCGACCTCGCGCGCAATATCCTCAAGCTGCTGGACGATCCGACGCTCTGCGCCCGCATGGGCGAGATCGGACGCCGCCGCGTGGTCGAGGAATTGTCCTGGGCGCACGAGACGCCCAAGCTGCTCGCCGCCTACGACGCGCTGTTCGAAGGCGTGCGCGCGCCGCAATCCGTAAGCGAGCGTTCCTAGAAAGACCGTGCCGCGATAAGCGCGGGATCGTGCATGTGGCGCTGGCGCATGAACTGCGCGAGCGCGTGCATCAGGGACTGGTGGACGTCTTCGACGACGCCGTAATTGTTCGCCGCGACATAGAGCGGGATGTCGGCCATCTCCTTCGCCTTGCCGCCGGCGAAGCCCGTCATCGCGATGGTGGTGACGCCATGGTCCTTCGCCCATTTGATCGCGTTGAGGATGTTGGGCGAGTTTCCCGACGAGCTGATCGCGACCAGCACGTCGCCCTTCGAGGCGTAGCTCTGCAGCTGATAGGAAAACACCTGGTCATAGGCGAGGTCGTTGGCGATCGCCGTGTTGATCTCGATATTGGCGACGAGGCTGTGCACGCGCGGCAGGATGTCGGTGTCCGCGCGCGTGCCCTTGGTGTGATCGCAGACCATGTGGTTGGCGATCGCCGCCGAGCCGCCATTGCCGCAGGTGAAGATCGTGGCGTTGCGCGAGACGGCGTCCTGCAGCGCCGCAGCCGCTTTGCGGAAGGCCGCCTGGTCGAGCGTCGCGAAGGCTTTGGCGATTTCCTCGCCATAGGCGGCGACATATTTGCCCGCATCGTCGAAGGGCGTTTCGGGAAAGCGTGACATGGTGTGCTCCAAACTTTGCGGCGGTTCACCGCCGCTCCCAGAAAGAAGGCGTCAGCGCCCGGCCGCACTCCGCCAGGTTTCGAGCAGCCGCTGCGTGTAGGCATCGAGATTGAGGCGATCTTCGTAGACCCTGCGCGCATTGCGCCCGAGTCGCGCGCGGAGGTCGGGATCTTCGATCAGCCGTTCGAGCGCCGCGGTCAATCCGCCGACGTCGCCCGGCTGCACGACGAGACCTGTCTCTTCGTGCCGGACAATGTCTGGCAGCGCCCCGACGGGTGTCGCCACGACCGCAATGCCGCGCGCAAAGGCCTCGACAACCGACAGCGGAAGGTTTTCGTCGAACGAGGGCAGTGCAAGGATGTCGGCCTCGTTCAGCAGCGCTTCGAAAGTCGCAGCATCGATCCAGCCCGGTACGTTCACACGATCGGCAATGCCGAGCGAGTTCGCCCGCTCGCGCGTCTTTTCGAATGTGCCGTCGCCCGTCAGCGTCGCCTGCCAATGCGGATTCGGCGCCAGGCGGCCAAGCGCCGCGATCAGCTGCTCGACGCCTTTGCGCGGGCCATGACGGCCGGAGAAGAAAATGCGCACGCGGTCCGAGGCCGCGCGCGGGCGCGGGCTCGCGATATCGCGCGTGGCGGTCGGAAAGATCTCGATGCGGGCATCGGGCACTTTCGAGCGGATGAAGTCGGCCCACACGGTACCGAGCACGACCGTGCGCGCGGCGCCTGCGAACATCTTCGTCAGGGCGCGGCCGAACCACGGCGACGAGCGGTTCCAGAAATGATGGTAATGCGAGCCGTGCAGATGCAGCAGATAGGGAATGCCGAGCCCACGGCACACCCAAGCGATGACGATCTTGCGATATGAGCTGCCGTCCTGCGACAGGTTGATGTGCACGACATCGGCGCGGCCGGCGAGTTTGCGGCCGACGAGCGAAACGATGGAGCCTGCCATATAGAACGGCGACAGCGCGAGGCTTCCCGGCCCGCGGCTGGTGATGAAGGCGACATCGGCATTCGCATCGCCGCGCTCCTTCAGGAGGATGCGCAATTCGTCCATCAGACGGTCGATGCCGCCGCGGCCGCCTTCGCCCAGGGGCGTGACGACGACGACGTGCAGCGGCTTCGCCGCGCGCGCAACCGGTGCCGTTCTGACGGCGGAATTCAAGGGTGTGTCCATGACCACTGACGCTCGCTCACGCATCATAGAACATGATGCGGCTGCCCAGAAGGTCAAAGGTGATCTTCATCTCGCGCAGCGGCGCAAGGCCTTGGCGGATCGCGTCGTGCTTTTCTTCGGGCGCGTAAAAGAGAAGGAATCCGCCCGAACCGGCGCCCATGATCTTGCCGCCCTGCGCGCCGCAGGCCCGTGCCGTCTCGTACCAGCGGTCGATCTGGCCGGTGCTGATGGCGTCGGTGAGGCTTTTCTTGAGCTCCCAGTTCTCGTGCAGGATCTCGCCGAAGCGATCGAGATTGCCGCCGCGCAGCTCGTCGCTCAGCCGGTAGGCAAGATCGACCATCTTCCGCAGCGTGTCGCGCTTGGTCTCGCTCGATACGATCCCCGCTGACTGCTTTTCGAGTATCTGCGAGGCGCTGCGCGTGATGCCGGTGTAGAATACGAGCAGCCTTTTCGCGAGCGTGTCGCGCACGTCCGGGCGAAGGATCACGGGCGAGACAACGACGCGGTCGTCGGGCTTGAACTCGATCAGGTTGAGCCCGCCGAATGCCGCGGCATACTGGTCCTGCTTGCCGATCGGCTCGCCGCAAAGGTCGATTTCGATGTGCGAGCTTTCGCGGCCGAGATCCTCGCGGCTCAGATGGCTGCCCTTGAAGGCGGCGAGTGCGTTCAGGAGCCCGACGGTGAACGAGCTCGACGATCCGAGGCCGGTGCCGCGGGACGGAATGTCGGCAATGGTAGTGATCTCGATGCCGCCGTCGATTGCCATGCGCTTGAGCGCGTGCCTGACGATCGGATGCTCGACGGCGTCGACGTGATCGACTTCTTCGGTCCTCGAATAGGCGACGCGGATGCCGCTGTCGAATTTCCGGTTCACATTCACGTAGACATATTTCTCGATGGCCGTGCTGAGGACGGCGCCGCCATGCAGGCGGTAGAAGTCCGGCATGTCGCTGCCGCCGCCGACGAAGCTCATGCGCAAGGGTGTCCGGCTGACGATCATGCGTCGCGCTCCCTCAGAGAGGTCCGTTCCTGTTCTGCGATTTCAGACACGGCGCGGGCGATGGCGCCGTCGGAATTGAGCTTCGGCTTCCAGCCAAGTCCCGCGAGCTTGCGCGTGTCGTAGCGAAATCGCGGCACGTCGCCTGTCCACCCCTTGTTGCCGCGGCCATAGCGGATCTGGGCGCCGGGCGAAACGCTGTCGCGCACGGTTTCGGCGATCCTGGCGACGGTAATCCCCTCATCGTCGGGTCCGATATTGAAGACGTTGTAACGGCCGGTCGCGCGATCGGCTATGTACAGCATCGCGTCGACCAGATCGTCAACGTGGAGATAGGCCTTTTGTTGCGTGCCGTCGCCCAGGACATCGAATCCTGTCGGCGTTTTCCGGCATTTGCGGATGAGATCGATGATGACGCCATGGGTCGCCGGCGTGCCCACGACATTGGGGAAGCGGAAGATGTCAGCCCTCTCGAGACCCGCCTCGACCGCGGCGCGGATCTGCGCTTCGGAGGCTAGCTTCATGGCGCCGTAATTGGAGATCGGCTCCAGCGGGCCCAGATCCTCGAAGATGGCGCGATCGGGAACGTCGCCATAAATGGCCGAGCTCGACGCGAAATGGAGATTGGGGATTTGCAAGGCGCTCATGACGCGCAGCGTCTCGAAGGTCGTGAGAAAGGTCCGTCTCAGATCGATGCGGGAATCTTTCACACCTGCCGGGATGTCGGAGTTGGCGGCGAGATGCCAGACATCGGTGACGGGCTTGCGTGCGTGCACCGATTCCGCGGCGTTAAGGAATGTGTCGGTCGCGGAGCAGTCCACCTCGTGGAATTCGAAGCCGGGGACGTTGCCGAACGGCTTTAAGAATTCACGGTGCCCGAGCGAAAGGTCGTCGAACGCGATGACAGTTTCGTCACGTGCAAGCAGCCGCCGGGCAAGATTAACGCCGATGAAGCCCGCGCCGCCGGTAATTAAATGAACTTTCATTCGCCCGTTCCCCGTTACTCTTCACCCTATACCGCATATCCCCCAAATGTAGGATGGTGTCTGGTATCGCCGGCTTACCCGAGGCGATAAACATCAACCGTTGGGGCGGTCCTCCTCCGGCATTTGCCGGCCAATCGCGACGTCCCGCCAATGTATAAGACAGGACGGGGTCGCAACGCGTGTGCGGCATTTTTGGCTGGATCCTGCCCGACCAGAACAGGCGCGAGCGCGACCTGCTTGCGCGCCTGACCGACCTTCAGTTTCACCGCGGACCTGACGCGGGCGGCTACTGGCTCGGTCCCTCCGCGGACGCGCGTTACCAGATCGGCCTCGGCAATCGCCGGCTCTCCATCATCGACATCCCCGGCGGCGCCCAGCCCATGTGGAGCGCCGACGGCAAGGTGGCGATCGTCTACAACGGCGAAATCTACAACTATGTGGAGTTGCGGGCCGAGCTGAAGGCCAAAGGCCGCATCTTCGCGACGCAATCCGACACCGAAGTCGCCATCGAGGCCTATCGCGTCTGGGGTCCCGAAGCGATCCGCCGCTTTCGCGGCATGTTCGCCTTCGCGCTGTGGGACAGCGAGAAGCAGCTTCTGCTTCTGGCGCGCGATGCGTTCGGCAAGAAGCCGCTGTTTCTTTACGAGCAGGGCGGCAAGCTGCTCTTCGGCTCGGAAGTCCAGAGCCTTCTCGGCTTTCCCGGCGTATCGCGGATACTCGACACGGCGGCACTGCCGAATTTCATCCTGCATCGCTACGTGCCGGGGCCCCAAACCCTGTTCGAGGGCATCGAGAAACTGCCGCCGGGCCATTACGCCATCTGGCAGAACGGCACGCTGAAAAAGACGCGCTATTTCGCGCCGCCGCTGACCGACGCCGTGCGCGACATTTCCTCCTTCGAGGATGCGGTCAGCGAGCTCGATCGCTTGCTCGACGATGCGGTGCGTGTCCGCATGCGCAGCGATGCACCGTTCGGCGCGTATCTCTCCGGTGGACTTGATTCTTCCGCCATCGTCTCGACGATGGTGCGCCATTCGGGCGGCGCTGTCAGAACCTTTACTGCGGGTTTTCGCGAGAAGGCGCTGTCCGAGCTCGATTACGCACGCGAAGTGGCCGACGTCTTCAGCACCGAGCATCACGCGCTTCTCGTCGAGCCCGAGGCGTTCTTTTCGGCGTGGCCCGAAGCTGTGCGCCATCGCGGCGCTCCCGTCTCCGAGATGGCCGACGTCGTGATCATGCTGCTGTCGCGGATGGCGCGCGCCAATGTGAAGATGGTGCTGACCGGCGAAGGCTCCGACGAAGTGTTCGGCGGGTATCCCAAATATCGCGGCGAAGGCTGGGTCGAGCTTTATCAACGCGTGATGCCGCCCGCGCTGCACAGCGCACTCTTTGCGCCGCTCATCAAAGCGCTGCCCTATCGTTTTCAGCGGGCGAAGGTCGTTGCAGCCGCCGCGAGCGAACGCGAATTCGACAAGCGCATGGCGGTCTGGTTCAGCGGCATGACCTCCGACGACTGCGTGCGTCTTGCACGAGATAATCGAAGCTTCGGCATTCCCGGCGCGGCGACCGATGTGCTCAAGGATCCTTCGCCGCTCAGGCGGATGCTCTACTTCGATCAGACGACCTGGCTGCCGGACAATCTCCTCGAGCGCGGCGACCGCATGATGATGGCAGGCTCCATCGAGGGGCGCATGCCGTTCATGGATACCGAAGTCGCGGCGCTGGCGGCGAGGATGCCGGATTCCTTTCTGATCGGATCGACGGGCGGCAAACGCGTGCTGCGCGCGGTGATGAAGAAGCGGCTTCCCGACCGCATCCTGAACCGCCGGAAAATCGGCTTCCAGGTGCCCGTGGGCGACTGGTTCCGGAGCAGGCAGCGTCCGCTTCTGCTTGATCTTCTGAGAAGCAATGCATCGCGGACCGCCGCATTCTGCGATGGTGCACGTCTCGGCCGCCTGGTCGACGATCATCTCGACGGCCGTCACGACAATGCGCGCACGCTGTGGTCGCTGGCCAATCTCGAGATGTTCCTGCGCGAATTCGATCTCAGCGCCGAGGCGGTGGCCGAGCCGCAGCAGACGGATAATGTCGTGAAATTCGCGCGGGCTTAACCCGAGCGCGGTTTGCCGAGGCAGGTGATGTGTCCCATCTTGCGGCCGGCGCGGATTTCGCTTTTGCCGTAAAGATGCAGCGCGCCGCCCTCGTTCGCGAGCTTCTGCCAGTCGCGCGCCTCCTCGCCGATAAGATTTTCCATGACAGCATCGCTGTGGCGTTGAGGACTTCCGAGCGGCCAGCCGGCGACGGCGCGGATATGCTGCTCGAACTGGCTGACAAGGCAGGCCTCGATGGTCCAGTGCCCCGAATTGTGCACGCGCGGCGCGATTTCGTTGACGAGCAACGATCCGTCGCGGCCGACAAACAGCTCGACCGCCAAGACGCCGACATAGTCGAAGGCGTCCGCTATTTTCTTCGCAATGTCTTTCGCTTCGCCGCATTGCTTTGCGCTGAGGCGTGATGGAACGGTCGATCGCCTGAGGATATGGTCGGCGTGGAAATTTTCGGGAGGATCGTAGGCGGCGAAGCTTCCGTCGCGTCCGCGCGCCGCGACAACCGACGCTTCATAGGCGAAATCGACAAAGCCTTCGAGGATCGACGCCGCGCCGTTGAAGCTCTTCATTGCAGCAGCGATATCGGCCGCGCTCGACACTTTTGCCTGTCCCTTGCCGTCGTAACCGAAACGGCGCGTCTTCAGGATCGCGGGCGTCCCGGTCTTCGCGAGCGCTGCGGCCGCATCCTTTTCGCCGTCGACTGCGGCGAAGGCTGCCGTCTTGAGGCCGAGACCCGTCACAAAGCGCTTTTCCTCGAGGCGGTCCTGCGCGACGCCAAGCGCGCGCGCATTGGGAAAGATCGGCTTCCGTCGCGCGAGGATTTCGGCCGTCGCCGCGGGCACATTTTCGAATTCGAAAGTGATGGCGTCGCAAGCCCGCGCAAAGGCATCGAGCGATGTCTCGTCGTCATAGCGGGCGAAGGATTTCGCGTTCGCCACCTGAAACGCCGGCGCATCGGCTTCGTCGGAATAGATATGCGCCTTGATGCCGAGCCGCGCCGCGGCCAGCACGAGCATGCGGCCTAACTGGCCGCCGCCCAAAATGCCGATCGTTCCTCCCGGCGGGACGGGTGCGCTGACAATCATTTCGACGGGCTGTCCGACGGCGCCTCGGCCACGGATTCGGTCTGCTTGGCCCGCCAGGTGGCGAGCCGTTGGGCGAGCTTCTCGCTGCCGAGCGCCAGAATCGCCGCGGCGTGCAGGGCGGCATTCTTGGCTCCCGATTCGCCGATGGCGAAGGTCGCGACGGGCACCCCGCCCGGCATCTGGACGATGGAGAGAAGGCTGTCCATGCCCTTCAGCGCCGCCGATTCGATCGGGACGCCCAGGACCGGCAGCCGGGTCATCGAGGCGGTCATCCCCGGCAGGTGGGCCGCCCCGCCGGCGCCCGCGATGATAACCTTCAGCCCCCGGCTTTCTGCCTGTCCGGCATAGGCGTAGAGCCGCTCCGGCGTCCTGTGGGCGGAGACGATCCGGGTCTCGAAAGGAACGTCCAGAGCTTCCAGAATCTGGGCTGCGGCCTTCATGGTCGCCCAGTCCGACTGGCTTCCCATGATCAGGCCGACAAGCGGCGAAGGGCGGGTCATGCTTCCTCAAAAAGGCCGTGGGCCGGAGAAGCGGCCCATTATAGGAACCCCTCCGCTGCTGGAAAGTGGGCTTCGAGAGTTAACCCCGGCCTTGCGGATTTGAACGATTTGTTAGGAGTCCGGATACCAAACTGGCAGGGCAGTGCCGATTCGACCCTAGAAACCATGACGATCGAGCGAATCGAACGCAGGTCGCAGAATCGCCGGGGCGTCCGCAACGACGCGGATGCCGAGTTGACTCCGCGTGCTCGCGCCATCGTGGCAGCGCTCAACGGCGAAGTGGAGATGCTGCGGCGCGACCTCGAACTGGCGCGCACGCGTCTTGCCCTCGCCGAGCAGGCCGCAGACCAGGACCAGCTGCTGCCGATCCTCAATCGCCGCGCCTTCATGCGCGCGCTGAACTGGCATACCGCGGCCGCCGCGCGTTACGGCACGCCGGCGAGCCTACTTTATTGCGATCTCGACGGCTTCAAACGGATCAATGACGCCCATGGCCATGCCGGCGGCGACGCGGTGCTGGCGCATGTCGCGAAGATCCTGCGCGCCAATATCCGCGAGAGCGACATCCTCGGCCGCCTCGGCGGCGACGAATTCGGCATTCTGCTGACGCATGCGAATGCGGAACAGGCGACCAACAAGGCGCATGCGCTGGCCAAGGCGCTGGCAACCGAGATGGCCGAGTGGAACGGCACGCAGATTGCGGTGAGCTTTTCCTTCGGGGCCTTCGAGCTTTGCGCGGGCGAGAGTGCGGAGACGGCGCTGATGCGCGCCGACGAAGCTATGTATGCGCAAAAGCGCGCGAGACCGAGCGCAGCAGAATAGTCGGATCGTCCGGCGTCGGAGCCGCATCGAGCGTGCGGTGCGACGGAAGCAGGATCGTCATCGTGGTGCCGGAGT
The DNA here is from genome assembly GCA_035524575.1 of Rhizomicrobium sp. Classification (GTDB taxonomy): domain Bacteria; phylum Pseudomonadota; class Alphaproteobacteria; order Micropepsales; family Micropepsaceae; genus Rhizomicrobium. Next base: position 8,839 of record DATKON010000145.1, read on the forward strand.
TGAGTGCGCTCTCCACCTCGATGCGGCCGTCCATCGCTTCCACCAATCCTTTGACGATCGGAAGGCCGAGTCCCGTCCCGTTTTCGCTGCGGGCGCGGACGTCGTGGCGGCCCTGCCCGAAGCTTTCGAACACGCGCTGCATGTCTTCGGGGCGGATACCGATGCCGGTGTCGGAAACGGAGATGGCGACCGCGAGATCTTCCGTTCTTTTGATTGCGAGGCTGACGACGCCGCCCGAAGGCGTGAACTTCACGGCGTTGGAAAGGAGATTGATCAGGATCTGGCGAATGGCGCGTGCGTCGGCGAGCACGAAGACGGGATCGTCCATATCGAACGCGAGAAGGATGTTCTTCTTGCCGGCCTGGGGCTCGACAAACTGCATCGCCCCGCGGGCTTCCTCGCCGAGGTCGACTCGCCTCTCCTCGAGCTCGAGCTTGCCGGCTTCGATCTTGGAGAGATCCAGAATGTCGTTGATGAGGCCCAGGAGGTGCGAGCCGCTGGTGTGGATGCTTCCGGCATATTCGGCGTAGCGGTCGGTGGCGCTCTTGCCGAACATCTGGTCGCGTACGATTTCGGCGAAGCCGAGGATGGCATTCAGAGGCGTACGCAACTCGTGGCTCATATTGGCCAGGAAGCGCGATTTCGCCACGCTGGCGGAAACGGCCGCGGCGCGGGCCTCTTCGAGCTCGACGATCTTCTCCTGCAGTTCGCGCGTGCGCTCGTCGACGAGCTGCTCGTTTCTGAGGAAGGCGTGGTGCGAGCGCTGCGTCAGCGCGCCCGAGAAGCAGAGGAAGAACGCGACGCAGCCGAAGGGCAGAAAATTGGGGCCCGTGGCGAGATTGTTGTCGAGAAGAATGTCATGCAGGAAAGAAATGATCATGATGAGCATTCCGAGGAATGCGAGCTTGCCGCCCTGTTCGCGTTCGAATGCCGAGCGCACGACCGCCTGCGCAAGATAGGGAAGCGCCGCGATGCCGAGAATTTCGAACGTATCGAGCGCGTGCTGTCCCACCGCGGGGCTTTCAATCAGGCTCGCCAGCGCGAGCACGCCGCAAGCCGCGGTAAAGATGCAGGCGAAGGTGCGGCTCAGGTGGCGCGGGAAGCTGTACACCACGAACCAGCACACCATCGGCTCGATCATGATCGACACGGCGAAATCGAGGCGCCAGACCCAGTCCTGGCCGATGAGCGGCACCGTTGCCGAGGCCAGGGGCTCGAAGAAGAACATGCGCGCGGCGAAGAGCGCGGCCGTCGTGCCGAACCAGAAATTGGCGTAGCCCGCGCGCGTCACGCCCATGAAGGCGATGTGGTAGCAGGCGGTGAAGAGCAGCGCGCCCACGATGACCAGCGAGAGCATCTCGGTCGATCGCCGCCCCGCTTCGAGCGCGCTTCTGAGACCGACGGTCGGCGCCACGAAAATGGCGCCGTGCGGCATCAGGTGGTTCGACATGCGGATTTCGAGCGTGACATCGCGCGCCCCGTCCGGCAGATCCGCCAGCGTGCTGTAGGAAAAGCCTCGTTCCGTGGCTTTTGTGGCGCCCGGCGTTCCGGGCGAGGCGATCACCTTGCCGTCGATCAGCACGTTATAGGCGGAGAGGATCTGGCCGGTATCGAGGGCGAAATGGTCGCCGGCCGGGGTGGGGGGCAGCTTGAGCCGGAGAACATAGGTGCCGAAGCCGTCATGGCGGGTATCGCCGTCCCGCGCATCGAAGGCGGGCCAGGGCCCGGGCACCTGGGCGTAGCTGGCCTGCTGTTTCGGACCCCAGCTCTGGTCGAAATAAAGCCAGTCGCCTTCCAGGGGCACGGAGCCGTCGCGGTCGAAATGCCATTGGCCGAGATCGAGCTGGCCGGCTTTGAGGGGCGGAGCGGCCCTCGGATGCTGGGGCAGCGTCGAGACGCCGAAGCCGAGCAGGACCGCCAGCAGGGCGCAGGCGGTCAGCACGCCCAGCCACGCGAGTTGTCTCAGCCCTGCAATTTTTTGGATCGGCACGCCCCCAAACCTCGCGCGCTGATACGCCCCCTCAGATGTTGTAGGCCGGGCGTCCTTTAAGAGCGGTGTAAACTTGACCCGAATTGCCGGGGTCAAGGCAGGAACCCGTTAACGTTGCCGCGTCAGGCGATGATGTCCGGCAGCAGCGCGTCTTCGATGCGTGCGATCTGGTCCTTCAGCTGCAGCTTCCGCTTTTTGAGACGGGTCATGATGATCTGGTCGCGCACGCCGGAATCGGACATCGCGGTGATGGCGGCGTCCAGATCGCGGTGTTCCTCGGTCAGCTGCGTCAGCAGTGCGCGGAGCGCCTGCTCTTCGGCTTCGGTCATACGGGTCCTAACCTAACCGGTCCTGGTTTTCTTTGCGCCGGCGCGGCGACCCTTCGCCAGATCCTCGCCCCATCGCCGAACCTTCGGCCAATCATACCCCAGAATGTCGAGCATGCGGCCGACCATTTGGTCGACGATGTCGGAAATCGCGTGCGGGGCCGCATAGAAGGCCGGCACCGGCGGCAGGATGATCGCGCCGATCTCCGCCAGCTGGGTGAGCGTGCGCAAGTGGCCGAGATGAAGCGGGGATTCGCGCACGACGAGGATCAACGGCCGGCGCTCCTTGAGGGTGACATCCGCGGCGCGGGTCAACAGGCTCGACGTCACGCCGGTCGCGATCTCGCTCATCGTCCGGACGGAGCAGGGCGCGACGATCATGCCTTTGGTCTTGAAGCTTCCCGAGGCGATGGGGGCCGCGATGTCGCCGACCGCATAGGCGTGATCGGCCTTGCCTGCGACATCTTTGGGTTTGAGCGTGGTCTCGTAGCCGATGGTCATCTCGGCCGCCTTCGACATCACCAGATGGCTTTCCACGCCGAGCTCGCCCAGCGCCTCCAGCAGCCTGATTCCATAGGCAACGCCCGACGCCCCGCTTAGACCCACGACGAGCCTGTCTTTGCTCGATTTTTCGGCTGACCGATCCCTCATGCCATCCGTTTACAGACGTGAACGGGCGAGCGGAAGTGGGCGCGTGACACCAAAGGCCGATGGTGCTCTAATCGGTGGGCCTAAAACGACGAGGTGCAAAACATGGCACTGGATGGGCATATTCAGGAACTGTCCGAAAAACATAAGAGACTCCAGGAACTGATCGAAGCGGAGATGTCCCACCCCGACTGGGACGAGATCAGGATCCAGGCCCTCAAAAAAGAAAAACTCCGCATCAAAGACGAACTCGAACGACTGCGAAGCAGCGTCCACTAATCTCCCTCTCGATGACTATTCTGCCGGATTGAGCGCCGGTGCCGGTCGCGCGCGTGCAAACGCCGCCGCTGCCGCGAACAGGATAAATCCGGCCGCAAGAAACGGCGCACCGGGAAAATAGACCGGCGCCGCCGGACCGGTGAACCAGGCGAAGAGATAGGACATCGTCGGAATCGCTGCCAGCGACGTGAGACTCTGCAAGCTCGCGAACGCACCCTGCAGTTCGCCCTGCTCATCGGGGCCCACATGCTGTGACGCGATGGCGCTCAGCGCGGGACCGGGAAGCGCGAAGAACATGAACAGCGGCATCCACGCATAGATCATCCAGCCCTCGGTCGCGAAACCGATGCCGGCGAAGCCGATGCCGCCGACGATCAGGCCGAGATACACTGCGCCCGCTTCGCCGATCCATGCCACGACATAGCGTGTCAGGACCGCGGACACGAGAATACTCAACACGCCGACGGCGACGAGCGAGTAGGACACTTCCAGCAGCGTCCAGTTGAATTTCAGCATCGTGTAGTACGTCCAGACCGCCGGATTGGTGTCGTGCGCGAACTGGATCAGGACGAAGACGCCGAACAGCGTGACCAGCATCGGAAAACGCGACAGCGCGGCCAGCGCGCCGGCCGGATTGGCGCGCGCGACATCGAACGGGCGGCGGTCTTCCCTGGCGAGCGATTCCTTCAGCACGAAAAAGCCGTAGAGCGCATTGGCGAAGGCCAGTCCCGCCGAGATGAGGAACGGCACGCGCGGACCGAACTGTCCGAAATAGCCGCCGATAATGGGACCGACGATGAATCCGACGCCGAAGGCGGCGCCGATCAGACCGAAATTCGCCGCGCGCTTGTCCGGCGGCGTGATGTCGGCGACATAGGCGTTGGCGGTCGAATAGCTGCCGCCCGCCGCACCCGACAGGAAGCGTCCGACGAACAGCCAGCCGATGGTCGGTGCGAGGCCCGAGATCAGATAGTCGATGCCGAGGGCCAGGAGCGCGAGGATCAGCACCGGACGGCGGCCGAAACGGTCGCTCAAGTTGCCCATCAGCGGCGCGAACAGGAACTGCATGACGCAATAGGCGTCGAACAGCCAGCCGCCATACGGCGCCGCGTCCCCCAGCGTGCCGCCGATCAGCGACTGGATCAGCTTCGGCGTCACCGGAATGATGATGCCGAGGCCGATATTGTCGATCAGCATCGTGATGAAGATGAATAGCAGCGCGTGGCTGCTGGTGCGCGTCCCGCCCAATGTCTCCGCCTCGACTTCGACCGCGAAGCGGAAGATTAGGAGCAAACGCGGCGCAAGTCAGCGTCGGCGTTGAACCGATGTCTCAGCTGCGCTCGACACGCGCCGCATAGCAGCCCCGCCGCGCATTGTGGACATGCGCATAGGCGACGTCCGGATTCGCGAACAGCCGTTCGAGCAGCGGCTCGAGCGCCGCACCGTCCGTCACGTCGGCATCGATCATCATGCCGTCCTCGGCATAGGCCCGCACCGACAGCAGGCGCGCTCTCAGCGCCGGCGGTACCTCGCCGACATGGTCCCAGGTCGCGCGCGCGTTCTCCCGCACGAAGATGGGACCCGAGGCGCGATAGGGCGAATGCGCCGGCTGATGCTCGAAGGGGACGAGCAGCACGCGTTCGCCGGGCTCGGCATCTTCGAGCGTCACGCGGCAGGGAAAGCCGGGTTTCGCGTCGACGATCATGCGGCGCATGCCGCGCGCCTGCAGCGCATCGTCGTCGAGCGCCAGAAGCGGCGCGAAAGTCTCGGGTGAAAGGCCGATATAGCGGAACGGCATGGGACCCCTCGTTCGTCTTTGCCAACGCGATATGGCCTTTCGGCGCGCGGCATGCGACCCGGTTCTTGCGCAAGTCGCGACAGCGGGACAGATCTTCAGAACAAGCCCGACAGCCGCGCAGCCGCGAGCAGCCACACCAGCACGAGGACGCTGTAGTTCAGGAAATCGATCTGGCGCGCGCTGAAGCCGAAGCCTGTCGCGGAGTTGATCAGCGTCAGGAGCCAGGCGCCTTCCTCCGGATTGACGCTCTTGTTTCGCCACGTGCCGGTGCGCAGCCAAGTCTCGGTGTTGTTCAGGATGCATGTGTCCTTGTTGAGGAGCCACTGCAACCAGACGCCCGGAATGAACACGAGATAGACCATCAGCGCCGGCCGCCACGGCATCAGCCAGCCGCCGACGATGGTGAGCATCACCGCGAAGTGCAGATAAAAGCAGACGCTGCCGAGAAGGTCGCGCTTCGCGGGTTGCTGCGGAATTGCAGACTCGAATTCGGACGATTGGGTCACTGCCGGCCCCGAAGACATCGCCGGCGATCTTATAGGTTTTGTGACGGTGTGCCACTGCCGGCGGGACGCGGCGGTCCCGGCGGAGCCCGCGCAGATCGAGACTACGCCATCGCCTTCGCGCGTTCGCGGAGCTTGAACTTCTGGATCTTGCCCGTCGACGTCTTCGGCAATTCGCCGAACACGACATAGCGCGGCGCCTTGTAGCGCGCGAGATTCTCGCGGCAAAAGGCGATCAGCTCTTCCTCGGTGACGTGCTCGTGGCCTTCGTTGATCTCGATGAAGGCGCACGGCGTCTCGCCCCATTTGTCGTCCGGCCGCGCCACCACCGCTGCGAGCATCACGGCGGGATGTTTCAGCAGCACGTCTTCCACTTCGATCGAGGAGATGTTCTCGCCGCCCGAGATGATGATGTCCTTGGAGCGGTCCTTCAGCTGCACATAGCCGTCGGGGTACACGACGCCGAGGTCGCCCGAATGGAACCAGCCGCCGTCGAAAGCTTCCTGCGTCGCGACCGGATTCTTCAGATACCCCTTCATGACGATATTGCCGCGGAACATCACTTCGCCCAGCGTCTCGCCGTCGGCCGGCACCGGCTCCATGGTTTCGGGATCCATCACGGCCAGGGCGTCGAGCGCGTGATAGCGTACGCCTTGTCTTGCTTTCCTTGCGGCGCGCGAAGGACCGTCGAGATGGTCCCATTCGGCTTTCCATTCGTTGACGACGGCGGGCCCGTAGGTTTCGGTCAGGCCGTACACATGCGTCACGTTGAATCCCGCATCGCTCATCTGCGCCAGCACCTGTTCCGGCGGCGGCGCGGCAGCCGTGATGAACTCCACCTTCCGCGGCAATTGCCGGCGCTCTTCGGCTTTCGCGTGGATCAGCGTCGACATCACGATCGGTGCGCCGCACAGATGCGTGACGCCCTTGTCGGCCAGCGCGTCGAAGATCGGCCTGGCGCGCACCCAGCGCAAACACACATGCGTGCCGGCGACGACCGACAGCGTCCACGGGAAGCACCAGCCGTTGCAATGGAACATCGGCAACGTCCAGAGATAGACGGGGTGCTGTCCGAGCCGCGCCGCGAGCACATTGTCGTAGCCCATCAGCGCCGCGCCGCGATGGTGGAATACGACGCCTTTCGGATTGCCGGTCGTCCCTGACGTGTAGTTCAGCGCCAGTGCGTCCCATTCGTCGGCGGGAAGCGACCAGGCGAATTCGGGATCGCCGTCGGCGATGAAATCTTCGTATTCGATCTTGCCGAGGAACTCGCCGGATTGCGGAAACTCGCGGTCGTCCACATCGATGACAAACGGCTTCACCTTCGCGATCTTCAGCGTCTCCTTGATGATGGGCGCGTACTCGCGATCGGTGATCAGGATCTTGGCTTCGCCGTGCTCGAGCATGAAGGCGAGCGCCGCCGGATCGAGCCGCGTATTGAGGCAGTTGAGTACCGCGCCGGTCATCGGCACGCCGTAATGGACTTCGAGCATCGGCGGGGTGTTCGGCAGCATCACCGACACCGTGTCGCCCTTCCGGATGCCGCGCCTGGCGAGCGCCGAAGCGAGCTTGCGGGCGCGCGTGTAGAACTCCGCATAAGTCGTCGTCTTCTGGCCGTGGACGATCGCCGGATGGTCGGGGAACACCTTTGCCGCGCGCTCGAGGAAGGTCAGCGGCGACAGCGGCTGGAAGTTGGCGGGGTTCTTCTCGAGATCCTTGTCGTAGATATGCGCCGGTTTCGCCGGCGCACGCGTCGCCTGGCGCGGCTCGGCGACGCCCTTTCTGTGCGCGAGCGACTTCCGCGGCCGCAGCTGCGGCACCTGTTTGGTTGTGCGCTTCGGCGCCGCCTTCGCCTTGGTCTTTGTCGTAACGGCGGATTTCTTCGCCGGTCTGCCGCGCTTGCGCGTCGGTTTGCGGTTCGATGATTTCGATTTTCGCGGCGCCATGGCGATTGTCGTGAATGGTGAATGCCAAATAGGAATGCGGCAGACGCTAAAGAATCGTGCGCCGAGCGGCAAGCGCATGGACGGCGATAGGCGCGGGTTGCTAGGAGAAGAGGCGAAGCTGGAGCGGCCGATGAGCGATACCGCCAATGTCGCAGCGCCCAAGGGTCTGCTGCGTCGCCTCTACGTCTGGGTGATGGAGAACGCGCGAGGCCGCCACGCCTGGGCTATGCTTGCCGCCTGGGCGTTCATGGAAGGCGCATTCCTCCCGCTGCCGCCGGACATCGTGCTGTTGCCGATGATGCTCGCCGATCGCAGGCGCGTCTTTGCCCTGGCGGTCTGGTGCACCGTCTGGTCGGTCCTCGGCGGCCTCGTCGGCTATGCCATCGGCGCACTGTTCTGGCAGACATGGGGCGTCTGGCTGATCGGCCTGCTGCACGTTCCGCTGTCCGAAGTGGAAATGCTGCGCTCGAAATATGGCGCGCACGCCTATCTGATGGTCGTTCAGGTGCTTACGCCCGTTCCGTTCACGCTCGTCAGCATCTCGGCGGGCCTGGCCAGGGTGCCGCTCGCGGCGTTCGTGTTCTATGCCGCCATCCTGCGCACGCTGCGTTTCATCGTGCTGGAGGGTGTGGTGGTCCATGTCTTCGGCGACAGGGCGCGCCTGATCCTCGAACGCTACACCGAAGTGGTGATCGTGGCCTTCGTCGTGCTACTGGCGGTGGGTTTCGTCGCGCTGCACTATCTTTGAAAACTTGCCGCAGTTTTGCGCGATATAGGGAAGCTGCGCAGAGAATTTTCTGCCGCGCGTTATCGCAGGATTCACTCTCGTCCTGTATGTTTGGAGTCGCTGCCGCATTTTCGCCGTGAACATGCGGGAAGCGCTTTGATCTGAGCCTGAAAGCTGCGCGGACAGCAAAGGGCCAGCCACAGCACTGTCGGGCAGAATGGCATCCCAAATCTATTCGATCGGCGCGATCCTCCTGTCGACGGCCTTTCTGCTGCTCGGCTACGGGCTGACGAACACGCTGGTGCCGTTGCGCGCCCATCTCGAAGGCTTCTCCCAACTCGAGATCGGCCTCCTCGGCTCGTTCTACTATGGCGGGTTCGTGATCGGCTGCTTCCTGATGCCGAAGCTCCTCGCCCGCGTCGGTCACATCAGAAGCTTCGCCGTCATGGCGTCGCTGACGGCCGCGACGGTTCTCATCCACCCGATCATCGTAAATCCGTTCGTCTGGCTCGTCGTGCGCGCCGCCTTCGGCTTCTGCGCCGCCGGCGTCTACATGGTGATCGAAAGCTGGCTCAACGACCGCGCCACCAACGACAATCGCGGCCGCATCCTGTCGGCCTATGTCGCGGTCAATCTCGGCTCGATCATGCTGGGGCAGTGGCTTCTGCCGATCGCCTCGCCGAAGGGCCCGGAGCTCTTCAGCCTCGCCGCCGTGCTTTACGCGCTCTGCGTCGTGCCGGTCGGCATGACGCTTCTGCCGCAGCCCTCCGCGCAGGCCGCGCCGAAACTGCGCGTGCGCCGCATGATCCAGCGCTCGCCGGTCGGCATCGCGGGCGTCACCGCCGTCGGCCTCGCCAACGGCGCCTTCTGGACGCTGGGGCCGGTCTACGCGATCTCGCTGGGCTTCTCGACGACGGGCATCGCCACGTTCATGAGCGCCTTCGTGCTCGGCGGCACGCTGATCCAGCTTCCGCTCGGCCGTCTGTCCGATCATTTCGACCGCCGCTGGATCATCGCCGCCGTCAGCGCGGCGGCGGCGCTGGGCGGGGTGGCGCTGGCGTTGCTCGGCCGGTCCGGCGCGCATGTGCCGTGGCTGCTCTATCCGCTGGCGCTGTTCTTCGGCGCCGCCATGCTGCCGCTCTATTCACTGTCGATCGCGCACGCCAACGACCGGCTGGACCGTTCGGAATTCCTCGAAGCCTCGGCGACGCTGCTGATGGTGAATGCGCTGGCCTCGGTCGCCGGGCCGACGCTGGCCGCGATCGTCACCGCCGCGACGGGCATGTCGTCGCTGTTCCTCTACACGGCCGGCGTTCACACGCTGATGGTGGCGTTCACGCTGTCGCGCATGGTGGTGGTGAGGCCGTCACGGGAAGCGGACCGCGAGCAGTTCGTGGTCATGCCGCAGCAGTCCTCGGCGGGCGCGGTCGAACTCGATCCGCGCAGCCACGAAGGCAGCCTCGTCGGCCAATCGGAAGCGGCTTAGATCGCGGCAGGCGGAGAGATACCCCTCACCCGCACCTGCGCAGACTCAACCACCTTGCTTTGCATCCCTCTCCCTCAAGGGGAGAGGGGAAATTCTCTGCGCTGCATAAAGGCCGAAAGTGTTCGAGCGAGGCTCGGGATTCCTCCTCTCCCCTTGAGGGAGAGGGATGCAAGGCTCCCTGTAACCGTCTGCTCAGGCGTGGGTGAGGGGTTCTCTCCGACGCCTGAAGATCAAAACTCGCCGTCTTCCGCGCTCGGCGGAGCTTCGACCGCGCCGACCGTTTCTTCGATCGGCTTCAGCGTCTCGCCGTGCTTGTCGGTCTTCTTCATCATGCGCTCCCGGCGATGGGACGCACGTTCGACGGCGAGGTCGAGCTCGATCTGCGAGCAGAGCCCCAGCGTCACCGGATCGACGGCCTTGATGTTCGGCGCGTTCCAGTGCGAACGCTCGCGGATCTTCTGGATCGTGGCCTTGGTCGTGCCGATCAGCTTGACGATGTCCGCGTCGGTGAATTCGGGATGGTTGCGCAGGATCCAGTAGACCGCGTCCGGCTTGTCCTGTCGCTTCGACACCGGCGTGTAGCGCGGCACCTTCTTGGTCTTGACCGGCGGCATCTTGTGCTTCGAGACAGCAAGCTTGAGGCGGATCTTCGGGTCCTCCTCGGCCTTCTCGATCTGGTCGCGCGTCAGCTGGCCGGACGCCACCGGGTCCTGGCCCTTGATGCCTTTCGCCACGTCTTCGTCGGCGATGCCCTTCACCTCGAGCGGATGCAGTCCGCAGAAATCGGCGATCTGCTCGAAGGTGAGCGAGGTGTTGTCGACCAGCCAGACGGCGGTCGCCTTCGGCATCAGCGGTTTGTCGGCCATGAAAAATCTCTCCCTTTGCCGGGGAGCCGTCGGTTCGGCCCTCCCGACCTCTTAAGGCATAACCTTTCGAGGAATGCGGGCCTTTTAGCGGCAACAGGGGGCGAGGGGAAGGCTTTCCTTCAGGTGGTCAGCAGAATCTTGCCGATATGTTCGCTGCCCGCCATGCGCGCATGGGCGGCCTGGGCCTCGGCCAGAGGGAATGTCCGGTCGATGACAGGCTTGATCTTGCCGGCTGCGATCAACGGCCACACCTCGCGGGCCAGCGCGTCGCGGATCGCCCCTTTTTCCGCATTCGTCCGTCCACGCAGCGTCGTCGCCATGAAGGACAGCCGCTTCAGCATCAGCGGCGCGAAATTCACTTCGACCTTGATGCCCTGCTGGAAGGCGATGTTGACGATGCGGCCGAGCTTCGCCGCGGCGTTAAAGTTCCGCTCGATGTAATCGCCGCCGACCATGTCGAGAATGACGTCGACGCCACGATCATTCGTCGCGTGGCGCGTAACGGCGACGAAGTCGTCCTCGCGATAGTTGATGGCGCACTGCGCGCCGAGCTTTTGGCACGCGTCGATCTTCGCCTTGTTGCCGACCGTCGTGAACACCTTGTGTCCGCGCGCCGCGCAAAGCTGGATCGCGGCCGTGCCGATGCCGCTCGAGCCGCCGTGGATGAGCACGCTTTCGCCGGCCTTGAGCCGCGCGCTGTCCATCAGGTTGGTCCACACGGTGAAATGGACTTCCGGCAGCGCCGCCGCCGCGACGAGATCGACGCCATGCGGAACCGGCAGCACGCATTCGGCGGGCGCCAGTGCATAGTCAGCATAGCCGCCGCCGGCGAGAAGCGCGCAGACAGGCTGGTCCTGCTCGAGACCGTGCACGCCGCGGCCCGTCTGGGAGACAGTTCCCGACACTTCCATGCCGAGCGTTTCCGACGCGCCCGGCGGCGGCGGATAAAGGCCGCGCGCCTGCAGAAGATCGGCACGGTTAAGACCGGCGGCCGCAACCTTGATCAGAACTTCGCCCGCTGCCGGCTCGGGCTTTACGCCCTCGGCGAGAACAAGCCGGTAATCCGGACCCGGATTTTCGACGCGAATGACCTTCATCATGCTTGTTTCGCTCCCCATTGCGGCGGCAACATTAGCAACTCGCCAGAGGCTGCGAAAACACATGGTTAGCGATCCGGACGATCTTGTTCCCAAAAAGCCCAAGACGGAGATCGTGCTCGGGCAGGATCTGTCGGCGATGTCGGAGTTCGAGCTCAGCGCGCGCATCATGGCGCTCGAAGCGGAAATCATGCGCAGCCGCGAAGCGATTGCAGCGCGTCAGGCGACGAAGGCCGCGGCAGACGCTTTCTTCAAGAAAGGCTGAGTCGCGACGGGAAAAGTGTTAAACGCAACGCCTGAGTGCGATGCCGCACGGCACGCGCAACCCCATCGCGATGCGCTCTTCAGCATGCACGCGGGAATGTTGTGCCGCAGCGAGACAGCGTTGCGATCTTGCAACCCCCATCTTGGTTTATTGTGCTTTTCTGTGCGGCGCGACGCTGTCAGACCTTGTGTCGCGAGAGTGACCTGCTAGCTTTTCGACGGGACGACCGGGATGGGGCGCGACGCATGTCGCATGCTGCAAACGAAGACGAGAGCTTCCGCGACATGACGCTGCAATCCTTCACCGGCTCGGCGTTGTTCGAACGCACCTTCAACGAAGGCATGGCGCTGGTGGAAGAGACCGCGCGCTATCTCGACGGACGCGGGCGTCAGGAATCGCGCGAGCTGCCGCGCAAGGCGGCGCTGCTCTATGCCGGCGAAAGCATGCGCGTGACGACGCGGCTGATGCAGGCGGCGAGCTGGCTTCTCATCCAGCGCGCGGTGCATGACGGCGAGATGTGCGCGGAAGATGCGGCGGGCGATCGCTATCGCCTGGGCTCGAAGGAAATCTGCTTCGGCGGCCGCAACGAAGCCGTCGAGGTCCTTCCCGATACGCTGCGCGATCTGCTCGTCAGAAGCGACAATCTCTATCGCCGCATCGCGCGTCTCGACGACGTGCTGTTCGGTGCCGCGCAGCAGGACCCCGGCGTCAAGGCCCATTTCGACCGGCTGAACCAGGCGTTCGGGGCCAATTAAGACTCAGCCGTTGAAACGATGCCCCGGGAGCGCGGCCTGCCTGCGCGAAGCCGACGCTTCGCTGCGGCGAAGGCGGGGCGTCCCGCTTCCGCATTGGAGCGCGTGGAGAGATACCCCTCACCCACACCCGAGCAGATGTCTGCTTCCGAGCCCTGCATCCCTCTCCCTCAAGGGGAGAGGAGAAAGCTTGAGCCCTGCTCCACTCACATTGGAGATCGAGGCCGACGTCCACACGCGTTGGATACCGAAACCAGACATCCATGCTTGATACCGAGTCCGGGTATCTGTTCATGCAGCCCGCCGGATTCCCCCTCTCCCCTTGAGGGAGAGGGATGCAGGTCTCAGGACGTGAAATCTGCTCAGGTGCGGGTGAGGGGTGCTCTCAACGCCAGCCGGAAAAATGCGGCCGAGGGCTTCCGGATCAACCCTTCACATAACCCGCGAAGCGCTTGTTGAAGCGCGTCAGGCGGCCGCCGCGGTCGAGGAGCTGCTGCTGCCCGCCGGTCCAGGCCGGATGGGTCGTCGGATCGATGTCCAGCGTGAGCTTCTGGTCCGGCTCGCCCCAGGTGGAGCGGGTCTTGTAGGTCGTGCCGTCGTTCAGCGCCACGGTGATGAAGTGGTAGTTGGGATGGATGCCCTTTTTCATGACGACGGACCTTAAAGTTGCCGGACGAAGCGGCGCCTTATAGGGGATGAGGGCGGGGGAGGCAAGGCGGGCGGCGGCGCAACCCCTTGGAACGAAGGGCGAACTTTCTCCTTGACAGTGAAAACTGATTCGGTATATTATGACCAGATCGGTAATAAGGAAGTTCCCGTGGCCCTGGTGCTCCACATCCTCCACCGCCTCGCGCAATTCATCCGTGTGCGGATGGAATTGGCCCAGCGCGGCCCTGTTTTTCGTCTTGCGTCCGCGCGGCGGCGTGCGGCAAAGCCGCGCCAGATCGAACCCAAATGCAAATCCGCCGCGGCGGAGAAAAAAATCGCCCCTGCTTTTTCCCCTGATAGCAGGGGAGAAGCGTCAGCCAGCCGTCTCCTCGATCGCAGCGTAGACCATCGTCCTCAGGTCGCGGCGGATGGGGTAGTGCGTCGACGGCATGAACTGCGTCATGAAGACGACGGCCAGGTCTTCCTTGGGATCGCACCAGAAGGTCGTCGACGCGGCGCCGCCCCAGAAATACGAACCGACATTTCCGGCGACCATGGTGCGCGCGACATTGACGGTCGGCGCGAGCCCAAGCCCGAATCCGACGCCGGCATTGCCTGCTTCGGTGAACATCGAGACGGACATCTCCATCAGCTCCTTGCCGCCGGGCAGATGGTTCATCGCCATCAACTCGACGGTCTTGGGGCCCAGCAGACGCGTGCCGTCCGAAGCGCGCCCGCCCGCAAGCAGCATGCGGCAGAACTTCATGTAATCGCTGGCCGTGCCGACGAGGCCGCCGCCGCCGGAGACGAAATGCGGCGGGGCGAGGAACGCGCTCTTCTCGGGATCGTCCTGCAGGACGACTTCGCCTTTCTGTCCCAGCGCGTAGCAGGCGGCGAAGCGCGAACGCTTGTCCTCGGGCACATGGAACGCGGTGTCGCCCATGCCGAGCGGCGTGAAGATGCGCTCCTTCAGGAACTGCTCGAAAGGCTGGCCGGAAATCTTGCCGATCAGATAGCCCAGCACGTCGGTCGAGATCGAATAGTTGAACGCCGTGCCGGGCGAGAATTCGAGCGGCACCTGGGCGAGCGCGCCGATGGCTTCGTCGAGCGTCAGTCCGGGTGCGGTGGCGCCGGCGCCGATCGCGGCGTGGCCGATGCCGAGCTTTCTATAGGCCGCATCGACATTGGTGCGTGCCTGGAAGCCGTAGGTGAGGCCGGAGGTGTGGCGCAGCAGATCGACCATGCGCATCGGCGCGGAGGTCGGCTTGGTGAGGAACTGGCCGACGACGCCGCCCGCGAAGACGCCGAGATTCTTCCATTCCGGAATGAAGCGGTGCACCGGATCTTCCAGCGCCACCTTGCCTTCCTCGACCAGCATCATGAAGGCGACGGAGGTGATCGGCTTGGTCATCGAATAGATGCGGAAGAGCGTGTCCTCGTGCAGCGGCTTCTTCCGCTCGCGGTCGGCGTGCCCCTGCACGCTCGACAGCACGATCTTGCCGAGGCGGGAGACCATCACCAGCGTGCCGGCGAGCTTGCCGGTGTCGACATAGTGCGTCTTCAGGAAACGGTCGATGCGGGCGAGACGGTCGGGCGACATTCCGGCGATCGAGGACATGGGAACTCCCTGGTGGCGTTTGCGGGGAGTGTAGGGGGAGATCGAGCCTCCGTTAATCCTCCCCCGCGCAAAGCGGGGGGGCGCGCAAAGCGCGCGACGGAGGGGCAGACGCCCCGCGCGACCTCCAGTGCCCCCTCCGTCTTGCCGCGCTGCGCGCGTCAATCCACCCCCCCACACTTCGTGCGGGGGAGGATTGCGGGAGCGCCGCCCGCCCGTCTAACGTCCTTCCATAACTGATAAAATGTCGGTGCCGGTCGGGGCTTCGCGCCCCAGCATCAAGGGAGCTTTTGCAACATGGCGTGCCTTATTTCCTCGCGGGTGTCCTCATGACCTGGCCCGTCATGTCGCTGAAAGAGGCGCATGCGCGGCTGACCGCGCCCGGCCAGCGCTTCGAGATGGAGGAGGTCGTCATCCGCGGCGTCCCGACGCGGACCTGGAAGAATGCGCCGCCGTCCCTGCGCGAGGTCGTCCTGTTCAGCCGCTTGTATGCCGCGCGCGATTTCATCGTCTACGAGAACGACCGCGTCACCTACGAGGCATTCTATCGCGCCACGATCACCTTCGCGCATCATTTGCAGAAGATCGGCGTGAAGAAGGGCGATCGCGTCGCGCTGATCATGCGCAATCTGCCCGAATGGCCCATCGCATTTTACGGCGCGACGATCATCGGCGCGATCCTGACGCCGCTCAACGCGTGGTGGACGGGGCCCGAACTGGAATACGGTCTTGTCGATTCCGGTTCGGAAGTCGCGATCGTCGATGCGGAGCGCCTCGAGCGCATCGCCGAACATCTCGTCAATTGCCCGGACCTCAAGCAGGTGATCGTCAGCCGCTTCGACGAAGAAGACCTGCCGAACCCGATCGTCTCGCGGCTGGAAGACGTCGTGGGCAAGCCGAACGACTGGATCAATCTGCCGGAGCTTACATTCCCCGACGTCGCGATCGCGCCGGACGATGACGCGACGATCCTCTACACCTCCGGCACGACGGGAAAGCCGAAAGGCGCGCTCGGCACCCATCGCAACATGAACTCGAACATCTTTGCGTCGGGCTGCGCGGCCGCGCGCAATTTCCTCAGGCGCGGCGAGCCGGTGCCGGTGCCCGATCCCGTCAACGATCCGCAGCGCTGCACGCTCCTCTCCGTGCCGTTCTTCCATGCCACGGGCTGCTTCGCCGTGCTGAACCCGACGCTCGTCGCCGGCGCCAAGCTCGTGCTGATGCGCAAATGGGACGTGGAAGGCGCCATGCAGCTGATCGAGCGCGAGAAGGTGAACGGCGCGGGCGGCGTGCCTACCATTGCGTGGCAATTGATCGAGCATCCCGCGCGCAAGAAATACGATCTCTCCTCGCTCGAGACCGTCTCTTACGGCGGCGCGCCGTCGGCGCCAGAACTCGTGCGCAAGATCGTCGAGACGTTCCCCAAATCGCAGCCCGGCAATGGCTGGGGCATGACGGAAACCTCGGCCACCTGCACGACGCATTCGGCGGAAGACTATGAGCATCGCCCCGATTCCTGCGGACCGGCCGTGCCCGTCTGCGATCTGAAGATCGTGGGCCCGAACGGCGAGACGCTGCCGCCGGGCTCCGTCGGCGAGCTGTGGGCGCGCGGTCCCAACATCGTCAAGGGCTACTGGAACAAGCCGCAGGCGACGGCGGAGACCTTTGTCGACGGCTGGGTGAAGACGGGCGATCTCGCGCGTCTCGACGAGGAAGGCTTCTGCTTCATCATCGACCGCGCCAAGGACATGCTGATCCGCGGCGGCGAGAACATCTACTGCATCGAAGTCGAGAACGTCCTCTACGAACATCCCGCGGTGATGGACGCAGCCCTGATCGCCAAGCCGCACAAGACGCTCGGCGAGGAGCCGGCCGCGGTGGTGCACCTGAAACCAGGCCTCCACGCCAGCGAGGACGAGCTGAGGAGTTTCGTCGCCGGCAAGCTCGCCGCGTTCAAGGTGCCGGTGAAAGTGATTTTCTGGCCCGAGACCCTGCCGCGCAACGCCAACGGCAAGATCCTGAAGAGCGAGCTGAAGAAGATTTTCCAGGAAGGGTAGCTCGAAAAGGTTTGACGCGGTGGCGACGGCACGAACAAGGTCGATCCCGCGACCACCGTGTTAAATCTTTTGCGGCGTCGCACCCGCATCGGAAGGTTCGTGCCCGACCGCGTCGTCGACCGCAATCGTCGGCGACAGGAGGGCGGCTTCATCGGCGAGCCTCTGCAGGTTCGCCTCATGCAGGTCCCGCGTGATGGGGAAATAGGCGACGATCCACAAGGATATCCCGTAGAGCGCAAAGACGCTCACGAGATAGAGGACGCCGAAATTCCATACGATGTGAGGGTCGATCTGCCCCGGCAGTTTGTCCGAAGGAAAATGCGCGGCCCACAACACCACCCCCGACGCGAAGAGGCCGAGCCCGGACGCCGATTTCTGGATGAAGCTGCTCCCGGCGAAAAAGAGACCTTCCGAGCGCCTGCCCGTCCTGATCTCGCTGTCCTCCACGACATCGGCGATCATCGAGATGGCCATGATCGAAGCGCCGATGGCGAAGGCGGCGCCGACCGACGTGCAAAGGAAGATGAAGCCGATCAGCGCGAGCGACGGTTTTGCGGCAAGGACGCCGAGCAGACCAAGGATCAACGGGGCCGAATTCACCAGACAGCCGAAGATGAACATGACGATCACCGCGCGCTTCTTGCCGAGAGCGCGAGAAATCGGCGGCGAAATCACGAATGCGATCAGCACGGCGACGAAGGCCGACAGGGTCAGGATGCCGATCTGCTGATTGTTGAACTTCCAGAAGAAGGTGTTGACGTAGAAGTTCAGCGCGAACACGAGGCCGGTGGCGAGGCTGGAAAAAATCGCACTGCAGAGGAGCAGAAGAAAGGCGCGGTTGGCGAGCGTTGCAATCATCTCGCGCGCATATTGGAGCAGCGTCATTCCGCGCGCTTCGGGCTTGCGGAAGAGCGGAATGAAGCGATGCGTCCCGGCCGCAGAGATCAGGATGGCGGCGAACATCACGACGGCCGCCACCAGGCCGTATCGGCTATATCCGATCGGATTGAGCTGGCCGACTTTGTGCGCTGCGTCCGCTCGCATGAAGACGAAAAAGGCGAGCGCCGACATCGTCAGTCCGCCATACCAGCCGAAGAGCACGCGATAGCTCGCGAACGAGGTCCGTTCGTCGTAATCGTCGGTCAGTTCCGGAATGAGCGCGGAGCTCGGGATCTCGTAGAAGGTGATGAAGCTGCGGACGATGATGGCGACGACGATCAGGTAGATGAACAGCGCGCCTTGCGACCAGTGCGGCGGATTCCACAACAAAAGGTACGAAACGGCGACGGGCAGGGCCGAGAGATACATCAGCGGATGCCGACGGCCCCAGCGCGTGCGCAGATGGTCCGACATATGGCCCACGATCGGATCGAGAAAGGCGTCGACCACGAGCGCAATGAAGATGGCAAGGCCGACAAGCGGCGCCGGCAAATGCAGGACGAGATTATAGAAGGGCATGAGGATCGTCTGAAAACCGTTGTCCTTGACCCCGAACGCGACAGACCCGAAGCCGTAAAACAGTTTGGTTCTCACCGAAGTGAGCCCACTACGATCCGACATGTCCTCTCCCGAATAGGGCTCCGTTAACCGAAGCCTGTTGAGGCGGAGTGCCTCATTTGCGAAAAGACTGGTCCGGGCTCACCCGGGCGTCAACCTCGCCTGCCGGAAGTGGTCCACGATGAAGTTTTCGCGATAAGCGTGCGCTTTCGCAATTCGCGCGTAAGATGGCGCGCACGATTCTCAAGGCTTTGCATGCGATGGCGCAGCAGAATGGGAAATCGACGGGCGCAATGACGGGCGTAAGAGGCGCCTTCGTATGGCTCGCAACGGGCCTCGGATGCGCGGGCATCGTAGCCCTTGCCTGGCCGTCATCCGCGCCGTTCATGCTGCTCGCCGCCGCCTTGTGCTTTGCGCTGGCGCTGTTCATCGGCAGCCGCGCCCGCTCCGTCGACGATCATGTCTCGGCCGCCAAAACCGATCCGGCGCTGGTCCTCGGCCTCCCCGCGCTGGCCCGCGAAGTGTTCGAGCGCCTCCCCGATCCCCTGATGCTGGTCGATGTCTCGGGCCGTGTCGTCTTCGCCAATACGGCGATGACGCAGGTGGCCGGCACCGACACGCAGAACAAGCGCGTTTCGGCCGTCCTGCGCACGCCCCAGGTCTGGCAGGCGGTCGAACGGACGGCGCAGACGGGCGAGCCGGCGACGGTCGAGTTTTCCTTCCATGTGCCGGTGGACCGCCATTTCGAGGCCTATCTCGCGCGAACGGAGCAATCGCCGAAGCTGACCGCCGTGCTGCTCCACGACGTGACCTCGGCCAAGCGTGCGGAAGAAGCCCGCGCCGATTTCGTCGCCAATGCGAGCCATGAGCTCAGGACGCCGCTCGCCGCCGTCTCGGGCTTCATCGACACGCTCAAGGGCCACGCCAAGGACGACGAGCGGGCGCGGGAGAAATTCCTCGACATCATGAGCGTGGAAGCGGGCCGCATGCGCCGGTTGATCGACGACCTTTTGTCGCTCACCCGCATCGAGCTCAACGAGCACGTGCCGCCGTCGGGCTCCTGCGACATCGTCGACGTGGCGCGCGACGCGGCTGCGGCGCTTCAGGGCCTCGCCCAGCTCGACGATGTGACGATCTCGGTGGGCGAGGCGCCGGACCTTCCGCCGGTCGTCGGCGAGCGCGACGAGTTGATCCAGCTGCTCCAGAATCTGATGCACAACGCCATCAAATATGGCCGCGTCGGCGGGCACGTCTGGGTGAATTTCGAGCTCGCCACCAGCTCGACCTATCTGCCGGCGCGGCGGAGCCCGCCTGCCATGGTCGCGATCACCGTGAAGGACGACGGCGAGGGCATTCCGCGCGAAGCGATCCCGCGCCTGACCGAGCGCTTTTACCGTGTCGATGTGAAAAGAAGCCGCGAGCGCGGCGGCACAGGTCTTGGCCTTGCCATCGTCAAGCACATCGTTAACCGTCATCAGGGCCGCCTTCAGATCGAAAGCAAGCTTGGCGAAGGCAGCTCATTCACGATTCTTCTGCCCGCCGTGGCTCTGTCTGACGCCAAAGCATCGAGTGCCGGCATCAACGCGGCCCTGTCGCGATCGGAGCGACGCCTGGACGCCGACGCCCTGCGGGACGCTCCCCTCGCGTCACAGAAGTGATATAGAATTGTCACATTGCCGTACTGGTCGGCAGCTACGCATCGTGGGGAGCGGGCAGTGGACGATTCGGAAAATCTCGAACAACGCACGAAAACGAAAGACATGAGCGAGCACACGGTCAAATCCTTTACCGAGCAGCTGGAATCGCTGTCGACCCGGATCGCCCAGATGGGCGGCTTGGCGGAAGCACAGCTCGCTGACGCGGTCGAAGCGATTGCCAAGCGCGACACCGCGCTCGCCGAAGGCGCGATCGCCGGCGATCCCCGCATCGATCAGCAGCAGCAGCAGATCGAAGATCAGGCGCTGAAGCTTCTGGCGCTGCGCCAGCCGATGGCCGTTGACCTGCGCGAAACTTTGGCTGCCATCAAGATCGCGAGCGAGCTCGAGCGCATCGGCGATCTCGCCAAGAACATCGCCAAGCGCGCCCTGGTCCTGAACCGCGAGCCGCCCATCCGCCTCACGCAAAGCCTTGCCCGCATGGGCCGCGTGACGCAGAGCCAGCTGAAGCGCGTGCTCGATTCCTATTCCGACCGCGATGCCGCCGGCGCGCAGCAGGTGTGGCGCCAGGATGAAGAGATCGACGAGATCTACAACAGCCTGTTCCGCGAGCTCCTCACCTATATGATGGAAGACCCGCGCACGATCGGCCTGTGCACGCATCTGCTTTTCGTCGCGAAGAACATCGAGCGCACCGGCGATCACGCCACCAACATCGCCGAAACCGTCTACTACATGGTCACCGGACGCCATCTCGAGAACGATCGTCCGAAGGCCGACGTCACGTCGAGCACCAACGTACCCTTCGAGCCGAAAACATGACTCTGAAGCCGACCGTCCTCGTCGCCGAAGACGAAAACGCCCTCGTCACGCTGCTGCGCTACAATCTCGAGCGCGAAGGCTATCGCGTTCTGGAAGCACAGGACGGCGAAGAGGCGCTCCTCGTCGCCAACGAGCAGAAGCCCGATCTCGTGCTGCTCGACTGGATGCTGCCGCAGCTCTCCGGTATCGAAGTGTGCCGGAGGCTTCGCGGACGACAGGAAACGCGCAACGTGCCGATCATCATGCTGACGGCGCGCGGCGAAGAGAACGATCGCATCCGCGGGCTCGATACGGGCGCCGACGATTACATCACCAAGCCGTTCTCGATGACGGAACTGCTGGCGCGCCTCAGGGCCGTCATGCGCCGCATCCGTCCGAGCCTTGCCGAAGACGTCGTGCGCATCGGCGATATCGAAATGGACCGCGCCGCCCATCGCGTGCGCCGCTCGGGCTCCGACATTCATCTGGGGCCTACCGAATTCAAACTGCTCGATCATCTGATCCAGCATCCCGGCCGCGTCTTCAGCCGCGAGCAATTGCTCGATGCAGTCTGGGGCTCGGACGTCTATGTCGAAGCCCGCACGGTCGACGTCCATGTCGGCCGCCTGCGCAAGGCGCTCAACACCAACGGCTCGCGCGACCCCATCCGCACCGTCCGCTCCGCCGGCTACGCGCTCGACGACACGTTTGTGAGCTGAGGGAGCGAGTCCTACGCCTCACCCCTTTCCGAGCAGATTCGCGCGTTTCCCCTCTCCCCCACGACTACATCGTGCGTGGTCGCGTAAATCGATGCCGTGGGGGGAAAGGGAAGGCGTGTGGTGCGCTTTCCGCCTGTTCCGATATGGGTGAGGCGGCGCGCTCACTTCTTCGCAGCAATCGCCACTCTCTCTCGCCAAAGAACCCGAAATCCGACGACCGCGCCGCGCGTTTTCGCGCGCGCCTTGTTGACCGCCGAAATCTCGATGGCGCGGCCACGCGTGTAAAGATCGTCGTCGAGCATTACCGTGATCGGCGGTTCGCAGCCATTCCGCATCGAGCATTCCTTTAGCGCGGCGCCTGTCCCGCAATCGACACGAACGATCTCGGCCTGTTTGGGCAGCAATAGCGCGAGATCCGCCTGCTTGCCGGGCGCTAGGGCGCCGTCGGTGAACATCCACGAGACATGCTGCGTGCGCGCGGACGCCTGCCACGGCTGGCAGATGGGATAAGCAATGGCGTTCTTGCGGATGAAATAGCCTGGGTCAGAGGCGAAGCCGGATCCCACCCACCAAGGTTTCGGCGTCAACACCACGCCGAGCCAGATCGCGCCGGCGCCAACGCCGACGACAAAGGCAGCAAGGCGGATGAGCCAGCCGATTCTCGCGCCCCGTTTCGGCCGGTCGAACGATTCCCCAATCGACCCGAAAGTCATCGCCGCGCCCCCGCTGTCGCGCGAGCTTACCCGAAGTTCGGGCTTTCACGCCGCACAAAACAAAACACGGAGGTGAAGAGAACAAACGGGCGGTGGGCGCCGCGCGTCTCCTCGACCTCCGTGTTGTCGGGCTGAACTCGTGCCCCAACCCCTTTACGCTTAACTCGCCATCCGATTCTTGCGGAGCTGCTGCGGCTGATAGGCTTTGCGCGCATGCGCTTCGCAATATGGCGATCCCGTTTTCGGCTTGCGGCCGCAGAAGTGGAATTCGTTCTCGGAAGGATCGCCGATCGGCCAGCGGCACATGCGGTCGTTGATCGTCAGCACGGTCGCGAAGCTGCCGTCGTCGAGGATCACGGGATCTTCTTCCACCACCGGCGGCTCGGGCGCATGGGCGCGCATCGAGACTTTCGGCGTCATCGACAGCCTGGGCCGTTCGCTCCGGGCGGGGCTCGCCCGGCCGGCGAGGCCAAGGCGATGCACCTTGCCGATGACGGCGTTGCGGGTCACTCCGCCCAGCACACGGGCGATCTGGCTGGCCGACAGGCCTTCCGTCCATAAGGATTTGAGCTGCTCGACCCTCTCGTCCGTCCACATAGGCTGCGCCTCCGATCTGGTACTAGATATCGTACCAGCAGATAACGGGCTCACAAGCCCTGCGGGGCAACCACAAAGGGCTTGTCCACAACAACGCGGAACTATGCTGTTTAGAAGTCGTGAGTCAGGAGTCGGCGGCCGAGACCAACAGGGAAGGGTCGTCGTCGTTGGAGACCGGCTGTGTCGCGGTCAGTCCCGACGTGTGTTCGATCTCGATGGCCATGACCTGCCAGCTCGAGGCCAATGTCAGATATTCGGTCCTCATCCGAGCGCTTCGCGCTTCGGCTGCGCGCTGCAAGGCGAAGGCTGCCATTTCCCGGTAGCGCCTCACTCTTTCCCCCGCTGGCAGGACCGCCAGCAGTCGTTTCACGGCCAATCTCCTTGCGCCACGCGGTGTTTATTCCCAGTCCGAGGCGGGAACGAGCGCCGGAACCGGATCGTTCCGCAGTGCACCTATAAAAGTCTAATAATCGACATTAAAAGTGTAGGACCGGCGCGTACGATGTTTGTGCGTGCGTCAGGCGCCCTGGAAATGGCTCGAGCGCTCGATCTCGAAGGCGAGCGAATGCCAGCCCGACGCGAGGCTCAGATAGCCGTGCCGCAGGCTGTCGTCTGTGCAGTCCTCTGCCAGCTGGAAGGCTTCCGATGCGAGGCGGCGATAGCGCTCGGCGCGCTCGGATCTGGGAAGCTCGCTCTCCGCCTCGGGTACCGCCGCAAGCAACTGCCCGACCTTACTTTTCGTAACCTCAGCCATGGATACCCCGCTATCACACGCCAACGTGGAGGGCGGGCTTTCGTTCCAAAGTAGACACTCAGACGGTTAACGGATGTTAACTGGGGTGTAATTGGGGTATGGCGGCCCACCGGGACGTTTGCTTGACCCCCGGCCTCGCGAGGGCCGATAAAGCCCCTTCGCGCCCATCCCGACAATCACGAAAGAGGAGATTCCCGTGTTCCCGTCGCTTTTGCCAACCTTTAATCGGGCGGACATCGCGTTCGTCCGGGGCGAAGGACCCTATATCTTCGCCGAGGATGGCACCCGATATCTCGATTTCGGGGCGGGGATCGCGGTCAACGCGCTGGGCCACGCGCATCCCGAGCTTGTCGCGACCTTGCGCGAGCAGGCCGGCAATCTCTGGCACACGTCCAATCTCTATCGCGTTCCCGGCCAGGAGACCCTGTCCAAGAAGCTCGTGGACTCGACCTTTGCCGACACAGTCTTCTTCACGAATTCCGGCGCCGAGGCGATGGAATGCGCGATCAAGATGGCGCGCCGCTATCACTACGTGACCGGCCATCCGGAACGCTTTCACATCATCACCTTCGAAGGCGCCTTTCACGGCCGCACGCTCGCGACCATCGCGGCCGGCGGGCAGGAGAAATATCTCGAGGGGTTCGGGCCGAAGGTCGAAGGCTTCGATCAGGTGCAACATCTCGATCTCAAGGAAGTAGAAGCGGCCATCACCGAGAAGACCGGCGCCATCCTGATCGAACCGATCCAGGGCGAAGGCGGCATCCGCACGGTGCCGCATGAATTCCTGCGGAGCTTGCGCAAGCTCTGCGACGACCGCGGGCTCCTGTTGATCTTCGACGAGATCCAGACGGGCGTCGGCCGCACCGGCAAGTTCTTCGCTTATGAATGGTCGGGCGTCGAGCCGGACATCATGGCGATCGCCAAGGGCATCGGCGGCGGGTATCCGATGGGCGCCTGCCTGGCGACGGCGAAAGCAGCGAAAGGCATGACCGCCGGCCTGCACGGCACGACCTTCGGCGGCAATCCGCTCGGCATGGCCGTCGGCAACAAGGTGATCGACATCATCCTGGCGCCGGGCTTTCTCGAGCATGTCGCAAAGGTCTCGAATTATTTCCGCCAGCAGCTGGGGCGGCTGATTGCGGAGCATCCCTCAGTGTTCGAGGAGTTGCGCGGCGAAGGCCTGATGCTGGGCCTCAAGCTGAAAGTCTCAAACACGGAATTCGTCAACCGCCTGCGCGCGCACGGCATGTTGGCGGTCGGCGCCGGCGACAATGTCGTGCGGCTTCTGCCACCGCTGATCGTCGAGGAGACGCATGTGCGCGAAGCATTGACGCACTTGAGCGAAGCCGCGCGCGATTTCGAGGCGGACAAGAAGACGGTGGCGGCATGAACGCGCCCGCCAAGGCCGTGACCGGCCCCAGACACTTTCTCGATATCGCCGATATCGACAGCGCCACCTTGAAGTCGCTGATTGCGGAAGCGCGCCGGCGCAAGGATGCACGCAAAGGTCTCCCGAAAGGCGCGGTGGACGCCGACAGGCCGCTCGAGGGCCGCGTATTGGCGATGATCTTCGACAAGCAATCGACGCGCACGCGCATTTCCTTCGACGTCGGCATGCGCCAGCTCGGCGGCACCACGATCAT
>DATKON010000146.1:0-15139 GCA_035524575.1 Rhizomicrobium sp.
CCTCTGCCATTTTCGACAGCAGCTTCGCCACGCCGGAAATGTAAGGCTCCGCGCCGATCACGCCGATCTGCGGATGCTGTCCCGCCTGCCACAGAAGATGTTCGCCGGCGCCGAAGCCGATCTCGAGCCAGACGTCGTCGACGGCGCGCGCGAAATAGCGCCGGGGATCACGGCCCGGCTCGAGCGTCAGCGCAAGCTCGGGCAGCAGCGTCTCGAGCAACCGCTCCTGGTGCGGCGAAAGCTTCGGACCTTTGCGGCGGCCGTAAAGTTTTCGGCGTGATCTCTGTGCTTCGGCGTTCACGGCACTCATTCAACTCCAACTGTCATGGCCCGCAAATGCGGGCCACCCAGTTGAAGGCGAAGAAAATTTCGGCAGATAAATGCGACAGTTCTTTTGACGAACGCGCAAACGTCACCTGGGTGGCCCGCATTTGCGGGCCATGACACATATTTTGTCGCCGAGACGCGCGTAAATCAAAACGCCCGCTTGAGCTGCGGCGCCAGGATGTCGGTGCGTTCCCATGAGAAACCGCCGTCGGCATCGGGCTCGCGGCCGAAATGGCCGTAAGCCGCCGTACGCGCATAGATCGGCCTGTTGAGGTTCAGATGCTCGCGGATCTTGCGCGGCTTGAGACTCATCAGTTCCGGCAACACGGCGGCGAGCTTTTCTTCGTCGATCTTCCCCGTGCCGTGGCAATCGACATAGAGCGAGAGCGGATCGGCGACGCCGATGGCGTAGGAAATCTGGATCGTGCAGCGGTCGGCGAGGCCCGCGGCCACGACGTTCTTCGCAAGATAGCGCGCGGCATAGGCGGCCGAACGGTCGACCTTCGTCGGATCCTTGCCGGAGAACGCGCCGCCGCCATGAGGGGCCGCGCCGCCGTAGGTGTCGACGATGATCTTGCGGCCCGTCAGACCGCAGTCGCCGTCGGGACCGCCGACCACAAAGGCGCCGGTCGGATTGACGTGCCAGACTGTGTCGTTCGTGATCCAGTCCTTCGGCAGCGCTTTGCGGATATAGGGCTCGACGACGGCGCGCACATCCTCCGAGGTCATCTTCTCGTCGAGGTGCTGCGTCGAGAGCACGATCTGCGTCGCTTCCACCGGCTTGCCGTTCACATAGCGCAGCGTCACCTGGCTCTTCGCATCCGGACCGAGCTTCGGCTCCTTGCCTGCATGCCGCGCTTCGGCGAGCAGGCGGAGAATCTTGTGGCTGTAGAGAAGCGGTGCCGGCATCAGCTCCGGCGTTTCGCGGCAGGCGTAGCCGAACATGATGCCCTGGTCGCCCGCGCCTTCGTCCTTGTTGCCGGTCGCGTCGACACCCTGCGCGATGTGCGGCGACTGCGCGTGCAGCAGCACTTCGATATTCGCGTGGCGCCAGTGAAAGCCGTCCTGTTCATAGCCGATGTCTTTGATCGCCTTGCGGGCGACCTCCACGATCGTGTCTTCCATGATGTGCTTGGGACCGCGCGTCTCACCCGCGATGATCACGCGGTTGGTCGTCGCCATGGTCTCGCAGGCGGCGCGGATGTCCCATTCCGACAGGCCGCTCTTGGGTCCTTCGCGGAAGAACAGATCGACAACTTCGTCGGAAATGCGGTCGCAGACCTTGTCGGGATGCCCCTCGGACACGCTTTCGCTGGTGAAAAGATAGTTGGACATCGACATCGTCAGGCCCTCGACCGAATTCGGCCCCTCTGTCGCAAGGAATTGGCGGGGGGTCAACTGTCCTGGGAGCGCGGGCGCCTCGCCCGCAAACACCGTCGACGCGTCGCGATGCGGGCGAGGCGCCCGCGCTCCCGGGAATTACAAAATAAACCGCGACAGATCCTGGTCCTTCGCCAGTTCCTCGACGCGGCTGAGCACGTAGCCGCGGTCGATGGTGACGGTCTCGCCGCTGCGCTCGCTGGCGGAAAAGCTGACATCGTCCAGCACGCGTTCCATCACCGTCTGCAGGCGGCGCGCACCAATATTCTCGACGGTTGCATTCACCTGCGCCGCGATATCGGCGATGGCGCCGATGCCGTCCTCGGTGAAATCGAGCTTCACGCCTTCGGTCTCCATCAGCGCCACATATTGCTTGATAAGGCTCGCTTCGGGTTCGGTGAGGATGCGGCGGAAATCGTCGCGGCTGAGCGCTTTCAATTCCACACGAATGGGCAGACGCCCCTGCAGCTCGGGGAGTAGATCGGACGGCTTGGCGGTGTGGAACGCGCCGGACGCAATGAAGAGAATGTGATCGGTCTTGACGCTGCCGTGCTTGGTAGCGACCGTCGTGCCTTCGATCAGCGGCAGAAGATCGCGCTGCACACCTTCGCGGCTGACATCGCCACCGCCCTTGTACTCGCTGCGCGCGCAGATTTTGTCGATCTCGTCGAGGAACACGATGCCGCTCTGCTCCACCACATCGATGGCGTCGCGGGTGATGGCGTCGTTGTCGAGGAGCTTGTCGGCTTCTTCCGCGATCAGCGGCTCGCGCGCCTGGGCCACCGTCACGCGGCGCTTCTTCGGCCGTCCGCCGAAGGCCTTGCCCAGCATGTCGGAGAGATTGACCATGCCGATCTGCGCGCCCGGCATGCCCGGGATTTCGAACATCGGCTGGCCGCCGCCGGACTCGCGCATCTCGAGCTCGATCTCCTTGTCGTCGATTTCGCCGGTGCGGAGCCGCTTGCGGAAGCTTTCGCGCGTGGAGGAATTGGTGCTGCCGCCGGTCAGCGCATCGACGATGCGCTCCTCGGCGCGATCTTCGGCCTGCGCCTGCACGTCCCTGCGGCGTCGGTCGCGCAGCTGCGCGATGCCGATCTCGACGAGATCGCGCACGATCTGTTCCACGTCGCGGCCGACATAGCCGACTTCCGTGAACTTCGTCGCTTCCACTTTCAGGAACGGCGCCTGCGCCAGCTTGGCGAGGCGGCGGGAAATCTCGGTCTTGCCGACGCCGGTCGGGCCGATCATCAGGATGTTCTTCGGGAGAACCTCTTCGCGCAGCTCGGCGCCCAGCTGCTGCCTTCGCCAGCGGTTCCTGAGCGCGATGGCGACGGCGCGCTTGGCGTCCGCCTGGCCGACAATGAAACGGTCGAGTTCGGAGACGATCTCCCGAGGCGTGAAGCTCATGCGATGCTTTCGATGACGAGATTATCGTTTGTGTAAATGCAGATGTCGGCCGCGATCTTCATCGCGCGGCGGGCAATCTCTTCCGCCGGCAGGTCGAGCGGCAGAAGCGCCCGCGCGGCGGCCAGCGCGAACGGCCCGCCCGAGCCGATGCCGGCGACGCCGTCTTCCGGCTCCACCACATCGCCGGTGCCGGACAGGATCAGCGAGGTCTTCGCATCCGCCACCACCATCATCGCCTCCAGGCGGCGCAGATAGCGCTCGGTGCGCCAGTCCTTGGCGAGTTCCACGCAGGCCCGCGCGAGGTTGCCCGGATGCTGCTCGAGCTTGGATTCGAGCCGCTCGAACAGCGCAAAGGCGTCGGCGGTCGCACCGGCGAAGCCCGCAATCACGTCGCCTTTGCCGAGGCGGCGGACCTTTCGCGCGTTGGCCTTCATCACGGTGGCGCCGAGCGTCACCTGTCCATCGCCGGCGATGACGACCTTGCCGCCCTTGCGGACGGAGAGAATGGTGGTGGAGCGCCAGCGCTCCTCGGGAGTTTTTTGGGCCATAACCGGGACTATATAAG
The DNA here is from genome assembly GCA_035524575.1 of Rhizomicrobium sp. Classification (GTDB taxonomy): domain Bacteria; phylum Pseudomonadota; class Alphaproteobacteria; order Micropepsales; family Micropepsaceae; genus Rhizomicrobium. Next base: position 3,680 of record DATKON010000146.1, read on the forward strand.
GACTGGCCAAGGCTCCGGAAAGAACGTGCTTCCCGACATCCCGTTCATCGACATCCGCGGTGCGACGCCCGTCGCGCTTCTGGAACGCTTTCCCGACAGGGCGCGGGCGCTTGCGAAGGCGACAACGCGGACCTTCGGCCTGGCCTCCGAACTTGGCGCCAGGGCGGCTTTCCCGTTCATGGATCGCGCCTCGCGCGCCTGGCTCGAGCGCGCGAATAACCCCTATCGCGATGAGATCCTCGCGTTCGAATCCGTCCTCGGAATCGAGGGCGTGACGACGCTCAACATTTGCTTCGAATGGGGCTGCACGAGCGGCGCGTTTCGCATCGAGGGCGATATCGTGCTGCGCCGCGTACTCGACTGGAAATTCCCCGCACTCGGCGAGCACCTCATCGTGGCGCATCAGTCCGGGCCCGCCGGCGATTTCTACAACGTGACCTGGCCGGCGATGAGCGGCATCTATCACGCGATGGCGCCGGGACGCTTTGCGGCGGCCATCAATCAGGCGCCGATGCGCGGTTACGGCCGCACGATGGCCGGCGACTGGGTGAAGAACCGGGTTGCGGCGAAAGCTGCGACGGGCCTGCCGGCGGCGCATCTTTTGCGGCACGTGTTCGAGACGGCGCGCGACTACGCTGCTGCGAGGCGCATGCTGTGCGAGACGCCGATCGCGGTGCCTGCAATCTTCATCCTGGCCGGCATGGGCGAGGGTTGCGTGATCGAACGCGTCGAAGACGTATTTGCCGTGCGCGAGATCGAAGGCGACCGCGTCTGCGCCTCCAATCATTTCGAGTCGCATTTGAAGACGACGGCAAAGACCTGGCATCCGCGCTCCAAGGACAGCCCCGAGCGTCTGGCCTGCGCGCTGTCGCTCGATGCGCGCGCCGTGAACGACGGCTTCGCCTGGTTCGTCCCGCCCATCGCCAACGCCACCAGCCGCGTCGTCCTGAACGCCTGTCCGAAGACGCGCGCGCTCGATGTGCTGGGAGTTTACGGATGCGCGCCGGTCACGCGCGCATTTGCGCTTTCGCCGTCATTCGCAGCTGAATGAATTGCCCGCCGCCAAAAAGTGGAATTTGCCGAGCACGATCGGGCCGAGCGCGTTCGGCCACATCTCGTTTCCCGACATCTTCGGCATGATCGGGCAGGTCGACGTGTAATGCTGCTTGTAGCCGCCCGGCGCGAGTTCGGCGACGACGGCGCCGAGCTTGATGGTCTGCGGCAAATTCTGTTCGACAATGAGTTCCATTCCGTGGTCGCCGATTTTCTTGAGCTGGCCGTACGAGATCAGCAGCGAGTTGGGCGGCAGCTTCGCGGCCTCGTCGGCCGGGAGATTCTCCTTGATCACGGGCAGCGTTGCATCGTCCGGATTGTCTTCGGGCTGCGCGCCGTCCTCTTTGACGATGAGGGCGGGAAGATGCGGGGCATAGCGCTTGACCGCGACGGGCGCGCCGAGCGTGTCGCCATTGGGGGAGAACTGGACGGCAATGGTCTCGCCCGGGAAAACCAGCACCGACCCATCGTCGAGGATGTAGGGCGAATGCGACACCGGGATCGTCGTGTAGCGCTCCGCGTCGACGAACACGACGGCCTCGTATCCGCCCGCGCGACAGGCCCGAGCGGCGCAGACCTTTTCGACATCCGGCGGCGGCACATCCTCGGCGGCGGCCATCCCGATGCCGGCTATGAGGAATAAGGACACTGCACTCGCGCTGTACCGCCCCATCGCCCACCCCTTCGACAGCCCCAATCGATTGCTATAATACCCCTGATTGCAGAAGTGGGATATGAGCATGCGCACCGCCACCGTCGAACGCAAAACCCGCGAGACCGAGATCGCCGTCTCGCTCGATCTCGACGGCTCGGGCGATTGCGATATCGATACCGGCATCGGCTTCCTCGACCACATGCTCGAGAGCTTCGGCCGCCACTCGATGATCGATCTGAAAGTCCGCGCGCAAGGCGATCTTCACGTCGATTTCCATCACACGACGGAAGACACCGCGATCGTCATCGGCGAAGCGATCCGGAAGGCGCTGGGCGATTACGCGGGCATCATGCGCTTCGGCTCCGCGCTCATTCCGATGGACGAGACGCTGACGCGCGCCGCGGTCGACGTCTCCAACCGGCCCTATTTCATCTGGAAGGTGAAGATCCCGCAGCCGAAGCTCGGCGAGATGGACACCGAGTTGTTCAAGGAGTGGTTCCAGGCGCTGTCGCAGCATGCCGGCCTCTGCCTGCACCTCGAAAATCTCTACGGCGAAAACAGCCACCACATCGTCGAGAGCTGCTTCAAGGCGACGGCGCGGGCGCTGCGCATGGCCTTTGCGCCGGACGAGCGGCTCGAAGGCCAGCCGGCCTCGACCAAAGGCACCCTGGCGGGAGAATAACGATGCGAGCAGTGACCCGCGATTGACGGACACAAATCGCTATGCCAATTTTTTGGCATCGCCGGGGGTGAACCATGCGTCCTGTCCTGCTCGCGCTCGCGCTTCTGGTCGCGGGAGCCTCGAATGCTTTTGCGCAATCGGCGTACGACCCCAAACCCTGGCTCGACGATCTGGCACAAATGAAGCACGCCTTTTCGACCGGCTATGCGAACTTCGAATGGGCCGTGTTCGATCACGAAGTCGATCTTTCCGCACTTTTTGCCGACACGCAGGAGCGCATAGAGTCCGCCAACAGCGACGCCGATGCGCGCGCGGCGTTCGATCGTTTGATCCGCCGTCTCGGTGACGGACACACCGAACTTCATTGGCCCGCGCATAAGGCGGCCGCAGCGAATGCGAATACGCGGCCGCTGCCCTGTGCAGGCTTTGATCCTGCGCGCGCCGCGAGACCTCTGGCTGCGTATGCCAACGGTTATGTCCCGATCGAGACGCCCCAGTCTGGCGCCTTTCCTATCGGCATCATCACCAGCGGCCACACCCGCGTCGGCGTGATCAAGATCAAGCTGTTCCACCCGTCGTTCCGGCCGGCCTATTGCACGGCAGCGCTGGCGGCGCTCGCCATTCCCCCGGACAAACCGTGCGACGATGCCTGCTCCGACAAGATCGACGACTGGACGCAGGCGCGCCTGAACGAAGACTTCATCACGCAGGTCAAAGCGCTGGAAGAGGCGAAGATCGACACGCTCCTTGTCGACGTGGCCGACAATGGCGGCGGCTCGGAATGGGCGGATGCGGCGGCACGCATGCTGACGACGATCCGTCTCGTCTCGCCGCGTTACGGTTTCGTGCGCGGGCCGCATTGGGTGAAGAAGTGGACCGATCTCGCGAACAATCTGCGCAAGGCTATCGAAAGTGCCGCGCCGAAGGATCGTGAAATGCTTTTTGGCTACGCCGAAGAGGCCGCCGCAAAGGTATACACGGCTGCGAAGCCTTGCGATTCTTCGCCGCTCTGGGAAAAGAAACTTCCCGCCTGTTCATGGCTGGGCGAAGGTCTCTATCAGACGGGCTTTCTCGCCTCCGCCGACCCCGAAACGCTGCGCGGCAAGCCGTGGGCGCCGCTCGTGTTCATTCCCATGGAATATCAGTACACGGAGGGTCTCTGGCGCGGACCGCTGATCGTGCTGGTCGACGGCGGCGCGGGGTCGTCGTCGGAGCGCTTCGCCTACGAACTGCAGAGCAATCACGCGGCCCTCATCATGGGCGAGCCGACGGCCGGTGCGGTGGGTGGACACACCGACGGCGGCACCTCGACGACGCTGACGCACAGCGGCGCGGTGCTGGTCCTCCCCGATGTCTGCGATCTGCCGGAAGGCGGCCGCTATGCGACCGGTGGCGTGGTGCCGGATCTGCTGGTGGGCTTCCACAAAGGCGACGGCCCGCATCTGCGCGCCGAAGCTTTCCTCGCCAAGCTGCCGGAGGCACTTGGCAAGGTGAAATATCTATTAAAATCAAAATCTTGACGCCGAGTCACAATTGTTGACACTTGCGTCATTTTCATTGACTTTCCTGACGCCATAGTCATAATTGCCGCACCTTCGGCAAACGGGAGACGTGCATGGCGCAGATCACCAAAGACAACGCCTACGATGCGGTGGCGCCGGACGATTTCCCGTCCATGCTGGACGTCGAGCGCTACGGCAGGCGCTCCACGGCGTTCGACAAGATCATCTCGGCGACGCACGACCATTTCTGGGATCCGCTCGACAAGAAGTACATCGACTTCACGGCGCCGTTCGACACGAAGACGCAGCAGATCCTGCCCAACGATTTCTTCCCGATCTTCTCGACCAAGCTGGGCGAAAGCCTCTCGCGCGAGAAGCAGATCCATTTCGCGAACCAGTCCGCGCGCTGGTCGCTGTCCTCGATCCTGCACGGCGAACAGGGCGCGCTCGCGCTGTCGGCCTCGCTCTGCCACATCCTGCGCGATCCCGGTGCGCAGGAATACGCCGCCAACCAGACGCGCGAAGAAGCCCGTCACGTCACGGCCTTCGCCGCCTACATCAAGGCGCGCTGGGGCACACCGCTTCCCTGCGGCCCGACGCTCCAGACGCTGTTGACCGAGATCGTGCTGGCTCCCGAGGTCTACAAAAAAATCATCGGCATGCAGATGCTGGTCGAAGGTCTCGCCATGGGCGCCTTCGCGACGCTTTATCAGAAGTCGAACGATCCCTTGCTGGTGAAGCTCTGCCAGCTCGTGATGACGGACGAAGCCTTCCATCACAAGTTCGGAAAGATCTGGGCCGACCGCACGATCCCGAAGCTGTCGCCGGAAGAACACAACATCGTCGAAGACTGGGCGGCGCAATGCTTCCAGACGCTGCTCTTCAATCTCATCAATCCGGAGCAGATGAAGAGCGTCTATGCCGAAGTCGGCATTCACTGGGAAGAGGCGATGGCCGCGATCCAGGAAGCCTTCACCGATGACCACCGCCGCGAGCGGATGAAGGAATCGGCCGATATCTTCCGCGTTCTCATAAAGACGCTGCTCAACGCCGGCATCATCACCGACCGCACGCGATCCTTCTACGGCATGTATGTCGACATGGATGGCCTCAAGGCCGAAGGCGAGCGCATGGTCGGCGACGACATCGCCGAGGAAGGCATCAAGTTCCTCCAGTCGGTGAATTTCGGCGACAGCGCAAAGATCGTCCGCATCGCGGCGGAGTAATCATCCAGACAGTTCCGCACCGAAAAGGCCCGGCATCGTCCGGGCCTTTTTGTTTTTTCAGCACGGAGACACCATGCCTCCGTGTTGCAGCCTTTTGCGCAGGATTGACGGAGCGTTCCCGGAATGTTCCTATGCCGCCATGACCATCACCGCACAGGATGTGGCGCGCGGCGTGAGCCGGCTTCTGCTGCAGCAGGGCTTCAGCCCCATCCTCGAATTCACGCTCGCCAACGGGCGCCGGCTCGACATCGCCGCGCTGGGCCCGGACGGCACGATGCTGGGCGTGGAGATCAAGGTTGCGATCGGCGATCTGAAGCAGGACATCAAATGGCCGGAATATCTGGAATTCTGCGAGCTGTTCTATTTCGCGATCCCGCCGGATTTTCCCGACGAGCTTGTGCCGGCGGATACGGGCCTGATCGTCGCCGACCGTTATGGCGGCGCCATCGTGCGTCCGTCGCCGGTTGCGACGCTGCATGCCAGCCGGCGCAAGGCCGTCACCCTGAGCTTCGCGCGCGTCGCCGCCGAGCGTCTTAACTTCGCGCTCGAAATCGCCCAGGACACGGCGCGCGTCCTTGGAGAACCGCAGGAATGAAGAAGACGCCCACCGCGAAAGCAAAAGCACCCCCGAAGTCAAAGCGTTCGGCGAAACCGAAGACGAAAGCCGCGAGCGGGCTTACCGCGGCGCAATTCAGGAAGATCGCGCTGTCGTTTCCAGGCACGCGCGAAGGCACATCCTACGGCATGCCGTCGATCCTGCTGCTCGACAAGTTCTTCACGCGGCTGCGCAAGGAGGACAATTCTGCGGTGCTGCATGTGGACTCGATCGACGAGCGCGACATGCTGATCGAGGCCGAGCCGCGCACCTTCCACATCACCGATCACTACAAGAACTATCCGGATGTCCTGGCGCGGCTCGAAAAGCTCGATGCGGCGACGCTGCGGTCCCTGCTCGAACGCCGCTGGCGGGCCATGGTGCCGAAGAAGATGCTCAAGGAGCTCGACGGGCAATAGCCGTCACGCCTTGCGAAAATTGTAGGTGTAGAAGAAGCGCGGGCCGTATCGGTGCACGGCCCGAAGTCCCGTCTCGCTCGCATAGGCCTCCAATTCGGGAACGCGAACATAGTCGGGATCGCCGAATTGCTCGGTAACCGAGAAGAGCCCTCCCGACTTAAGGACACGCGCGGCTTCGCGAACGGCAGCGGCGCGGGCGTCGCGATTGCCCACTTCGCCCAGCACTGTCACCATGAAGGCCACGTCGAACGATGCGTCCGCAAAGGGAAGCGCGGTCGCACTGCCCGTGTGGCATTCGAAGTTTGTCAGTCGCTGCGCAAGCAGTCGCTTGCGCGCCAGTTCGATCATGCCGGGCTGCAGGTCGAACAGCACGAGCTTTCCTTGCGGGACTCGTCGTGCAACGGGCACACTGAAATAGCCGGGACCGCAACCGATTTCGAGCACCTGATCGCGCGGCTTCAGGTCGAGACGCGACACGACGCGCGACGCCGGACCAACAAGGTTGCGCAGCGGATTGACGAGCCAGTGCGCATGCTGGACGGGGTAGACGCCCTTTCCGGCGAAGCTTGTCTTCGGCTGCTGCTGGCTCTCGCCGCTCATGGCGCACGGATCAGCGCGGGCTGCGCTTGGCCAGGATCCGCTGCAGCGTGCGGCGATGCATGTTGAGGCGCCGCGCGGTCTCCGAAACATTGTGGCCGCAGAGCTCATAGACGCGCTGGATATGCTCCCAGCGCACGCGATCGGCCGACATGGGATTTTCGGGCGGCTTGGGCTTGTGTCCCGCCGGTGCAAGCAGCGCGGCCAGAATGTCGTCCGCATCCGCGGGCTTCGGGATGTAGTCGATGGCGCCGTATTTCACAGCCGCGACGGCGGTCGCGATGTTGCCGAAGCCCGTCAGCACGACGACGCGCGCGTCCGGCTTCACGGCATGCATCACTTCCACGACATCGAGGCCCGAGCCGTCGTCGAGCTTCAGATCCACGACCGCATAAGACGGCGGCGATTCCTTCGCGCGCGCTACGCCTTGCGCAACGGTCTCGGCAATGACGACGGCGAAGCCTCGCGCTTCCATTGCACGCGCCAGGCGCTCGCGGAACGGGCGGTCATCCTCCACGATCAGGAGCGTGCGTTCGTCGGTTGGGGGGGCAAGCGTCATTTGGTCACCTCAAGGGGGGGCCAATAGCGCCACCGGCGCGCGAGGGCAAGTGGCTGATAGACTTAGTTACATCCGATCGGGCCTCAGCCGGCGATGGCAGAACCCGGTTGCCGCTCGCCATCGATGCCGCCGCGCGGCCAGCGCAGCGTCACCCGGGCCCCGCCGTCTTGTAGATTCCGCGCGCGGACGCTGCCCCCGGTCCGCTCCACCAGCGTCTTGGCGATGAAAAAGCCGAGCCCCATGCCGTGCTGTCCGGTGAAGGCATCGTTCGGAGAAAGTTGCGTCTCGCCAAGCGCATAACTGCCGGGACGGGAGGTGACATAGGGCTCGCCGATGCGCTCGAGGATTTCCGGCGCGAAGCCCGGCCCGTCGTCTTCGACTAAAATGCGCAAATCCGCCATCGTCCACCGCGCTTCGATGCGCACGCGCGTCGATGCGAAATCCGCAGCATTTGCTACGATATTTCCGAGACCGTGAATCAATTCCGGCACGCGCCAGACTTTCGGCTCGGTATCCCCGCCCGGCTCCAGCGCCACGGTAATCTCGACATCTCCGCCGCGATAATCGTTCGCGATCTCGTCGAGCAGCGCGCCCAGCGGCAGGCGATTGGCGGCATCGAGCGCATTTTCTTCCGGTCTCGCCAGCCGCGTGAGAATACCGCGACAACGTTCGGCCTGGGCGCGCAGCAGTCGCACGTCTTCGGCTTCGGGAGAATCCTGCGGCAGTGCGCGTTCGAGCTCGCGCGCGACGACGGCGATGGTGCCGAGCGGCGTTCCGAGTTCATGCGCGGCGGCGGTGGCGAGCGCACCGAGCGAGGCCAGCCTGTGCTCGCGCGCCAGCGCCAGCTGCGTCGCGGAAAGTCCCGCCTGCATCCGCGCGCTTTCGCTGGCAATACGCCAGGCATAGATCGACATGAAGCCGATGCCGATCACGAGCGACGTCCAGATGCCGACAAGATAAAGCGGCGGCAGCGGCAGCGGCTCGTTCGCCGCCCATGGCAGCGGCGCATGCCGGACGGCGATCGTCGACACCGCAGCGAATGCGAGCCCGGCGAGGATCAGCGTGTTGCCGAGATCGAGCGTCGACGCAGCGATGACGACGGGCGCCAGGAACATCAGTGCAAACGGATTGGCGATGCCACCGGTCAAATAAATCAGCGCCGCCAGCTGAACGATGTCGTAGGCAAGATAGAAGGTCGCCTCGCGATTGGTAAGACGGTGCGGCGCCGGATAGAGGATGGACAGCACGATGTTCAGCGCCGCGCTCATCGCGATCGCCACCGCACATTCTATGAACGGCAATTTATAATTCAGTCCGAAATGCACGAGGAACAGAGTCGCAGACTGCCCGGCAATGGCGAGCCATCGCAGATTGTTCAGCGTCCTGAGGCGCACGCGTCCGCGTGCAAGAGAGGATACCGAGAAGCTGTCGGTGTCGCGGTCGCCTTTCCAGGTGCGCCACCAGCGTGTGGTGAGTGTCAGATTCATGAGGGACGAGGCGTCATGGCTCCTTGATGCGGCCGGCGGATACTCTATCAATCGGCGGCCACAGCTGTCTTGGTGCTCGATGCGGCGAATTTCAACCGTCCTGCTTCTTTGCGCGCTCGCCCTGGCGGCCGGACTGAGCATTTTCCTTTGGCGCCTGGGCGACACCCTGACGCCCGCGGGCGGACCTGCGGCCATCGGCGGGCCCTTCGCACTGACCGACCAGAACGGGCACCCTTTCACCGACCGCAACCTTCGGGGCCGGTGGGTGCTGCTTTACTTCGGTTACACCTATTGTCCGGATGTCTGCCCGACGACGCTGGCCCTGATGGAAGCCGCGTTGACCAAGCTTGGGCCCGATGCGGCACGCGTCGTTCCGGTGTTCGTGACCATCGATCCTGCGCGCGACACGCCGGCCGTGATGAAGACCTATGTCGCCCAGTTCGGTCCCCGTTTCATCGGTCTTACCGGCTCCCCGGCGGCGATCGCCGCCATCGCGCACAGCTATCGCGTCTACTATGCCAGGCATCCGCTGAAAGGCGGCGGCTATTCGATGGACCATTCGAGCGTGATCTATCTCCTCGACCCTGAGGGCCGCTTTGTCAAAGCCTATGACGATGAATCCGGCGCGAACGCAATTGCCGGCGATCTGAAGAATGAGATTGCCAGTCAGCAGGGCTAGAAGAATTTCCCTTCAACAATTCCCACTCATTTCATCATCATCCGGGGACGCGCGTTTCGCGCGGCATCCGGGGTGATGACGGAATGTTGATGTCGCTACAACACCGGCGGCGGGATGCCGCGCTGCGCGCAGGCAGCGATCATCGTGTTGCGCATCAGGCAGACGATCGTCATGGCGCCGACGCCTCCCGGCACCGGCGTGATGTGGCCAGCCACTTCCGCCGCTTCCGCATAAGCGACATCGCCGACGACCTTGGTTTTTCCATCGCCCGTCGGCACGCGGTTGATGCCGACATCGATGACGGTGGCACCCGGTTTGATCCAGTCGCGCGTCACGAATTCGGGCTTGCCGATCGCGGCCACCAGGATATCGGCGCGGCGCGAAACCGCCGGCAGATCGCGCGTTTTCGAATGCGCCATCGTCACGGTCGCATTGGCGGCGAGGAGCAGCTGCGCTGCGGGCTTGCCGAAGAGGAGCGAACGGCCGATGACGAGCGCGTCCATCCCGGCGATATCGCCGAGCGTTTCCTTCAAGAGCATCATCATGCCCAGAGGCGTGCACGAGACGAGCTTCGCGCGCCCGCTCAAGAGCAGACCGGCATTGGCCGGCGTCAGCGCATCGACGTCCTTCGCAGGATCGAGCGTGTCGAGCACTGCAGCTTCGCGCACCTGCTTCGGCAGCGGCATCTGCACCAGGATGCCGTGCACCGCGGGATCGTCGTTCAGCGCGCGCACCTGCGCCAGCACTTCGGTTTCGCTCGCGTCCGCGGACATCGGCACATTGACGGAGTGATAGCCGAGATCGCGCGCCGCCTTGCCCTTGTTGCGCACATAGATCTCGCTCGCAGGATCGTTGCCCACGAGAACCGTCGCGAGACCCGGCACGAGATTGTGCTCGCGCTTCAGCCGCGCGGTCTCTTCCGCCAGACGCGCACGAAGCTTCGCCGCGAAGGCCTTGCCGTCGATGACCTTGGCCGCCATTGCCACCATCCCGTCGCCCGCTCCCGGGCGACCACATTTCTCCGCCTCAGACCGCGATATAATGGAAATAGACGTAATCGATCGACATGCTCAGGAACTCGAGCAGGATAAGCACGATCAGCGGCGAAAGATCGAGGCCGCCGATGGGCGGAACGATGCGGCGGATCTGGCGGAAAACCGGCTCTGTCACCGCGTCGAGGAAGCGAACGATGCTGCGCGCGAAGGGGTTGAAGGTGTTGACCACGCCGAAGGCCACGAGCCAGCTCATGACCACGGCGATGATAATGACCCACCAGTAAAGGCTGATCAGCTCCTGCAGGAGCCAGAGAATGGGGTTTGGCACGCCGCTTGTCTCCGGGAGGGCGCGAATCGCCCTGGGCTCGTCCGGCCCCTTTTAGACAAGGCTTCCCAAACCCCGCAAGCGGCGAGGTTAACGCTGCACGAAGCCGATGCGCATCAGGATGATCCGGATGATGTCGAGGATGCGGGCCATTTGCGCCTGGAACAGATTGTGGAACAGAAGCGCATAGAGGGCCGTGGCGATGCCGACTGCGGTCGCGAACAGCGCCACGCCGATGCCTTTCGACACGGCCGAGGGATCGGAGATGCCCGACTGGGCCAGCGTCCGGAAGGTGTCGATAATGCCGAGAATCGTGCCCAGAAGGCCCAGCAACGGCGCCGCCGTGATGATCGTGTCGAGCAGCCACATATTCTGCTTGAGGCGGTACTTGGCATGGATATAGGCGGTGTCGGTGGCATCCTCGAGGTCGCCGCGCGATTTGATGTCGACGCCGCGCGCGCGGACCTCGTCGATGGCGACGGCGGCCGGCTGGCGGGAATTCAGCAGCCCTTTCGGAACCTCGTCAAAGGAACGCACGCCCGGCTTCAGCGCGCGCTCGAGACGGAGCGCATGGCTCCTCGCCAGCGCGAAGAAGATGATGCGTTCGATCGCCACGAAGGTGACGATCACGCTCATGGCATAAAGAACATCGAAGACGGCGGCGTGCAGGAACTCCAGGCGGATGT
>DATKON010000147.1:0-7465 GCA_035524575.1 Rhizomicrobium sp.
AGCCGACGAACGAGCCGAAGCGTCCGAGCTTGAGGCCCAGACGGCCGTTGCCGCAGTTCGGGCATTTGCGCGGATCGCCGCCATCCGCCGCCGGCGGGAAGATGTGAGGCCCCAGGATCGCGTCGAGCGCGGTGATGACCTGGGAAGTCTTCAGCTCCTTGGTGTCGTCGATTGCAGCGGAGAAATCCTTCCAGAAATCGCGCAGCAGCGCCTTCCAGCCGAGCTTCCCGTCGGAGACTTCGTCGAGCTTCTCTTCCAGATCCGCCGTGAAGTCGTACTGGACATAGCGGTTGAAGAAATTGATGAGAAAGGTGGTGACGAGACGGCCCTTGTCCTCCGGGATGAACCGGTTGCGGTCCATCCGCACATAGCCGCGGTCGCGCAGGGTCGAAAGGATCGACGCATAGGTCGACGGGCGGCCGATGCCCAGCTCTTCGAGTTTTTTGACGAGCGTCGCTTCGGAATAGCGCGGCGGCGGTTCGGTGAAGTGCTGTTCCGGCTTCACCGTCTCGACGGACAGCGGATCGCCGTCCTTCACCTTGGGAAGCCTGGCGCCGTCTTCGTCGCTCTCGTCGTCCTTGCCTTCCTGATAGAGCGTGAGGAAGCCGTCGAACAGCGTCACGGTGCCCGTGGCGCGCAGCGTGATTTTGGAATCGTCGGAAACCGCATCCACGGTCGTCCGCTCGAGCTCGGCGCTTTCCATCTGGCTGGCCAGCGCGCGCTTCCAGATCAGCTCGTAAAGACGCGCCTCATCCTGTTCGAGATAGCGTGACATCTGCTCTGGCAGACGCTCGAAACTGGTCGGGCGAATGGCCTCATGCGCTTCCTGCGCGTTCTTGGCCTTGCTCGAATAGGCGCGGGGGACGCCGGGCAGGTAGCGATCGCCATAGCGCTTGCCGATGGTCTTGCGCGCTTCGGCGATGCCTTCGCCCGCCATCTGCACGCCGTCGGTACGCATATAGGTGATGAGGCCGACCGTTTCGCCGCCGACATCGACGCCTTCATAAAGATGCTGCGCGATCTGCATCGTGCGTTTGGCCGCGAACCCCAGCTTGCGCGAGGCTTCCTGCTGCAGCGTCGAGGTGATGAACGGCGGCGAAGGATGGCGCTTGACGGGCTTGGTCTCGACCTGGCCGACCTTGAAGCTGCGGGCCCTGATCGCGTCGACCGCGCGCGTGGCGTCGGCTTCGCTTTTCAGTCCGAGCTTGTCGAGCTTCTTGCCGTCGAGATGGGTCAGATGCGCGGAGAATGTGCCCGTCGGTGCGCGGATGTCGGCATCGACCGTCCAGTATTCCTGCGGCTTGAACGCCTCGATCTCGTCTTCGCGCTCGCAGATGAGGCGGAGCGCCACCGACTGCACGCGGCCCGCCGAACGCGAGCCGGGGAGCTTGCGCCAGAGAACCGGCGAAAGCGTGAAGCCGACCAGATAGTCCAGCGCGCGGCGCGCCAGATAGGCGTCGACCAGTTCTTCGTGGATGTCGCGCGGATTGGCGATGGCATCGAGCACGGCCGCGCGCGTGATGGCGTTGAAGACCACCCGCTCGACCTTGGTCCCCGACAGCGCCCGCTTCTGCTTCAGGACCTCGAGCACATGCCAGGAGATCGCTTCGCCTTCGCGGTCAGGGTCGGTGGCGAGGATCAGCTTGTCCGCGCCTTTCAGCGCGTCGACGATGTCCTTGATCCGCTTCTGGGCCCGGGCGTCGACCTCCCAGATCATGGAGAAGTCTTCGTCCGGCTTCACCGAGCCGTCCTTGGGAGGCAGGTCGCGGATATGCCCGAAGCTCGCCAGCACCTTATAGCCGGAGCCCAGATACTTATTGATGGTCTTGGCCTTGGCCGGAGACTCGACGACGAGAACGTTCATGCGCGACTGGGCTTGCTCTTAGGTGGCCGCGTCGAGACAGGCCGAATCGGGCTTGCGTTGCGACGCGCCGGACACTGGTCGAGGCGCCGGGACGCTGTCAACGCCGACTGCGGCCAAAATCTCAACTTGGGAGGGAAATACTCGGTCTGCTTTGGTCAACAACAACTTAAGATTGGTGACGGCCTCAAGACGATCACGGCCGCCGCGTCAGACCTGAGACACCTTTCCGCCGGGGTGGCGCTCCAGCCGTCCTGCCAGCTCCAGCTCCAGCAGAGCCGCCAATACCGACGCCGGATCGGCCCCGATCTGGCGAATGAGCGCGTCGATTTCAATGGGGGCGGGGCCGAGGAGTTCCTCGAGCGTCCTGCGAAGGCCATCGATCTCCCGATCGTCCAGCGCGCGTGCCGAAGGCGGCCCGCCGGGCTCGCGCACGCCGCCGCGCTGTGCGTTGAGAACGGCGATGACGTCGTCTGCACACTCGGTCAGCGTGGCGCCGTCGCGCAGCAGACGGTTCGTGCCTTTGGCGCGCGGGTCGAGCGGCGAGCCGGGAACAGCGAACACGTCGCGGCCCTGTTCCGCCGCGAAATTGGCGGTGATCAGCGAGCCCGATCCTTCCGCCGCTTCGACCACCACGACGCCGCGCGCGAGGCCGGAGATGATGCGATTGCGGCGCGGGAAGTGGCGCGCCTGCGGCGTCTGGCCGAACGGCATCTCGGCGACGATGACGCCCTCTTTCCGGATGCGGTCGTAGAGGATCGCATTTTCCGGCGGATAGATGACATCGATGCCGCCCGCGACGACCGCGCAGGTGCCTGTCGCGAGTGAGCCTTCATGGGCGGCCGTGTCGATGCCGCGCGCCATGCCGGAGGCGACGACGAGGCCTGCGCGCCCGAGATCGCCGGCGAGCTGGCCCGCGAATTTTCTGCCCAAGGCCGAGGCGTTGCGGGCGCCGACGATGCCGATCATGTCGTGCGCGAGGAGTTCGGCGCGGCCGGCGACGGAAATGACGGGCGGCGGGGCATCGAGCGCGGCCAAACCTCGGGGATAATCCGCATCGCGCGAACAGACGAAGCGGCCGCCGAATTTCGCAAGGCGATCGAACTCGCGATCGATCTCGACGTCGCTCGGGATCGCGAAGCTCTCGGCCCCGGCGCGGCGCGCAAGACGCGGGACTTCGGAAAGTGCGGCCTGAGCGGAGCCGAACCGCGCCAGCAGTCCGTGGAAGGTGACCGGTCCGACATTCTGCGTGCGCGCGAGACGAAGCCACGCGCGGCGTTCGGCCTCGCTGTCGGCCGGGACGCTCATCCCGACGGCGCGTGCGCGGACGTGGCGCCGATTTTCGGTTCCGTTCCGCTCATCAGACGATGGATGTTCTCGCGATGCATGATGAAGACGAGGAGCGCGAGGACGACTTCGAGCGCTGCGTAATCGCCGTGGCCGAACAGCAGCATATAGACCGGCACGAGCGCGGCTGTGACGAGCGCCGACAGCGAGGAAATCCGCATGAAGATCGCCACCACGAGCCATGTCGCCAGCGCGCACAATCCGACGCGCCAGTCCAGCGCCAGCGTCACGCCGAGAAATGTCGCCACGCCTTTGCCGCCTTTGAAGTTGAGCCATACGGGAAAGAGATGGCCGAGGAACGCGCCCAGCGCCGCAAACAGCGCCGCATCGCTGCCTTGCGCATATTGCGTGACGAGCACGGCCACCGCGCCCTTGCCGCCGTCGCACAGAAGCGTCGCGACCGCGGCCCAGCGCTTGCCGGTGCGCAGCACATTCGTCGCGCCGATATTGCCGGAGCCGATCTTGCGGATGTCGCCGCCGCCGGAGGCGCGTGTGATCAGAAGCCCGAACGGAATGCTGCCGAGCAGATAGCCGAAGATGAGCGCGGCGAGGAAGATCGGCGCTTCCGCCGCCCAGTCGTTGCCATTGAGTGTGTCGAGCATCAGACGTCCGTCGCAGTCGCGCGGTCGAACACGCGCGCCCCCGCAACATACGTCATATGCACGCGTCCCTGAAAGCGCCGCCCGTCGAACGGGGTGTTGTGCGCACGGGAATGAAGTGTATCGGCCTGCAGCACGAAGGGCTCGTCGGGATCGAAAGCGACAATATCGGCCGGCGCGCCTTTCGCCAGCCGGCCGCCATCGAGCCCCAGGATGCGGGCCGGGGCGGTCGTCATGGCCGCCAGCACGTCCAGCAGATCGGCATGGCCGGACTGATAGAGCCCGAGCGCCGCGGGCAGCAGCGTTTCGAGACCGACGGCGCCGAAGGCGGCCTGCGCGAAGGTCTGCCGTTTGGTGTCGGCGGCCTGCGGATCGTGGCTCGAGACGATGACGTCGATGATGCCGGCCGCGACGCCTTCGACCATCGCCGCGCGGTCGGCTTCGGAACGAAGCGGCGGCTTCACCTTGTGGAAGGTGCGGTAGGACGCGATGTCGAGTTCGTTGAGCGCCAGATGATGGGCGGAGACGCCGCAGGTGATCGGCAGCCCGCGCGCTTTCGCCGCCGCAATCACTTCGAGCGACGCACGCGTCGAGACCTGCCCGAAGTGAAAGCGCGCGCCGGTCAGTTCCACGAGCCGCACGTCGCGCTCGACGATGATGGTCTCCGCCATCGCGGGCGCCGCGGGAAGCCCGAGCCGCGTCGCGAATTCGCCTTCGTTCGCCGCGGCGCCTTCGACAAGATCGGGATCTTCGGCGTGGCCGACGACCAACGCGCCGAAGGTCGAGGCATAGGCGAGCGCGCGGCGCATGATGCGCGCATTGGCGATGGTGCGGTCGCCGTCCGTGAAGGCGACGGCGCCGGCTTCCATCAGCAGGCCCATCTCCGTCATCACCTGGCCCGCGAGGCCCCGCGTCAGCGCCGCCATCGGCAGCACGCGCACGCTGGCCGTCGCCGCGGCGCGGCGCTTGATGAAATCGACCAGCGACGGCTCGTCGATGACGGGATCGGTGTTGGGCATGACGATCATCGTCGTCACGCCGCCCGCGGCGGCCGCCCGGCTGGCCGACGCCAGCGTCTCGCGATATTCGCTGCCCGGCTCGCCGGTGAACACGCGCATGTCGATGAGGCCCGGCGCGAGCGCGAGCCCCTGGCAGTCGACGATCTTCGCATCGGCAGGCTTCGCATCGTGGAAGAGGCGCGGCCCGAGATCGGCGATGATCTCGCCGTCGACCAGCAGCGCGCCCGGCGCATCGAGCTTCGTCGCCGGATCGAGAAGGCGTGCATTGATAAAGGCCGTCCGCGTCATGGCGCGTTGCGTCCTTCCCTCGGCAGGCCGCGCGCCAGCGCATCGAGCACCGCCATGCGGATGGCGACGCCCATCTCGACCTGTTCCTGGATGACGCTGACTTCGATGTCGTCGGCGATGGCGGAATCGATCTCGACGCCGCGGTTCATCGGGCCCGGATGCATGACGAGGGCGCCCGGCTTGGCGTGGGCGAGCTTCTCGCGGTCGAGACCGTAGAAGCGGAAATATTCGCGGGTCGACGGCACGAAGGCGCCCGCCATGCGCTCGAGCTGAAGGCGCAGCATCATCACGATGTCGACGCCTTTGAGCCCTTCCTTCATTTCGGTGAAGATCTCGACGCCCCAGCGCGCGGCTTCCGCCGGCAGCAGCGTCCTCGGCGCAACAAGCCGCACGCGCGCGCCCATCTTCGACAGCAGGCCGATATTCGAGCGCGCCACGCGGCTGTGCAGGATGTCGCCGCAGATGGCGACGACGAGCCCGTCGAGCCGGCCGCGCCGGCGCCGGATGGTCAGCGCATCGAGCAGCGCCTGCGTCGGATGTTCGTGGCTGCCGTCGCCCGCATTGACGACCGAGCAGTCGAGCTTGCGCGCCAGCAGCTCGGCGGCGCCGGAATCCTGATGCCGCACGACGAGAATGTCGGGCCGCATGGCGTTCAGCGTCGTCGCCGTGTCGATCAGCGTCTCGCCCTTGGAGACGGACGAGGTCCGGACCGACATGTTGAGGACATCGGCGCCGAGCCGCTTGCCGGCCAGCTCGAACGAGCTTTGCGTGCGGGTGGAGGCCTCGAAGAAAAGGTTGATCAGCGTGCGGCCGCGCAGCAGCGCCTGTTTCTTGGCGGGCGCGCGGTTGAGCGCCACATAGTCGCCCGCCAGATCGAGCAGGCCCTCGATCTCGCCGACCGAAAGGCCGTCGATGCCGAGAAGATGGCGGTTGAGGAGAATCGGGCTGTCGTTCAGCTCAGGCATTAAAGCCCGGCTTATAGGGGGGCGGGGCGGGGAGGGCAAGCGGGATGGCCCAGGTGGGTAAATGCCGAGCACTTATCCCCGAATGAGTGCGCCGCTGGTGAAGCTGTCCCCTTATTCTATTGTGCTGAGAGTTTGGGGAATGGGTCTCGTGTCGCGACATTCAACAGATTCAACAACAAGACGGGCAAACCGATCGCTGTTCGCGGCTGTCATTTTGGCTCTCGCGGTCCTTGCACCCGTCTCGTCCACAGCCCACGCGAATGGGAGGAAAGTGACGGTGGCAGAAGCGCGGCAGCTCGTCCTGGCGTCGCTCGATTCCATGAGTCGGCGGGCGCCCGGGCTTACTGTGAAGGGCGGAGCGCGCGATTCAAGTTTCCCGGACTATTACAACTTTGCCGTCATGTGGGACGGCACCGGGAGCGCCAGTGTCATGGTCGGATTTTTTGATGTGGACCCATCAACAGGCGACGTGTTCGAGGGCACAGGCTGCGGAGAAAGAACAACACCTCTGCTGAGAGCACTTCAAAGAAAAATCAGGCGCCGTTTGGGTCTGTCGGACAACGCGTATCGAAGGCTCAAGAAAAAGGGACCGTATTGCGAGTAGCTCGTTTTCGCGGAAATCCGGCCGCAATCCGGCGCCACAATACCTATTCACCAGCGCGCAGATGCTGCCGAACGGACTTTCTTCGGGGAATGTGTATCCTGTCGCCAGTATTGACGGGAATTGCGATGTCGGGGCTGTACCGGCGCTCGTGTCGACGAGCACACATGGTAGACGCACTGGTCTCAGATACCGGCGCTTCGCGGCATGGAGGTTCGAGTGCTCTTTTGGCCCCAGCCAAAAAGGCGTGCGCTGGCACCCTCTGCTAAAACATCTTCGATATCGATATTCGGACCATCAACGGCTCGAGCGGGTGCTCGTGAACGCCGGCGCGGCCGTCGGGGTAAAGCGCGACCTCGTTCCTGAGGCGATCGACATACCAGAACTCCGCCGCCGCCGCATGCGTGTTGAGGAGATTGTAGAGTCCGAGCGAGGCGGCCCAGGCTGGCGCAAACGCGTAATGCGCATCGAGATTGAGCTGGCCGAAGCCTTTGCCGTTCACCCGTCCCGATGCCGTCGGCGCGTTGGCGCAGGACGTGGCGACGCCGGGAAAATCGTGGACCGCGGCCGAATCCACGCAGGGACCCGACGACAAAGCATAATTGCCGAGATAGCGATATTCGAGACCGCCGCTCCATGGCCCGAGATTGTCGAGATAGAGGGCGAGCGATCCCGTCGCCACCGGCGCATCGGTGATGTATTTGCCGAGATGCCCGGTGCCGTCGTCGAAGGGCTCCGTGAAGCGCGTGTGGTTGGCGGAATAGCTGCCGTAAAATTCCAGCCAA
>DATKON010000148.1:0-24623 GCA_035524575.1 Rhizomicrobium sp.
GATGACGCGGCCGTTGCGTTCGTCAGTCAGAACGTCGTCGACGTCGTAGTCCGCGCTTTCGAAGAGCGGCACGCCGGAGCCTGGGCTGCCCCAGGAATAGAGGCCGGTCGTACCCGTCGCGGTGGGGCGTTCGGCCGCGACCTGGGGGTTCGCCCCGATCGTCAATCCTTCGATCTCGAAGGCGGTGCCGCCGCGAACATCGTACTTGTACACTTCGCTCGCACCGACCATCACATGATTGACGAGATCGGAGCCCTGCTCGATTTGTCCGACGACATGCCCGTATCCGTCGCCGATGTAGCGGACCGTGTTCGTGGTACCGTGGGTCACCAGCTCGGCGAAGCCGTTCGTGAGGTCGACGCGATAGAGATCGAGCATGTAGTCGCGGTCCCAACGGTCGACTTCGGTCATCAGGACATGATCGGGATCGCCGGCGTCCATATCGGCGATCGAGCCCTCGTTGAAGTTGGCCCTGAAGAAAGGCGCGTTCGACATGAGGAGCACGGCCGTCTGCGTCGACGGCATCACGCTGACCGCGCGCGCCCAGCTGCTGACGCCCTTCGTCCATTTTGGCGTCAGATTGGCGTGGAAGATGCAGATCGCGCGGTCATTGCTCTTCCAATAGACATCCATCGCAAGAGCGCCTTCCATGCCGACGACGTAAGGCGCTGAGTTCGGCTGCGTCAGATCGAGGAACACGACCTTCTCGCGGCCGTTGACCGGCTTGATGACGGCGAGACGTTTGCCATCCGGCGACAGACGCGCGAGCTCCACGCCCGGCAGACTGCCGAATGCCTCGACAGGTGGCGCAGCGAGTGTCGGCAACGCCCGCGTGAACGCGAACACAAAAACAAACGCGCTCAGCGCGCGCCAATAGCTGTACATGAGGCCCCCAGCCCAAGAGGTGCTCACCCTATCGCGGGCGTTTTCGCGGGAAAAGGACCAACACGCTTGGGTTGAGCCGCAACGGCGAACGTCAAACCAGCGCGCCGTGGCAGTGCTTGAACTTGCGGCCCGAGCCGCAGGGGCAGGGTGCGTTGCGCTGGACCTTGCCCTAACGCGAGCGAGGCAAAGGACGGTTAGGGCGCCGTGACGGAAGCCTGCTGTGCCTTGTCGCCGATATGCGCTGCCAGAAAGCGGTCCACTTCCTTTAGCAGTTGGATTCGTGTGCTTGCGAATTCCATGTAGTGATCGTCGCCTTGAAGCTTGATGAACTCGACCTGCTTTCCGGCTTCCTTCAACGCGTCGTTCTCGGTGACGCTTTGCTGGAACGCCACCGTCGTGTCGCGATCCCCGTGAAGCAGCAATATGGGA
Source organism: Rhizomicrobium sp. (assembly GCA_035524575.1). Classification (GTDB taxonomy): domain Bacteria; phylum Pseudomonadota; class Alphaproteobacteria; order Micropepsales; family Micropepsaceae; genus Rhizomicrobium. The sequence continues at coordinate 1,315 of DATKON010000148.1, forward strand.
ATCTTCACTTGTTTCGCGAACTGGGCCGGCGATGCGTCGTCGGCCTTATCGTAATCCTTGTCCGCACCGATGCGCCGCTTCCAGATGGAGATGCCTTCGGACACCCAGAACAATGGCAGACGAATGATCGATCGAAGGTCCGACACACCGGCATAGCTTATCGCGCAGGCGTAGAGATCGGGCGAGAAAGTGGCGCCGGCCAGCGCCATGTAGCCGCCGTAGCTCGCGCCGACGATGCAGATCCGTTTAGGATCGGCGATGCCGTCGGCGATGAGCTTATGCACGCCGTCCTGGACGTCGTATTGGACCTTACCCGCCCATTCTCCATCGCCGGCATGAATGAACTTCGTTCCATATCCGGCGGAGCCGCGAAAATTGGGCTGAAAAACGGCGTAACCGCGCGTCGCCATGAATTGCGCCCACCAGTTGAACTCCAGGCTGTCGCGCTCTTCCGGACCGCCATGTGGGAAGACGACAAGCGGGAGGTTCTGCGCCGCGCGTCCCGGCGGCAGCGTCAGATAGGCATGAATGTCGAGACCGTCGCGCGCCTTGTAATTGTAGACTTTGACGTCGCCGAGATTGTCCGGACCGAGGCCTTCGTAGTCGTTCTCGATGATATTCACCTGATGATTGCCCGGCGTGTAGAGGGACAGCGTCGGCGGGTTCTTCGGCCCATCAGTGACCACGACAAATGCGGACCCCGCGACGTCGTGAGAAACGACGCAGACCGATTGACCCGGAAACGCTTTCTCCAGCGATCTCTGGACGCGTTCCAGAGCCGGGTCGAAAAACTGGCAGTGAGTCAGGTCGTCCTGGTACGAGAAGCCGATGACGCGGCCGTCGCGCTCGTCATGAAGGACGCCGTCGACGTCGAAGTTCGGGTTTTCGTACAGCGTCGTTTCGCCTGCCGCGGGCGTCCAGGCATAGAGCCCTTTGGTCCCGAACGCAGAAGGCTTTTCTTCGACAAGCTCCAGCTTGTCGCCGGCCGTGAGCCCGACGAGCTGGAGATCGCTCCCACCTTTGGACTCGATTTGCAGGATATCCTTGTCGTCGACAAAAACGTGACGGGTCAGATCGCGGTCTACGTGGATCACGCCGACGAAGGCGCCATATCCGTTGGTGATGTAACTCGTGTCGAGCCTCATCGCATGCAACAGCTCGGCGTTGCCGGTGACGATGTCGACTCGAAACAGCCCGTAGATTTGGTTGTGCACGCCCTTCATGTAGATATGGACGGGGTCGTTCGCGTCGGTATCCTGGAGCGAGCCGGGCATCAGCTGCACTTCGGTGTGCGCACCGACATCGACGCTCTTGACGTATACGATGTCGAAGACGGCCCTGCGCTCGACGATTGCCGTCGAACGACGGACTTCGACGTTCGATTTGAAAAAGCAGATCGCGTGCGTGGCGTCCTTCCAGATCACCTGGTTCGCCATCGCTCCGGCTTGTCCGACGACATAGGGCGTCGAGTTGGGCGTCGTCAGATCGAGGAACATGACCTGCTCGAATCCGTTCATCGGACGGATGACCGCCAGGCGATGACCGTCGGGCGACAGCTTCGCCATCTTTGCTGCAGGCAATGCGGCGAAAGCTTCGAGTGGCGGCGGGGCCGCAGACGCTACGCTGTGAAAGAATGCACAAAACACTGCCGCGGCCAGAATGCCGCTACGCGCCCATATACCCACGCTGCCCCCCAAGCGAACCGCCTGCACGATAGCGCGATGCGTTTCGCTGCGGAAGAATGCGCGCAGAATTATCGAGCGTCAGGAAGCTGACGTTGGATTTACACCAGCGCGCCGTGGCAGTGCTTGAATTTGCGGCCCGAGCCGCAGGGGCAGGGCGCGTTGCGCTGGACCTTGCCCCAGGTGTTGGGATCGTTGGGGTTGATCGGCACGTCCTTCAGCCGCGTGATGCGCTGCGCACCCTCGTCGCCGTTGGGGTTGAGACCTTCGTCTTCGCCCGTCAGCGGGTTGATGTGATGCGCCTCCATCGCGATCGGCTTGCGCTCGAAGGACGGCGGCGGCTGCTCGACATTGATCTGCAGATGCATCAGGCGGCGGATCGTGCCGGTGCGCATCTTGCTCAGGAGGTTTTCGAACAGCGTGAAGGCTTCGCTCTTGTATTCGTTGAGCGGATCGCGCTGGCCGTAGCCTCTGAGGCCCACATATTGGCGCAGATGGTCGAGATTGACGATGTGCTCGCGCCAGTCGGAGTCGAGCGTCTCCAGCAGGATCGCTTTTTCGACGTAGCGCATCACGTCCGTGCCCGCATTGGCGGTGCGCTCGGCGGCGCGCGTCTCGACCGCCCTCATGATGCGCTCGGTGACTTCCTCTTCGGCGATGCCTTCTTCCTTCGTCCAGTCGACGATCGGCAGCTTGATGTCGAAGACTTTCTCGATTTCGGCCTCGAGGCCGACGGCGTCCCACTGCTCGGCATAGGCCTTCTCGGGGATGTGCCGCGCGACGAGCTCGTCGACCACTTCGTGGCGCATGTCGGCGATCTGGTCGCCGACATCGTCGGCCGACATGATCTCCTTGCGCTGCTCGAACACGACCTTGCGCTGGTCGTTCAGCACGTTGTCGTATTTGAGGATGTTCTTGCGCATCTCGAAATTGCGCGCTTCGACTTTCTGCTGCGCCTTTTCGAGGGCCTTGTTGACCCAGGGATGCGAGATCGCTTCGCCCTTTTCGAGGCCGAGGCGCTGCAGCACCGCGTCCATCTGCTGCGATCCGAAGATGCGCATCAGGTCGTCCTGCAGGCTGAGGAAGAACTTCGAGGCGCCGGGATCGCCCTGGCGGCCCGAACGGCCGCGCAGCTGGTTGTCGATGCGCCGGCTTTCATGGCGCTCGGTGCCGATGACGTAGAGACCGCCCGCTTTCAGCGCGCGCTCCTTGTCGGCGGCGACTTCGGCCTTGATCTGCGCGGCGCGGCTCGCGAGCTCGGCCTCGTCGACGATGCCGGCGAGCTCGGTGCGGATGCGCATGTCGGCATTGCCGCCCAGCTGAATGTCGGTGCCGCGGCCCGCCATGTTGGTGGCGATGGTGACGGTGCCCGAAACGCCCGCCTGCGCGACGATCGCGGCTTCCTGCTCGTGATAGCGCGCGTTGAGGACGTTGTGCTTGACCTTTTGTTTCTTGAGATAGTCGGAGAGCTGTTCGGATTTCTCGATCGAGGTCGTGCCGACGAGCACCGGCTGGCCGCGCTTGTGGCAGTCCTTGATCAGCTCGATGATCGCCTCGTTCTTCTCCTCGACGGTGCGATAGACCTCGTCGTCATGGTCCGCGCGCGCGACCGGCAGGTTGGTCGGGATGTCGAGAACATCGAGGCCGTAGATGTCCATGAACTCGGCCGCTTCGGTCAGCGCCGTGCCGGTCATGCCGGCCAGCTTGTCGTAGAGGCGGAAATAGTTCTGGAAGGTGATGGAGGCGAGCGTCACGTTCTCCGGCTGGATGACCGCGTTTTCCTTGGCTTCCAGCGCCTGGTGCAGGCCTTCGGAATAGCGCCGCCCTTCCATCATGCGGCCGGTGAATTCGTCGATGATGACGACGCGGCCGTCCTTCACGATGTAGTCGCGGTCCTTGAGGAACAGCTTGTGGGCCTTCAGCGCCTGGTTGACGTGGTGAAGGATCGTGATGTTGTCGATGTCGTAGAGATCGCCGGTCTCGAGCAGATTGTGCTCGCGCAGCAGCTCGGTCATGTGCTCGTTGCCGGCTTCGGTCAGCGTCACCTGCCGCTGCTTCTCGTCGAGCTCGAAATCGTCCTTGTCGAGAAGCGGGATCAGATGATCGACCGAGCGATAGGTTTCGGATTGATCCTCCGTCGGACCCGAGATGATCAGCGGCGTGCGCGCCTCGTCGACCAGGATCGAGTCCACTTCGTCGACGATCGCGTAATTGTGGCCGCGCTGGACCATCGTCGCGATCGAATACTTCATGTTGTCGCGCAGATAGTCGAAGCCGAATTCGTTGTTGGTGCCGTAGGTCACGTCGCAGGCATAGGCGGCCTTGCGCTGCTCGTCGGTCAGCCCGTGCACGATGCAGCCGACGGTGAGGCCGAGGAAGCGGTAGATCTGGCCCATCCAGTCGGCGTCGCGCCTGGCGAGGTAGTCGTTGACGGTCACGACATGGACGCCGAGCCCGGTCAGGGCATTCAGGTAAACGGGCAGGGTGGCGACCAGCGTCTTGCCTTCGCCGGTTCTCATCTCGGCGATGTTGCCGCCGTGGAGGACCATGCCGCCCACCAGCTGGACGTCGAAATGGCGCTGGCCGAGGGTGCGCTTGGCCGCCTCGCGGACGGTGGCGAAGGCTTCCGGGAGGATGTCGTCCAGCTCCTCGCCGTCGGCCAGGCGGGCCTTGAAGGCTTCAGTCATGGCCCGGAGTTCGGCGTCGGACCTGGCCTTGAACTGGTCCTCGAGCGCGTTGATGTCCTCGACGCGCTTGAAATAGGGCCTGAGCTTGCGGTCGTTGGAAGAACCGAAGAATCGTTGCGCGATTCCGCTTAAGCCGAGCATGCAATCCTCGTGTTGGCCGACTGTGCCTCGGAGAGGGCGTCCCGGCGTATGCGCGTCTCGGACAGCCGAATTGGCGCCCCACCGCGCGGCGAGAGAGATAAGAACCGCTCTCCCCCTTGTCAATTCAAGCGAATCCGGCCTATTCGGCCGCGTCTTTCGCGGGGCGCACACTTAACAGTAGAGGAGACGCCGGGACATGGCCAAGAGCTCGCGGGCGAAGCCCACGCGCCCCGCCGGGAAGCGCTCGAAGCGCCGCGCCAGCCCCCCAAAGGCGACCGCCGCCAAGGCGAAAGCGTCGCATGCCATCTCGCCGCTGGCCCCCAAAAGCTTCGCGAAGCTGCCGCCGCTGGCCGGCGTCCGGCTCGCCACGGGCGAGGCGGGCGTCCGCTACAAGGACCGCACCGACGTCCTTCTGGCGGTGCTGGCGCCCGGCACGCAGGTCGCGGGCGTCTTCACCACCTCCAAGACGGCCTCGGCGCCCGTCGAATGGTGCCGGGAGAAGGCCAGGGCGGGGCTGGCCCGGGCGCTGGTGGTCAACAGCGGCAACGCCAACGCCTTTACCGGCCGCAAAGGCCGCGAGGCGGTCAAGGAGGTCGCCGACATCGCGGCGGCCGTGGTCGGCTGCGGTGCCAACGAAGTTTTCATGGCGTCGACCGGCGTCATCGGCGAGCCGCTGCCGGCGGACCGCATCACGAATATCCTCGGGCGGCTCGCGGAAGCCGGCGCGGCCGACGGCTGGCGCGGCGCCGCGGAAGCCATCATGACGACCGACACCTTTCCCAAGCTCGCCACCGCCACAGCCGAGATCGACGGGCACCGCGTGACCGTCAACGGCATCGCCAAAGGCTCGGGGATGATCGCGCCCGACATGGCGACGATGCTTTCTTTCGTCTTCACGGATGCGAGCCTGCCGGCGGGTGTGCTGCAGGACCTGCTCTCGTCGGGCGTGCGCGGCTCGTTCAACGCCATCACCGTCGACAGCGACACCTCGACCAGCGACACGCTTCTGCTCTTCGCGACAGGCAAGGGCGCCCATCACGACCCGATCGCCAAAGCGAGCGACAGGCGTCTCACCGACTTCCGCGAGAAACTCGACGCCGTGCTGCGCGATCTCGCATTGCAGGTCGTACGCGATGGCGAAGGCGCGCAGAAATTGATCGAAGTGGAGGTCGTGGGTGCGGAGTCCGACGCGGCCGCGAAGCGCATCGCGCTCTCGATCGCCAACTCGCCTCTCGTCAAGACCGCGATCGCCGGCGGCGACGCCAATTGGGGCCGCGTCGTGATGGCGGTGGGCAAGGCCGGCGAAGCCGCCGACCGCGACCGGCTGAAGATCGAATTCGGCGGCCAGCTCGTCGCCGAGAACGGCGAGCGTGCGTCCACCTACGACGAAAAAGCGGCCACGCGCGCCGTCGCGGGCCGCGAGGTGAAAATCGGCGTCGATATCGGCCTCGGCAAGGGGCGCGCGCGCGTTTGGACCTGCGATCTGACCGACGGCTATATCCGCATCAACGGCGCCTATCGCAGTTGATGAACAAGAGTTGAGAATTTTCCGCGACTGCGGCGCGATCGCTTAAACGCAGGTTAATGGGCCTCCTCGAAGATGGAACCAAGCGCATGACCGGGACCAGACTCCTTCTCGTTGCGGCGTGCGCCCTGATCGATCCCGACGGCCGTGTGCTCGTTGCGCAGCGACCCGAAGGCAAGAGCATGGCGGGGCTATGGGAATTTCCCGGTGGCAAAATCGAGCCCGGCGAGCGGCCCGAAGAGACGCTCATCAGGGAGCTTGGCGAAGAGCTGGGCATCCAGGTGAAGGAGCCTTGCCTCGCGCCGTTCACCTTCGCCTCGCACACTTACGCGGATTTCCACCTTCTCATGCCGCTTTATCTTTGCCGGCGCTGGGAAGGGATCGTGACGGCGAAGGAACATGGAGCGCTCAAATGGGTCAGACCGAAAGATTTGAGCTTGTTGCCGATGCCGCCGGCGGATGTGCCGCTCATTCCGATGCTTCGGGATTTGATCTGAAGCGTCTGTTCGGCGTCCGCCTGTTCTTCGGCGATATCGGCGCGGCGACGGCCATCGAATACGCACTGCTCGCCTCCGGCATCGCCATCGTCATCATCGCCGCGGTCGATTCGGTGGGCCAGTCGGTCACCGGCGTCTTCCAGCAAGTGGCGACGGTGGTGTAGGCGCCGTCCTCAGCAGCCGAATTCGGCCGGCCGGGTGTTGAGCGCGGCCAGGCTCGTGGTCGCGAGGCTGACGAAGCGGACGGAATAATCCGGCGCATCGCAGACGACGGCCGCCTTGTAATCTTCCGCGACGATCGAGACGTGAGCGCTGATCGAGCCGGACTTCTTCCGCTTCAGCGCATCGATCATCGCGCGCGGAATGACGGCGCGGATGAAATCCGCCTCGTTGTCGATCCACAGCGTCCCGTCGCCGGGCCGGTTCTTCCAATAGGGCAGGAGCCCGCGCGAGGCGGGATCGAGCGTCAGCGTGACGCTCCAGTCGTCGGCCTGCTCGTTCATCCCATAATGATAGGTGCCCGACAGGACGACGCGGCCGGCGAAATGGGCCGTAATCTCTTCCTTGTCGAACGATTTGAATTTGAGCGGCGAGTCGGCCGGCATGATGATCGTGTCGATGTCGAACGGGATCTGCCTCGGCGCGCCGGCGACGGCTGCCTGAACGAGTGCGAAGGCCGCGATGATTCCGAGAAACAGTTTCCGCCCCATGTCGGAACGATAGTACGGACGCGTCAAATGCGAAAGCGCGGCCGCCGGTCAGGGCCGCCGCTGCTTTCGGGCCTTCAGCCTTTACTCAGCGATGTCCGCCGTGAAAGCCGCCACGATCGCCGCCGCGATCGAAGTGACCGCCATGCCAGTGATCACGATCGCCGCCGAAACCGAAGGTCACGACGCCCGGCGCGTAGCCGTAATAGCCGGGATAGCCGCAGTAATATGGATTGCCGAACATGTCGTAGCAGGTCGCGGCAGGCGCGGGCGCCGCCGCGAAGATCGGCAGACCGATGCCGATGCGCACGCCGGCATCCGCCGGCGCCGTCGCCGCAACGGCCAAACCGCACGCCACCAACGCACCGGCTGCAATCTTCGTCATCGTTCTCATTGTCGTCTCCTTTTCGGTGCCGCATTCGAAAGTTCGGATGCGTTTTCGTGTCATGACGAACATAGGCACCGGCCATGAACCTGAGCTTGTGCGTGCATTCATCCCGCGTTCATCCCCGGGGACGGGTCGGCAACGGCTTCGTATTGCTGTGATTTTCGCGATGCGCAGGGCAGAAATTCGTCGATCACGAATTTGCGAAGGGCTCAAAAGAAAACGCGGCGACCTTTCGATCGCCGCGCTTTTTGGAGTCAGCCGTGCTTAGCGGTGATGCCAGCCGCCGTGATGCCATCCGCCGCCGTGCCATCCGCCGTGCCAGCCATGATGGTAGCCGCCGCCCCAGCCGAAGCCGATATACGGACCGCCGCCATAGTAGCCGTAGCCGCCATAGCCGCCGCAGTAGTACGGGTTGCCCCACGCGTCGTAGCAGGTCGCGCCGTAGCCGTAGGCGGGCGCGTAATAGCCGCCGTAGTAGCCCGGCGTGCCGATACCGAAATAGACGCCTGCATCCGCCGGCGCTGCAGCGGCCACGGCAAGCCCGCCCGCCGTAGCGGCCGCTAATGCAAGTTTCGCGATCGTTTTCATCTTCGCTCTCCTTCTGTCTTCGTCCGCATCGCGAGCGATGCGTTTGGCTCGTGTCCCTCTCGAGGGCATCCGTCCGAGCATCTTGCTGCCGTGCCTCGGGCGGAGAGCCACAGGAAGACAGCGGAAAACGCGGTCATTCGTTGCCGCGGATTGGGATGATTTAACCGATCACGACTGCGCGACCGCAGTTTGCGCGGGATTTTCTCTCGCGTTGCGTGTCGCTGCGCTTGCGCTCTATTCGTCCTGCGGTTTGGGAGACGCGCGCTCGCCCGCGGAACGCTCCTCCGTATGCAGAGCATCTGCGAGGCGGATGCGCGCGGCGCCGGGCTTCAGCGGCTTCTGCTGGCTTTCGTGCGGCGCCCAGCCGGTAAGGAAAACGATCTCGAAGGTGGCCAGGAGCCGGCCTTCCGCGTCGGCATTGTCGGCGGCATAGGCATCGAGCACGGCGGCGACGACGTCGCGACGGAGAAATGTCCGTACACGGTCGGACAGGGCATTGGTTTCGCCGAGCGCGCGCAGGTCGCCCACCAGCGTCGTGAAGCTGCGATAGCGCACGAGAGTCTTCTCGGCATCGGCCACGGGCAGCGCAAATCCGGCACGCTGCAGGAGGCCGCCCAGCTCGCGCACATCGGCCATCGGCGCCACGCGCGGACTGGCGCCGCCGGCAACCTCGCTTTCGCCGAAGGCGAGGGCGCTGCGCAATTCGGAAAGCGTCGCGCCGCCGAACAGCGCGCCGAGGAACAGCCCGTCCGGCTTCAGCACGCTGCGGATCTGCAGGAGCGCGCCGGGCAGATCGTTGACGGCGTGCAGCGAGAGTGCGCTGACGACGAGGTCGAACGTCTCCGCGGCGAAGGGAAGACACTCTTCATCGGCGACGAGGGGGCCCGCCGCGTGCAGCGATGTCCGCGTCCAATGCTCCGCGAAGGGCGATATCGCCGCAAAGACGTCGTCGCGCGACGACAGATCGAGGGCCGAAACGAAGTGCCGGTTCACCGCACCCAGTCGCTGCGCGAGATTGCCCGCGACATCGGCGCTCACAAAGCTCGACCGTGCCTTCGCCCGTCTCTGTGCGTAAAGACGCCTGTCGAAGATGCGGGGAAGGTCCGCCATGCGGGATCCTGTATCAACGCGTGTCTGCGATATCGCCTTGCGACGGGTTTTGACAAGGCGAGGATTGCGAAGGCTGCACCTCTCGCCGAGCATTGCGGCGAAACAGGCGATCATTTGCCATGTCCGAAGGACCGCAGACCGGGACGGTGCACGCGCTGCACGAGATCGCGCGCCGCCTCGGCCGCAGCACGCTCGATCTGCTGTTCCCGCCGCTGTGCGCGTCGTGCCGGGCGCCGGTCGGCGAGCCTTACAGTCTTTGCGCTGCGTGCTGGCGCGCCGTTCAATTTCTCGATGGACCGTGTTGCGCGCAGTGCGGCTATCCGTTCGATTTCGATCCGGGCGCAGACACGCGTTGCGGCGGCTGTCTGGCGAGGCCGCCCGCATTCGACACGGCGCGCGCCATCATGCGTTACGACGACAAGAGCCGCGATCTCGTGCTCGCTTTCAAACGCGCCGACCGCCTCGACCTCGCGCCGGCCTTCGCCAACTGGCTTGCGCGTGTCGGAAAGCCTCTGCTCGACGAATGCGATGTGATCGTGCCGGTGCCGCTCCACCCCGCGAGGCTCTGGCAGCGGCGATACAATCAGTCCGCGCTGCTCGCGCAGGCGCTCGCGCGCCGCGTCGGCCGGCCGGCGCAGCTCTTTGCGCTCGAGCGTGTGCGCCGGACTCCAAGCCAGGGCCAGATGGTCTCCGCCAAGGCGCGCCGCCGAAACGTTCTCGGCGCGTTCCGCGTGGTGAACAAAGAGTTGCTGTCGGGCCGAAAAGTCCTGCTGGTCGACGACGTCTACACGACAGGGGCCACGCTCGAGGCCTGCGCCCGGGCCCTCAAGCGCGTGAAAGTCCAGCGGATTTTCGTGCTGACCCTGGCCCGCGTTGTCCGGCCGGCCTCCAGCGCTATATAGAATCGTCATAGAGTGACGAGTAGGATTTTACCGGTGACGAGTAAGGTTGGAACCATGGCGCGCGTCCGGATGTATACGACCCCGATCTGCCCCTATTGCGTAAGGGCGAAGGCGCTGCTGAAGAAGAAGGGCGTCGAGGTCGAGGAAGTCGACGTGCTGATGAACGCCGATGCGCGCGCCGAGATGGAGACGAAGTCGCAGGGGCGGAAGACCGTTCCACAGATATTCGTCGGTGAAACCCATGTCGGCGGCTGCGACGACCTCTACGCGCTCGACCGCGCCGGCAAGCTCGATCCGCTGCTGCAAGGCGCCGCCTGATGACGGGCTTCCGCGCAGCCTGCGTGCAGCTGCGTTCCTCCGACGACATCGACGAGAATCTGCGCACCGCCTCGGCGCTCATCCGGGAGGCGAAAGCGCAGGGCGCGCAGTTCATCGCGACGCCCGAGAACACGACGCTGATGGCGCCCGACGGCGGCGCCAAGCTCGCGCAGAGTTTCGCCGAGGCCGACGATCGCGCGCTGCCGAAATTCGCGGCGCTGGCGGAAGAGCTGGGCATCTGGCTCCTGATCGGCTCGCTGGCCATCAAGGTGAGCGAGACGAAGACCGCCAATCGCTCCTTCCTGTTCGATCCCAAGGGCCGCATCGCCGTGCGCTACGACAAGATCCATCTCTTCGATGTCGATCTTCCGTCGGGCGAGAAGTATCGCGAGTCGAACACCGTCGCCGGCGGTGACGCCGCTGTGCTGGCCGATACGCCCTGGGGCAAGATCGGACTCACCATCTGCTATGATCTGCGCTTTCCGCAGCTCTATCGTGCGCTGGCGAAGTCCGGCGCGTTCGCGCTCACCGTACCGTCTGCCTTCACGGAGACGACGGGCAGAGCGCATTGGCATGTGCTTCTGCGCGCCCGCGCGATCGAGAACGGCGCGTTCGTCATTGCGCCGGCGCAGGGAGGTCTGCATGCCAACGGCCGCAGGACCTACGGCCACAGTCTGATCGTGGCGCCATGGGGCGAGATCATCGCGGAAGCCGGCATCGACCCGGGCATCATTGTCGCCGATATCGATCCCGAAGCCGCGAAAGATGCGCGCACGCGCATACCGAATCTTCAGCATGATCGGGCTTTCACGGCCCCGTAGGCCTGGCACTCGGGCGGCTCGAGTGCTTGCGGAAAGTCCGGTTTACCCCCATCTTGTAGTGTGAACACAGGGAGCGGCGGAGTCGCGCGCGTGATTGTTTACAGTCTGAATTGCTCCGAGGGACATGCGTTCGAAGGCTGGTTCAAGGACAGCGCGGCCTATGACGCGCAGGCATCCGACGGCAAGCTCGTCTGTCCCGTTTGCGATTCGCGGAGCGTTACGAAGGCTCCGATGGCGCCCTCGCTTCCGAGCGCCGTGGGCGAACGCAAAAGCACGCCGGCTGCCGGCGCGGCGAACGAGCTGCGCAAGATGCGCCAGTTCGTGACGGGCCTGCGCAAATATGTCGAGCAGAACGCCGAATATGTCGGCCCGCGCTTTCCGGAAGAAGCGCGCAAGATCCACTACGGCGAGACCGAAGAGCGGCACATCTTTGGGGAGGCAACGCTCGACGAGGCGCGCGAACTGATCGAGGAAGGCGTCGAAGTCGCGCCGCTGCCGCCCGATCTGAGCGACGCCAACTAGGCGCTCCCATCCAATACGCACTTCGCGCGAAAGCGGGAACCCGGAGTTCGTAGACCGCTGCGCTTCCCATTCGCCTGATTTTCCGCTTTCGCGGGAATGGCACTATGGAGTGGTGGCGTTTGAGGCGGGCTTCTCCGCGACCAGCAGATAGTTGATGTCCATGTCGGACGAGAGCGTCCACGTCCAGGTCAGCACACTGAAGCTCATGCCGCGCGACGCCGTCACCTTGAGGCCGACATCCTTCAGCATGCGCGTCAGCTGCCGCGGCGGGATGAAGCGCGACCAGTCGTGCGAGCCGGCGGGCAGCCAGCCGAGCACATATTCCGCCGTCACCTTGCCCAGCACGAGCGACTTCAGCGTTTTGTTGAGCGTGCCGACGAACATCAGTCCGCCCGGCTTCACGAGCGCGGCGCAGGATTCGAGATAGAGCTTCGGATCGGCGACGTGCTCGATCACTTCCATGTTGAGGACGACGTCGAAGGACTCATGTGCCGCCGCCAGCGCTTCGGCGGTCGTGAAGCGATAGTTCACGGCGACGCCTGATTGCTGGGCATGGGCGCGTGCGATCTGGACATTGTCGTTCGACGCATCGGCGCCCGTTACGGCAAAGCCCATGCGGGCCACGGGCTCGGAGAGGAGGCCGCCGCCGCAGCCGATGTCGAGCAGCGTCAGCCCCTCGAACGGCTTCAGGGCTTTCAGGTCGCGCCCGAAATGTCGCGCAGCCTGCTCGCGGACGAACTTCAGCCGCACCGGATTGAACTTGTGCAGGGGCGCGAATTTGCCGCGCGGATTCCACCATTCGATGGCCAAAATCGCGAATTTTCGGACTTCTTGCGGATCGACAGTCGGGTCCGTTGCAATCGTCGTCACAGCGCACCTCCGGCGTTGAGCGTGGGCCGAGCCCCGTCTATGTATGCCGAGGTCGAACATACGCGCTTTAAGGAGCGGGGCCAGAGCAGATGGCCAAGATAGTCATGAAATTCGGCGGCACATCGGTGGCCGATCTGGACCGTATCCGCCACGTCGCCAAGCTGGTGAAGCGGGAGGTGGACCGCGGCCATCAGGTTGCCGTCGTGGTCTCCGCCATGGCCGGCGAAACGAACAAGCTCGTCGGCTGGACGCGTGAGTTGTCGCCGCTCCACGACGCGCGGGAATACGACGTCGTCGTCGCCGCGGGCGAGCAGATCACCGCTGGCCTGACCGCGGTTGCGCTGTCGGCGATCGGCGTCAGCGCGCGCTCCTGGCTCGGTTGGCAGATTCCCGTGCGCACCTCGGCCATGCACGGTTCCGCCCGCATCGAATCGATCGATCCGACCCAGCTCGACATCCGTCTGGCCGAAGGGCAGGTGGCCGTGGTGGCGGGGTTCCAGGGTATCGCACCCGACAATCGCATCTCGACGCTGGGCCGCGGCGGCTCCGACACCAGCGCCGTGGCGGTCGCGGCGGCCATCGAAGCCGATCGCTGCGACATCTATACCGACGTCGACGGCGTCTACACGACCGATCCTCGCATCGTGCCGAAGGCGCGGCGGCTGGAGAGAGTCTCCTTCGAAGAGATGCTCGAGATGGCGTCTTTGGGCGCCAAGGTCCTGCAGACGCGGTCGGTCGAGATCGCCATGCTTCACCGTGTGCCTGTCCGGGTGCTGTCGACATTCGACGCCGACCAGGGCGGCACGCTACTTTGCGACGAGGAAGACATCGTGGAAAAGAAACCCGTCACCGGCATCGCCTATTCCCGCGACGAGGCCAAGATCACGCTCCTCAAGATTCCCGATCAGCCGGGCGTCGCCGCAGCGATCTTCGGGCCGCTCGCCGACGCCGGCGTCAATGTCGACATGATCGTGCAGAACGTGTCGGAGGACGGCCGCAAGACCGACCTCACCTTCACGGTGGCACGAAGCGAGCTGGCGCGGGCCATGAGTGCGATCGAGAAAGCGGCGTCGCAGATCGGCTATCGCGAGCTCACCTCGGATTCCAACGTCGCCAAGATCTCCATCATCGGCATCGGCATGCGCGCCCATCCGGGCGTCGCGCAGACGATGTTCCGTACGCTGTCGGACAAGGGCATCAACATCCAGGTGATCTCGACGTCGGAGATCAAGGTCAGCGTGCTCATCGCGGAAGAATATGTGGAGCTGGCCGTGCGCGCGCTCCACTCGGCTTACGAGTTAGATGCTGCATGATGGCGGGCGCAGGCGGACCTCGGCTTCTTCTCCGGCGCCTGCGTGAGATCATGGCCGAGCAGGCGAGCGCGCAGGCGCGCCTCGACCGGCTCGTCGCGCTGATCGCGGCCAATATGGTCGCCGAAGTCTGCTCGATCTACCTCCGCCGCGCCGGCAAGGCCTTCGAGCTGTTCGCCACCGAAGGCCTCAACCGCAGCGCCGTACACCGCACGCGGATGAAGGAAGGCGAGGGTCTCGTCGGCCTCGTCGCCGAAACGGCCGAGCCTGTGAATTTGAGCGACGCGCCGGGCCATCCGCGCTTCGCCTACCGTCCGGAGACGGGCGAAGACCCATTCCGCTCATTCCTCGGCGTGCCGATCGTCCGCGGCGGCCAGGTGTATGGCGTCCTCACCGTGCAGAACCGCGCCGCGCGGCAATACGACGAAGAAGAAGTCGAAGCGCTCCAGACGGTCGCCATGGTCCTGGCCGAGGTGGTCGCTCACGGCACGCTGTTCGACATCGCCGAGCTCGACGAGCCGGCGCTGCGCGCCGACCGGCCGATCTCCTTCAAGGGGGAAGGCCTTTCCGAAGGCGTGGCAGTCGGCCGCGTCGTGCTGCACGAGCCCCGCGTCAAGGTCGACCGCATGATCGCCGACGATCCGCAGGCGGAGCTTCGCCGGCTGGAGGAGGCTTTGACGCGCCTGCGCGAGGCCGTCGACCGCATGCTCGATTCCAGCGAGCTCGACCTGACAGGCGAAAGCCGCGAAGTCATCGAGGCCTATCGTCTGTTCGCACAGGACCAGGGCTGGCGGCAGAAGCTGCGCGACGCGGTGCGCACGGGCCTGACCGCGGAGGCTGCGGTCGAGCGCGTCCAGGACGAACTGCGTCTGCGCGTGATCCGCGCCGGAGACTCCTTCCTGCGCGATCGGCTCCACGATTTCGAGGATCTCGCGCGCCGGCTGCAGCGTCAATTGCAGGGCGACGGCCCAGCGCCGCGCGATCTTCCGAGAGATTCCGTGCTGGTCGCCCGCGCCATGGGTCCGGCCGAGCTTCTGGATTACGGACGCGACAACCTCGCGGCGCTCGTGCTCGAGGACGTCGCGGCTACCTCGCACGTCGCCATCGTCGCCCGTTCGATGCGCCTGCCGCTGGTCAGCAGTGTCGAAGGTGCGGTCGACGCCGCGCGCACCGGCGACATGATCGCCGTCGACGGCGAAACCGGCGAGACGCAATTGCGTCCGCCGGAAGAAGTCGTCACCGCCTTCGAGGCGCGCCGCGTCCTGCGCGAGCAACGGGTCGCGCGCATCGCCGCAGTGCGCGATCTGCCCGCGGTCACCCGCGACGGCGTGCATGTGCGGCTGATGATGAACGCGGGGCTGCTGCTCGACATGCCGCATTTGAAGGAGTCGGGTGCGGACGGCATCGGGCTGTTCCGCACCGAGCTGCAATTCATGATCGGCGAGGCCATGCCGCGGCTCGCCGACCAGACGCAGTTCTACCGCAAGGTCCTGGAAGCTGCGGAAGACAAGCCCGTCGTCTTCCGCACGCTCGATCTCGGCGGCGACAAGATCCTGCCCTACGGCCGCTGGGAGCGCGAAGAGAATCCCGCGCTCGGCTGGCGCGCCATCCGCATCGCGCTCGATCGTCCGGCGCTTCTGCGCTACCAGATCCGCGCGCTTCTGTCCGCGGCCGCAGGCAAAGTCCTGCGCCTGTTGCTCCCCATGATCAGCAATGTTGCGGAGTTCAACAGCGCGCGCGCGCTGATCGATCGCGAGATCGAGCGGGCACGGCTTCTCGCACTGCCGCTGCCGCGACAGACATTGGTCGGCGCCATGCTCGAGGTGCCAGCACTGATGTTCATGTTGCCGCAAATACTCAGAAGCGCGGATTTCGTTTCCATCGGTTCGAACGATCTTCTGCAATTCGTCTTCGCGGTCGACCGTACGAACCCGCGCGTGTCGCGGCGCTACGACACGCTCAATCCGGCGACGCTGACGCTGATCCGTCAGATCGTCCGGAGCGCCGCCGAAGCCAATGGCGAGGTCTCGCTTTGCGGCGAGATGGCCGGTCGGCCCCTGGAGGCCATGGCGCTGATTGGCATGGGCCTGCGGACGTTGTCCATGCACCCGGCCAATATCGGTCCGGTTAAGATGATGATCCGCAGCATTGATACCCGTGAGGTGGCACAATTCGTCGGTAAGTTGTGCGGACGCACCGATCATAGCCTTCGGACGCGATTGGCGGCCTTCGCCGCCGAGCGGGGCATCGTGATCAAATAGCAAGCATGCTTATGTGCTGGGCTCCGCGCTTGATTTTATCGTGTGGGGAGCCGTAAATTCGCCCGCGGAAATCTCTCCTCGCGGGTACGATCATGCGAAGCCTCGGGATTGTTGTCGTCGCTCTCAGCGGTCTTCTCGGGTCTGCAGGCACCGTGATGGCGCAGAGCGCGCCGGCGACAGCTCCGGCCGCTGCGCCTGCCACGCAGGCTGCCCCGGCGGACGACCCCAACGAGATCATCTGTCACGCCGGCGAGCCGGAGCTCGGTTCGAGGTTTCCTGGACCCCGCACCTGCCACACGCGCCGCGAATGGGACCAGATCCAGCGCGATTCGCAGGACGCGCTCATCCATCAACAAATGGAACGTTCGAGCAGTAGCGGCCACTGAATTCACCAAACCAAGCGGAGTTGAATGTATGCACAAGGTTACGCTTTTCGCCGGCATCATCGGCGTAGTCATGATGTCGACGGCTTATGCGCAGCAGACGGCTCCGGCCGGGCAGCCTGACGCCGCGCCGCAGGCGACGCAGCAATTGCCGGCCGCGCCGGCGGAAGATCCCAACGAGGTCATCTGCCACGCCGGCCAGCCGATCGTCGGCTCCCGTTTCCCCACCGGTCGCGTCTGTCACACGCGCAAGGAATGGGATCAGATCCAGAGAGATTCGCAGCAGGAGCTCTTCCATCAGCAGATGGAGCGTTCCAGCGGCGGAGGTCACTGACGCCAGAACAGGGGGCCGCCACATGCGGAAGCTTGCGATTTTGACGGCTGCGTTTGGCGCCATATCGATTTCGTGGGCTTCCGCACAGCAGGCAGTGCCAGCCCCTGCTCAAGCCCCCGTGGCGACGCAGCCCGCTGCGCCGGCCGATGATCCAAACGAGGTCATCTGCCGCACCGGCGAGCCCGTTCTGGGCTCCCGGTTCCCCGGTCCGCGCGTCTGCCACACGCGCAAAGAATGGGACCAGATCAAGCGGGACGCGCAGGAAGCGCTATTCCATCAACAGATGCAGCGCTCCTGTAACGCGGGTACGAATTGTTAGGCGTTTGCGTGTAAGCAGGCCGGATAAAACGGCCCGCGGAAATCGATAAGATTTTCAGCGACCGGCTGGCGAGCGGCGCGCTTTGGCGCTATTCGTTCCAGCAATGACGAAGGTAACTCATCTGACGCTCGACGAGCGCGGCGCGCTGAGCCGCAAACGAATTCACCTGCGTGAAATCTCCGGCGACGCGGACGCACCGCTCGAAACCGTTGGCCAGGATCTGCGTGCCGCCCGGTTGCGGCGCGGTGACGATCTTGCGACAGTATCGCGGGCGCTGAAAATCCGCCGCGACCACCTCGAGGCACTCGAGGAAGACCGGTTCGAAGCGCTGCCGGGCCGCGCCTATGCGGTCGGATTCGTGCGCAGCTATGCCGACTATCTGGGTCTTGATCCCCTTCAATGCGTGGAGCGGTTCAAGGCCGAGATTGCCGGCCGCAGCGAAACCCAGCCGACTGTTGGTCCGCCGCCGGACGTCGAAACGACCAAGCTCCCGCAGGGCTGGATCGTGTTCGGCGCAGTCGTCTTCATCGTCATTGTCTATGTCGCCATCCAGCTGGCCCGCACGGCCGACTCGCTGCTGGGGCGGCAGCCGGTGGCCGCAGTCCCCGCCCATCTGGCACCCCCGCCGCCACCGACAGTTGTGACGGCCATCCCTCCCAAACCGGCCCCTGCGGCCGCGACTCAGGGACCCACCGGCACGCCCAACCCGGCCCAAACGGCCGGAGCTGCACCGGCTTCGACCCCGAATCAGCCGCCGGCCTCCGGAACGACGTCGGGCGCCCCTCCGGCCGGCCAGGCGGGCACCGAGCAGGCCGCCGAGGCTCCTGCCGCGGCTCCCACGGCGGCGGCCACAGCCGATGCCCAACTGCCTCCAGGCCATGTTTACGGTGCCAAGGGCCCTAATGTCCGGGTGGTCCTGAGGGCCCATAGCACCACGCGGGTCCTGATCCAGGGGGCGGACGGCACGGTCTTCCTGAACAAGATCCTGCAGCCAGGAGACAGCTACAACGTTCCCAACAGGGTCGGGCTGACGCTCACCACGCCCAACGGGGCCGCTGTTGCAGTTGAACTCGATGGCCAACTGATGGGATATGCAGGCGAAGGTTCACAGATGACGGAAGCGCTGTCCCTCGATCCGCAGGCGATCGTGGATCGCTTCAACAAACCGGACTAAGGATCGCGTATTCATGAGCGTTCGAGCCTATCGCGATATCGCGCGCCGCAAGTCGCGGAAGATCAGGGTCGGCAAAGTCGAAGTCGGCGGCGACGCGCCGATCTCCGTCCAGAGCATGACTAACACGATCACGGCCGATGCCAATGCGACGATCGCCCAGATCCGCGCGCTGGAGGAGGCCGGCGCCGACATCGTCCGCGTGTCCTGTCCCGACGAAGATTCGACCAAGGCCATGAAGGCGATCACGCGCGCCGCGCGGGTGCCGATCGTCGCGGACATCCATTTTCACTACAAGCGCGCCATCGAGGCCGCCGACGCCGGCGCTGCGTGCCTGCGCATCAACCCGGGCAATATCGGCTCGGCGCAGCGCGTGAAGGAAGTCGTCAAGGCCGCGAAGGATCACGGCTGCTCGATGCGCATCGGCGTCAATGCCGGATCGCTCGAAAAGGATTTGCTCGAGCGCTATGGCGAGCCTTGCCCCGAAGCGATGGTCGAGAGCGCGCTCAATCATGCGCGCATCCTGCAGGACAACGACTTCCACGAATTCAAGATCAGCGTGAAGGCGTCGGACGTCTTCCTCGCGGTCGCCGCCTATCATGCGCTCGCCGAAGCCATCGACTGTCCGCTCCATCTCGGCATTACCGAGGCGGGCGGGTTGATGTCGGGCACGGTGAAGTCGGCCATCGGCATGGGCTCGCTTCTGTGGGCCGGCATCGGCGACACGATCCGCGTATCGCTCTCAGCCGATCCGGTGGAAGAGATCCGCGCCGGCTTCGACATCCTCAAATCGCTCAATCTGCGCCACCGCGGCGTCAACATCGTTTCGTGCCCCTCCTGCGCACGCCAGGGCTTCAACGTCATCGATACGGTGAAGGTGCTCGAGGAGAAGCTTGCGCACATCGCGACGCCGATGACGCTGTCGATCATCGGCTGCGTCGTGAACGGACCCGGCGAAGCGCGCGAGACCGACATGGGTTTCACCGGCGGCGGTTCGGGCTCCGGCGCCGGCATGATCTATCTGAACGGCAAGCCCGCCTATAAGCTCGAGAACGAGAAGCTGATCGACCACGTCGTCGAGCTCTGCGAAAAGAAAGCCGCGGAAATCGAAGCCGCGCGCGGGGAAAAAGCGGCGCTCGAACCCGCGCAGTAGCGCGACGACATGATCCCCGAAGCGAAGCTTGCACGGCTCGTCGACCGTTTTGCGGCCGTCGAAGCGCAGTTGGCCTCGGGCTCCGGCGGCGCATCCTTCGTGAAACTGTCCAAGGAGCACGCCGAGCTGGCGCCGGTGATCGCGGCCATCGAAGCCTATCGCACGGTGGCGCGCGAACTGGCCGAGGCGGAAGCGCTGGCGAACGACTCTTCTGCCGATGCCGAGATGCGCAGCCTCGCCGAAGAAGAGCGCGAGAGCCTCAAGAAGCGTTTCGCCGAACTTGAACGCGAGCTGAAGATCCGTCTGCTGCCGAAGGATGCCGCGGACTCCTCATCGGCCATCGTCGAAATCCGCGCCGGCACCGGCGGTGACGAGGCGGCATTGTTCGCCGACGATCTGTTGCGCATGTATCAGCGCTACGCACAACTGCAGGGCTGGAAAACCGACCTTCTTTCGCTGAGTGAAAGCGATCTGGGCGGGATCAAGGAAGCCGTGATGGAAGTCGAAGGTCAGGGCGCCTACGCCAAGCTCAAATTCGAATCGGGCGTCCATCGCGTGCAGCGCGTGCCGGTGACGGAAGCCGGTGGGCGCATCCATACCTCCGCGGCGACAGTGGCGGTCCTTCCCGAACCGGAGGAAGTGGATGTCCACATTGAAGACAAGGATCTTCGCATCGACGTCTTCCGCGCCAGCGGCGCCGGCGGTCAACACGTCAACAAGACGGAAAGCGCGGTGCGCATCACGCATCTGCCGACCGGAATTGCCGTCGCGCAGCAGACGGAGAAATCGCAGCACAAGAACAAGGCCCAGGCGATGAAGATCCTGAAGGCGAAGCTGTTCGAAGCCGAACGCGAGCGGCAGCAAAGCGCACGCGCCGCCGAGCGCAAAGGCCTCGTCGGTTCCGGCGATCGCTCCGAGCGCATCCGCACGTACAATTTCCCGCAGGGCCGGGTGACGGATCACCGGATCAACCTCACGCTCTACAAGCTCGACCGGATCATCGCCGGCGACGAACTCGGGGACATCATCGACGCTCTGATCACGGAAGATCAGGCGAACCGGCTTGCCGAGCTCGAAAACTCGGACGCGGCATGACCTCGATTCGCGACGTCTGGGTGCGTGGCGCCGAACGCCTGGCGGCCGCCGGGATCGACTCCGCCCGGCTCGACGCGCGTGTCCTTCTCGCGCACACGATGAGCCTTTCCGTGGGCGAATCGATCTCGGGCCGCGAGCCGTCGCGCGACGAACTCGCCCGGTACGATGAGCTGCTCGAGCGGCGCATTGCGCGCGAACCGGTTGCCTACATCATCGGAGAGCGGGAGTTCTGGAGTCTCCCCTTCGCGGTCGGTCCCGGCGTCCTGGTCCCGCGACCGGAAACGGAGGCACTGCTCGAGGCGGCGGCGCGCCTGTTTCCCGACCACAACCAGCCGCTTGAAGTCCTCGATCTCGGAACGGGTTCGGGCGCTATCCTCATCGCCTTTCTCACCGACTACCCACAGGCAAGCGGCACCGGCATCGACTGTTCTGCCGAGGCGCTGTCCTGGGCCCGCCGCAATGCGGAGCGGTTAGGAATTATTAACCGTTCCACGTGGAACAGGGGGGGATGGGAGGCGGCCGAGGGCCGCAGTTTCGACCTGATCTTCTGCAATCCGCCCTACGTGGCGCTGGGAGAGGCCGAGGGGCTGGCCCGCGAGATCGCCGCCTATGAGCCGCGGGAAGCCCTTTTTGCCGGCCCGGACGGCCTGGACGCCTATCGCGCGCTCGCCCCGGTTGCGGCCGCGGGGCTCAAGCCCGGAGGGCGGGTGATCCTCGAGATCGGTGCCGGCCAGGAAGCGGCCGTGCGGGAACTTCTTTTGCGCCAGAGGCTTGAAATCGTGATGGTCCTGCCCGATTTGGCAGGTATTCCCCGTGCCGTAGTGGCCGGCCGCGCCTGAGGCCTTTTGCCGGGCCCTCCCGCGGAAAAAACAGTTGGAAAGCTTCTGCACTGCCGCTAGCTTCCCGCCGCGAGTGGGGAGATGGGGCCCCCCGGCAATGAATGGCCGAGTAGGCTTGCCGGACGGAACCGCAGGGGCGGTAGCGGCGCATAGCGCACGCCAGACCTAAACAGCGCGGACGACGGCGTTTGAAACGGCAATCGTGGACGTGCCTTTGGCACGGCATAACAGGCAATGCAAAAACCCGTACGGCGTGCGCCATCCGGCACCGCAATGACAGTGTAAAGGGGACTTCGTGAAGCGCTCTCGTGGACGCGGCCGTCGGCCGCAAGGCAATAATAACAGTCACAATCCCAATCGGACATTCGACTCCAACGGCCCGGAAGTGAAGATCCGCGGCTCGGCTGCCCATGTGTACGAGAAGTACCTGCAGCTGGCCCGCGATGCGAATTCCGCCGGTGATCGCGTGATGGCCGAAAATTATCTTCAGCACGCCGAGCACTACTATCGCGTCATGAGCGCGGCCCAGGCGCAGCAGCAGCAATATCAGCAACAGCAGGGCGGCCAGCCGCAGCAGCACGGCGGCCAGCCCAACGGCAATGGCGGCGGCCGTCCGAACGGCAACGGCGAGTACTACAACAATGCAGGTTCGGGCGCGGCGTTCTCACTTGCCGAGGGCGGTGACGAAGCCGAGGACGAGGGCGAGGAAGCGGGCGCGGCGGAGTAGTCTCCTTCCGCAAAGCGGTGGAGAGGGGCTCTCAAAGCCTTGTGGCGCCTTAACCCCGAACTACATATTGGCATAGCGTGGTGCTCGAACGGGGCCGCGTGAATTCCTACAGCTCGATCCGGATTGCCCAGAACGGGGATCGGAAGGGGCGGAGAGGCCAATATGGATATCGAGAAGTTCACCGAGCGCGCGCGCGGCTTCATTCAGTCTGCGCAAGGGTTGGCGCTCAGGTCGAATAACCAGGTTTTCAAACCCGAACATCTCCTCAAAGTCCTGATCGACGACGAAGAGGGTCTTGCGGCCCGGCTCATTCGTGCCGCCGGCGGCAAGCCGGACGATGTGCGCGCGAATGTCGAAGCAGCGCTGGCGAAGCTGCCGCGCGTCGAGGGCTCCGGCGCGGGTCAGATGTATCTCGCGCCCGAAACGGCGCGGCTGTTCGATTCCGCCGAAGAAATCGCAAAGAAAGCCGGCGACAGTTTCGTCACCGCGGAGATGCTCCTTCTCGCGCTCACCATGGCGCAGAGCACCGACGCCGGAAAAATCCTGAAGAATGCGGGCGTCACCGCACAGAACCTCAACAACGCGATCAAGGAATTGCGGCAGGGCCGCACCGCCGACACCGCCTCCGCGGAGTCCGGTTACGACGCGCTCAAGAAATATGCGCGCGACCTGACGGAGCTCGCCCGTTCGGGCAGGCTCGATCCTGTCATCGGCCGCGACGAAGAGATCCGTCGCACCATCCAGGTGCTGGCGCGGCGCACCAAGAACAATCCCGTGCTGATCGGCGAGCCCGGCGTCGGCAAGACTGCGATCGCTGAAGGCCTCGCACTGCGCATCGTCAATGGCGACGTGCCGGAAAGCCTGCGCGACGAGCGGCTGATGGCGCTCGACATGGGCGCGCTGATCGCCGGCGCGAAATATCGCGGCGAGTTCGAGGAGCGGCTGAAGGCCGTGCTCAC
>DATKON010000149.1:0-15584 GCA_035524575.1 Rhizomicrobium sp.
GACCGGCACCCGGCTCGTCCATGTCGGCCACGGGGTTTTGACGAGCGACGCCAAAGCGGATCTCGGCAGACGGCTGATGACGCTGCATGAAGCCCTCGTCATCGTCATCGGCACGATGCGGCCGGCGGCGATCGCGGTTGAGCAGGCCTTCGTGCACAAGGATCCGTCTGCGGCGCTGAAACTCGGTCACGCGCGCGCCGTAGCGCTTCTGGCGGCGGCGCAGGCTGCTCTGGAGATTGCCGAATATACGCCCAATCACATCAAGAAATGCGTCGTCGGCTCGGGTCATGCCGGCAAGGAGCAGGTGCTCGCGATGGTGCGCCGGCTGCTGCCGACCGCGAATGTCGACCAGGCTGACGCCGCCGACGCGCTCGCGGCCGCCATTGCGCATGCGCATCTCTCCGGCACACGCGCGCGCATCGAAGCGGCCCTGTCATGATCGGCAAACTGACCGGCACGGTCGACTCCGTTGCGGCGGATCACGCGATCGTCGATGTCGGCGGCGTCGGCTACCTGGTCGCGTGTCCTTCGTCGACGCTGTCGCGGCTGCAGGCCGGTGCGCATGTCAGCCTGATGATCGAAACGCGCATCACCGATGAGACCATCAAGCTCTACGGATTCTTCTCGGCGGAAGAACGCGAATGGTTCCGCCTGTTGCAGACCGTGCAGAATGTCGGCGCGCGCGTGGCGCTGAATGTTCTCTCGTCGCTGTCGACGCGCGAACTCGAACGCGCGCTGGCGTTGGGCGACAAGGCGGTGATCGGACGAGCGCAGGGCGTGGGTCCGAAACTAGCCACGCGGATTGCGACCGAGCTGAAGGACAAGGCGCCGGCGATGATGGCAAGGAGCGGCGATGGCGTGCCGGCCGTCGCGCCGAAGCCTGCCGGGCCGGAAGCCGATGCGCTCCTGGCGCTCGTCAAGCTCGGCTACAGCCAGGGGCAGGCGGCGGAAGCCGTGGCGCGCGCGGCGCGGGAGCTGGGCGATCATACAAGCGCCGATGTTCTGATCCGCGAAAGCCTCAGGGCCATGGGGCGGTAGACCTTTTCGAAAGCGTGTTGCCGTGATCCAAAAAAAGATTCACCACAGAGGCACAGAGGCACAGAGGAAAAGAATCGGCGCGCGAAAGCGCGCCAAAATTCCTTCTCTGTGTCTCTGTGCCTCTGTGGTAAATCGTTTTTGTCGCCATCCACGCGATGACGAAGGTTAGGCACTGATGGCCACGGCGAAGGCAAAACCGGAACTCGACCGTCTCGTGGCGCCGGCGCGCGGCGAGGAGGATCAGCTCGAGACGAGTTTGCGTCCGCGCGCGCTTTCCGAGTTCGTCGGACAGCAGCAGGCGCGCGAGAATCTTTCGATCTTCATCGAAGCGGCCCGCGCACGCGGCGAGGCTCTCGACCATGTGCTGTTCTCCGGTCCGCCCGGCCTCGGCAAGACGACGCTGGCGCAGATCGTGGCGCGCGAGCTGGGCGTCAATTTCCGCTCGACCTCCGGGCCGGTGCTCGCAAAGGCGGGCGATCTTGCGGCAATCCTCACCAATCTCGAGCCGCGCGACGTGCTCTTCATCGACGAGATCCATCGCCTCAACCCGGCCGTGGAAGAAATCCTCTATCCCGCGATGGAGGATTTCGAGCTCGATCTGGTCATCGGCGAGGGGCCGGCGGCGCGCTCCGTGAAGATCGCGCTGGCGCCGTTCACGCTCGTCGGCGCCACGACGCGCTCCGGCCTCATCACGACGCCGCTGCGCGACCGCTTCGGCATTCCGATCCGTCTAAATTTTTATTCAGCAGATGAACTCGTTTTAATCGTCGAGCGCGGCGCGCGGCTTCTGGGCCTTGATCTGACCCATGACGGGGCGCGCGAGATCGCAAGCAGAGCCCGCGGCACGCCCCGCATCGCCGGTCGTCTGCTGAAGCGTGTGCGCGATTTTGCGGCCGTCGCCAAGCACGGGCGCGTGGATGCGAAACTCGCCGATCAGGCGCTGACGCGGCTCGAAGTCGACGGCCGCGGACTCGATGCCTTCGACATCCGCTATCTGAGGCTGATCGCCGAATCCTTCAGCGGCGGTCCCGTCGGCATCGAGACGATTGCGGCCGCGCTGGGCGAAGCGCGTGATGCCATCGAAGAAATCGTCGAGCCCTATCTTCTGCAACAAGGCTTCGTGCAACGCACGCCGCGGGGCCGCGTTGTCACCGGCGCGGCGTTCGCCCATCTGGGGCTGCAGGCGCCGCCGAGGGATCCCACGCAGATCGGGCTTTTTGCGGACGATAGCAATGAGTGATGTTCAGCCCTTCGGCCGGTTCGAAGGCAAGACGCACATCCTGCCGGTCCGCATCTATTACGAGGACACGGATCTCTCGGGCGTCGTCTACCACGCGAATTACCTGCGCTACATGGAGCGGGGCCGGTCGGAATATTTCCGTGCGGCAGGCATTACGCGGCTTGCCATGCTCGAAGCGGAGGAGCCGGCTGCCTGGACGCTCCGGAAAGCGGCCCTCGAATATTTGAAGCCGGCGCGGGTCGACGATCTGATCGAGGTGCACACGGTCTGCACAGCCGTTACCGGCGCGCGGATGACCGCCAATCAGAAGATTTACGCGCAGGGTGCGCTGCTCACCCGCGGGGAGGTCGAGGCCTGCATCATCACGCTGTCGGGCAGGCCCCGACGCATCCCGCTAGAAATGCGACATATTCTCGAACCTTTGGTAGTGGAAACAGAGGCTTAATGTTCATCGCCCAAATTCGGCCACGTTCGAATGGGCATTTGAATTGATCAGACTTGCTCACATTGAGGGGATCGGGGAACCATGCGTGGTCCCCTGTGCGCGAAAGGTCTTTTAATGATTGTCCGGCGTTTGGCTGCGGCCGCAGCGGTGATTTTCCTTCTCGCCAGCCCGGCCGCGATGGCGCAGGCCGTGCCGCGCGCCGCCCCGACGGCGCCCGACGCGCAAAGCCAGAGTCTCGACGCTCCGCCTGCCACGCCTGTCGAGGTCACCAATGAAGGCGGCCCGCAGGTCAACGGTATCTCCATCGCCTCGCTCTTCATGCGGGCTGATCCGATTGTGCAGGCGGTCTTTGTCCTCCTGGTGCTTGCCTCGCTCTGGTCGTGGGCGATCATCATCAACAAATGGATCGCGCTCGGCCGGCTGCGCCGGCGGGCTGACCGCTTCGAGAAGACGTTCTGGTCGGGGTTGTCGCTTGACGAGCTTTATCAGCAGTTCTCACAGCACGCCGACCATCCGATGGCGGCCGTATTCGTTTCGGCGTTGCGCGAATGGCGCAGGGCTTTCGAAGCGGGCCCGCCACGCGAAGCGCTGCTGCCGGGCATCAAGGACCGTATCGACAAGGCGATGTCTGTCACCATCATGCGTGAGACCGACGGCATTGAACGGCAGCTGGGATTCCTCGCCACCGTCGGCGCCACCGCGCCGTTCGTCGGCCTCTTCGGCACGGTGTGGGGAATCATGGCCTCGTTCTCGGCGATCGCCGCACGGCATGACACGACGCTGGCCGTCGTGGCGCCCGGCATCGCGGAAGCGTTGTTCGCCACGGCGATGGGTCTTCTGGCCGCCATTCCGGCCGTGATCTTCTACAACCGCTTCGTCAACGAGATCAGCCGCTACGCCAACCGCCTCGACGGATTTGCGGATGAGTTCTCCGCCATCCTGTCGCGACAGCTCGACGAAAAGGCGAAGTAATGGCTGCGGGCGTCATGAGCCGGGAAACGGGACGGCGCCGGCGGCGCGGTCGTCCGATGGCCGAAATCAACGTCACGCCGTTCGTCGACGTGATGCTGGTGCTGCTGATCGTGTTCATGGTGACGGCGCCGCTTCTGACCGTCGGCGTGCCCGTCGATCTGCCGAAGACGCATGCGCAGCCGTTGGGGCAGGACCGCGAGCCGCTTTCGGTCACGATCCGCCAGGGCGGACAGATCTATGTCCAGAACACGCCCGTCAGCGACGATGATCTCGTGCCGAAGCTGACTGCCATTTCCGGCAATGGCTACGACCAGCGCATCTTCGTCCGCGGCGACAAATCCGTCGATTACGGCCGCGTCATGGAAGTGATGGCCATGATCAGCGCCGCCGGCTTCACCCATATCGGGCTCGTGACAGATGTCGCCAAGCCGAAACATGATAATGCGGACTAGGCTCTCGCTCGTTTCGGGCGAAGGGTCGGGAAATTCGCCGATCGGTTTGATCGGCGCGGTGATACTGCACGGCGCGATCATCGTCGCCACGCTCTTTTCGTGGGAGCACCGGCTCGATATCGCGCAGGAAAGCCCGCCGATCGTTCCCATCGATCTCGTCACGCTTGCGCAGAAAACGAATATTGCGCCGACCGTGACCGCGCCGAAGATGGAGCCCTTGCCTGTGCCGCAACAGGCGCCGCCCGAGCTAAGAGCCCAGACGCCGCCGCTGCCGGAAAAATCCGAGCTCGCGCCGCAACCCGAAGTGAAACCGGCGCCCAAGCCGCAGCCGGAAAAGCCGAAGGACGACAAGCTCGCGGACATTCTGAAGCAGCTGACGACGCCGCAGCCGGAAAAGAAGGCGAGCAAGGACAAGCTCGCAGATATTCTGAAGCAATACGCGACTCCGCAGCAGAACGCGAAAGTCTCAGACCGGGTGCATGCGGGAGCGGGCGCGCAGAACGCAATGACGGCCGATCTTCGCACAATACTCTATAACGAGATTCATCCCTGTTGGGACGTCGGCGCACTTGCGGGCGCACCCAATCCCGAACAGCTCGTCGTCTACATCGACCTGGTGTTGAACCCCGACGGCACGGTCGCGGGAACGCCACAATTGACTGCACAATCTCAGGCGGCGGCTGCGCGCAATCCGTTCGTGCAGGCGACGGCGAGCGCGGCCCTGCGCGCGATTCACCGGTGTCAGCCGTTCAAGCTTCCCGTGGATCGGTATGGCGAGTGGCGCACGGTGACGATGCGGTTCAGTCCGCAGGACTTCGATCAATAGTGAGGTAGGAATGCAAACGATAGCGAAGGTTCTGGGGCTCATTGCGGCGCTGACGGCTTTATGGGTCGCACCGGCTTCAGCCGCGCTTCAGATCGACGTCAACCAGGGCAATGTGCAGCCCATGCCGATCGCCATCCCGGACTTCAACGGCGCGGCAGCCGGCCATAACATCGCCAATGTCGTGCGGGCCGACCTCGAGCGCTCCGGGCTCTTCAAGCCGCTCGATCCCAAATCCTTCCTTGACAAGGTCGGCAACATCGGCGTGCCGCCGAACTTCGCCAACTGGCGCGTGATCAACGCCCAGGCGCTTGTGACGGGAGAAGCCACGCAGCAGTCCGATGGCCGTCTGCGCGTCGCCTTCCGCCTGTGGGACGTGTTCGGCGAGTCCCAGATGGTCGGCAAGGAATACACGGCGGCGCCGGAAAGCTGGCGTCAGATGGCGCATATGATCTCGGACGATATCTATCAGCGCATCACCGGCGAGGAGGGCTATTTCAACACCCGCATCGTCTACATCGCCGAACGGGGCCCGCTCCTCAACCGCAAGAAGCTCCTCGCGATCATGGATGAGGACGGTTACGATCCCACCTATCTGACCGACGGCGCCTATATGGTTCTGACGCCGCGCTTCGATCCCACCTCGCACGAGCAGCGCATCGCCTACATGTCCTACATCGCGGGCAAGCCGCGCGTTTATCTCTTCGACATCAACACCGGCCACCAGCAGATGCTTGGCGACTTCCCCAACATGACGTTCTCGCCGCGCTTCTCACCGGACGGCAACAAGGTCGTCATGTCGCTCGAAAAAGCGGGCGTGTCCAATATCTACGTGATGGATTTGCGCACGCGCGCTGTTTCCCAACTGACAAGCGATCACGCGATCGACACCTCGCCTTCCTATTCGCCTGACGGAAAACAAATCACCTTCGAATCCGACCGGGGCGGCACGCAGCAGATCTACGTCATGAATGCCGACGGCTCGAACCAGCACCGCATCAGCTTCGGAGCGGGCCGGAACGGCACGCCGGTCTGGAGCCCGCGGGGCGACCTGATCGCGTTCACACGACTCGAAGAAGGGGCCTTTGACATTGGTGTCATGCGTCCCGACGGCTCCGGCGAGCGCATTCTGTCGACCGGCTGGCAGGATGAGGGCCCGACCTGGGCACCAAATGGTCGTGTCCTGATGTTTACGCGCACGCTGCGCGGCGGCCGCGGTTCGGAAATCTGGTCCATCGATACGACGGGACGCAATGAACGCAGAGTCTTAACGGCGGGCGATGCTTCGGACCCCGCATGGTCACCACTCATTCAGTAAGGGCCTCGGATTCGCCCGCATGACGCAGGTTTCATGCATCTTTTCCGGCGAATACACGTTAAAGTCGCGTCGTGCGCTTTAGGGTTCTTGGCGGCCGCCTGCGCACCCCCCTGGGCCGCAAATTCTGGAGTGGGATTCCATGATGAAGTTTTCCGGTCCGGCGTTGTCCGCCGTCGCAGCGATCGCACTTTTGGCCGCCTGCACGACCAAGCCACAGGCTAATAATGAGCCGCCCCCGCCGATGGGTCCTTCGGCTCAGTCAACCACGCAGTCGAGCATCATCCCGGGCAGTGCCGAAGACCTGCGCGTGAATGTCGGCGACACGGTTCACTTCGAATACAACAAGTCCGACATAATGGATCAGGATCGCGGCACGCTGCAGCGCCAGGCTGCATGGCTGCAAAAATATCCGCAGGTGCGCGTGACCATCCAGGGCAACTGCGACCCGCGCGGCACACGCGAATACAATCTCGGCCTGGGCGCCCGACGCGCCACCGCCGTGAAGGAGTATCTCGTCAGTCTCGGCGTCTCGGCGGGCCGCGTCGACACCATCTCCTATGGCAAAGAACGCCCCGTCTGCACGGAGTCGACGGAAGACTGCTGGGCGCAGGATCGCCGCGGCGTGACCGTCATCTCCTCGGGCGGCGCAGCGTCCTAAGAGATTTGACGGCATTTGCCGGAGGGGCGCCTCAACGGCGCCCCTTTTCTTTTCGGACATCATTTGGCGAATTGGCGCCGGCCGATTCCGCAGAGCCTCATTTTCGGCTAAGTGTTGCGCCGACATAGCGAAACGGTCGAAATCCGGACGGGCAAGGACATGACAACACAGATGTGGCGACTGGCTGCGGTAGCGTTTGTGCTCTCTCTCGGAGCCGTGCCGGTGCCGGTGCATGCCGGCGACGCGTCGAATTCAGAGCTGTCAGCCGCCGAGCGCGCGGACATGAACAAGCTTCAGCAGCAGCTCGGTGACGACGATGGACGCCAACCAACCCAGACGGCGGACATCTTCGGACCCTCCGACGAGGAAAAAGCCGCGGCCGCGCAAGCTGCCCAGCATGAGAAGGATCAGGACGCCAACATCGCCGCTCTCAATCAGCGCGAGAACGACATCGAAGACCAGATCCGCCGGCTGACCGGACAAATCGAGGTCCTCAATCATCGCATCGACGAGATGAGCCAGCGTCTCGAAATCATGAAGAAGGAATACGACTACAAGCTCTGCACGATGTCCGCGCAGCAATTGGCGGGCGCCGGCCAGCCCAGCGCCGTCCCCTGTGGCAGTGATGGACAGCCGCCGCCGCCAGCCGCCTACAACGCGCCTCCGCAAGGCGCGCAGAACGGCCCGCCTCCTCAGCCGACCGGCGTGACGCGCTTGGCGCCGCCTCCGGGCGTGCTCGGCACGCTGCCGCAGCAGGATGCCGCGAACATTCCGGCGCCGCAGCCGAACCCTCAGCAGACCAATGAGCCTCCACCGCCGGCGCAGCCTGTCAACGATCCGCACGCGCAATATGAGGCGGCAATGACGCTGCTCGCGAAACAGGACTACGATGCCGCGATTTCTGCCTTCCGCGCTTTCGTAGACGCCAACCCGAAGGACCCGGCGGTGCCCGATGCGCTCTACTGGATGGGCAGTGCGTCCTATGTGCAAAAGGACTTCGCCGGCGCGGCTCACTCATTCGCCGAGATTGTCGCCAAATATCCGACCAACAAGCACGGCCCCGAAAGCATGCTTAAGCTCGGCCAATCTTTGATCGCAATGAATCAGAAGGACCAGGGCTGCACCACGCTGCGCGCGCTGCCGTCGAAATATCCCGGCGCGTCGCGATCGGTGATCAGCCAATCCGAAGCCGTGCGCAGGGCCGGCGGGTGCAGGCGCTGAGATGAGCACCGACAGCCTGGCGGCGGATTTCGATGCTGCCATGGCCCGTTCGCTCGCGCATGGTGCGCCGTGGCCAGGCGCTGTGGCGGTGTCCGGCGGCGGCGACTCCAAGGCGCTGATGCTTCTTCTCGCCGAGTGGGCCCGCGCGCAATCGCGAACATTGCCGATCGTCTTGACCGTCGATCATGGCCTCGTGCCCGGCGCCGCACGCATTGCACAGAATGTCGTGAAGGATGCGCACCGCATTGGGCTGAAAGCGCATCGGCTTGTCTGGAAGGGCATCAAGCCTTCGGCAGACATCGAAGCCGCCGCGCGCACAGCGCGGTATCATTTGATGGGGCGGTGGTGCGAAGCGCATGGGGTGAAGGGTCTCTACGTCGCGCATACGCTCGAAGATCAGGCCGAAACATTCCTGTTGCGGCTCGCGCGCGGCAGCGGGCTCGACGGGCTGGCCGCTATGCGGACGCGCGGCGCGTTTCCGGCTCCAGGCTTCGAACGGCTCTGCGTGGTACGCCCGCTTCTTAAGATCAGCCGCACGCGCCTGCGCGGCTGGCTCGAGAGCCGCCGCGAATCCTGGGTCGATGATCCCATGAATGCCGATCCGCGGTTCGCGCGAACACGCATCCGCAAGGCCTGGCCCGCGCTTGCCGCTGCCGGTCTCTCGCCGGTCCGGATTGCGGCGGCGGCCGACCATCTGGGACGCGCCCGCGATGCGCTCGAGGATGCGACGGCGGAGGTCCTCGAGGCCGGCTGCCGCTTCGAAGGAGCCCGCGTCCTGGTCGACGGGGCACGGCTCGCTGCCGCCCCGCCGGAGATCGGCTTGCGCGCGCTGGCCCATATCCTTTCGCATGTCTCGGGTCAGGCCTATCGGCCGCGTTTCGAGCGCCTGGAGCGGCTTTATCGTGCGATTGCCGAGGGCGAACTCAAATCGGCGCGAACGTTGCACGGCTGCCGCATCGGCCGTGCGCGGAAAGATGCATCGATTTTCGGCCCGTTTACGTTGATTATCGTAAGAGAGCCGGTCCGCAGACGTGCGGGCCGGACGACGGTTGCCGTCCGCGACCAAATTTCTTAACGTTTTAATGGCTGGCAACGGGCTATGACACTTCCTATCTGTTACGATAGGTCCGCGGTCCCGACCCCGTATTGGCCCGGGGCCCATTGAAAGGACGGCCGTGAACAATCTCCGCAATCTCATTCTCTGGATCATCATAGCGCTGTTGTTGGTCGCGCTGTTCAACATGTTCCAGGGGACGAGCCCGCACTCCAACACCAAGACGCTCAGCTACACCGAATTCACGCAGGACGTGCAGGAGAACCAGGTCAAATCGGTCATCCTCCAGGGTGATCAGATCCGTGGCCAGCTCAACAATGATCAGGCGTTCACGACATACGCGCCTTCGAACGACAACGAACTCATTCCCACGCTGAAGGCCAAGAAGGTCAACATCACGGTCCAGCCGATCGATGACGGCGTGCCCTCGCTGATGGGCATCTTCATCAACTGGTTCCCGATGCTGCTCCTCATTGCCGTGTGGATCTTCTTTCTCCGGCAGATGCAGGCGGGCGGCGGCAAGGCCATGGGCTTCGGCAAGAGCCGCGCCAAGCTTCTGACCGAACGGACGGGCCGCGTCACATTCGAGGATGTCGCGGGCGTCGACGAGGCCAAGGAAGAGGTCAAGGAGATCGTCGAGTTCTTGCGCGATCCCCAGAAGTTCCAGCGCCTCGGCGGCCGCATCCCCAAGGGCGTGCTGCTGGTCGGTCCTCCGGGCACCGGCAAGACGCTGCTCGCCCGCGCCATCGCCGGCGAGGCGAATGTGCCGTTCTTTACGATCTCGGGCTCCGACTTCGTCGAGATGTTCGTCGGTGTCGGCGCATCCCGCGTGCGCGATATGTTCGAGCAGGCGAAGAAGAACGCCCCCTGCATCGTCTTCATCGATGAAATCGACGCGGTCGGCCGCCATCGCGGCGCCGGTCTCGGCGGCGGCAACGACGAGCGCGAGCAGACGCTGAACCAGCTGCTGGTCGAGATGGACGGCTTCGAAGCCAACGAAGGCGTCATCCTGATCGCCGCCACCAACCGCCCCGATGTGCTCGATCCGGCGCTCCTGCGTCCCGGTCGTTTCGACCGCGAAGTGGTCGTGCCCAATCCCGATCTCGGCGGCCGCGACAAGATCCTGCGCGTGCATCTGCGCAAAGTCCCGCTGGCGGCCGATGTCGATCCGCGCGTCATCGCGCGCGGCACGCCCGGCTTCTCCGGCGCCGACCTCGCCAACCTCGTCAATGAAGCAGCCTTGCTGGCAGCCCGCCGCGGCAAGCGCGTCGTGACGATGACCGAGCTCGAGGACGCCAAGGACAAAGTCATGATGGGCGCGGAACGCCGCTCGCTCGCCATGACCGACGAAGAGCGTCGCCTCACCGCCTATCACGAAGGCGGCCATGCGCTGGTGGCGCTTTCGGTCGAAGGCTCCGATCCGATCCACAAGGCGACGATCATTCCGCGCGGCCGCGCGCTCGGCATGGTGATGCGCCTGCCGGAACAGGATCAGCTGTCCGTCACGCGCCAGAAAATGCTCGCCGATATCTGCGTCGCCTTCGGCGGCCGCACGGCGGAAGAGCTCATCTTCGGCTACGAGAAAGTCACGACCGGCGCCGTCTCCGACATCCGCATGGCGACGCGCATGGCCCGTGCCATGGTCACGCGCTACGGCTTCTCCGACGAGCTGGGCCCCATCGAATTCGGCGAGAACCAGGAAGAAGTCTTCCTTGGTCATTCCGTCGCGCGCACGCAGAACGTGTCGGAAGCGACCGCGCAGAAGATCGACCAGGAAATCCGCACGATCATCGACGCGTGCTATCAGCGGGCGAAGACCATCCTGTCGACGCGCACCAACGATCTGCACACCATCGCCAAGGGCCTCCTCGAATACGAGACGCTGACGGGCGACGAGATCGTGGCGCTGCTCAAGGGCATTCAGCCGGTGCGGGCGCCGTATGAAGAGCCCGAGCCGCAGCGCGGCCAGGGCCCGAGCGTCCCCGCCGCCGGCCGTCCGCGCGGTCCGGGTATCCTGCCGGAACCGCAGCCGGGTCGGTAATTCCGCAAGCTTGTCATTTCCGCCAAAGCGGGAATCCAATCGCCGCGCTTTTGCGGAGCGATTGACTCTTTGCGCTCGCTGACGCTGGCTTGCTGGGTTCCCGCTTGCGCGGGAGCGACGCTGTCGGATCCCAACTCGCGCGCATGGCTATCAAGCTCCTCGGCATCCTGAACATCACGGAGGACTCGTTCTCCGACGGCGGGCGCTATCTCGAACCTGCCGCCGCGATCGCGCGCGCGGACTATCTCGCGACGAACGGCGCCGACATCATCGACCTGGGTGCTGCATCTTCCAATCCCGACGGCAAGCTCGTTCCCGCCGACGTCGAGATCGCGCGGCTCACGCCTGTGATCGCCGCGTTGCGCGCGAAAGGCGTGCCCGTTTCGGTCGACAGCTTCTCGCCCGAGGTCCAGCTGTGGGCCGTCGGGCAGGGGGCCGACTACATCAACGATGTCCAGGGTTTCCGGCACGCCGAAATCTACGGCCGGCTGGCGGCCTCGCGGGCCAGGCTGATCGTCATGCATGCCGTCCAGGAGGGGGCCCGGGCAGAGCGGATAGCGATCGACCCGAAGGACATCCTCGACCGGGTCCTGACCTTCTTCAGCCGGCGGCTACCCCTCCTCGAGGCGGCAGGAATTGCCCGGGACCGGCTGATCCTCGACCCCGGCATGGGCTTCTTCCTGGGGACCGACCCGGAGGCTTCCTATGAAGTCCTGAGGCACCTTCAGACGCTCAAGGAAGCCTTCTCGCTGCCCGTCCTGGTGTCGGTTTCCCGGAAGTCATTCCTGCGGAAAATCACCGGTAAGGCGCCTCAGGAGGCCGGTGCGGCGACGCTGGCCGCGGAACTGTTTGCAGCCGCGAAGGGAGCCGACTATA
Source organism: Rhizomicrobium sp. (assembly GCA_035524575.1). Taxonomy (GTDB): domain Bacteria; phylum Pseudomonadota; class Alphaproteobacteria; order Micropepsales; family Micropepsaceae; genus Rhizomicrobium. The sequence goes on from DATKON010000149.1 coordinate 12,139, forward strand.
TCCGGACCCACGAGCCGGGAGCGCTGAAGGACGGCCTCCTCGTCCGTCGGGCGCTGGCGGGGCCGGATAGGTCCTTGGGCTAGCCCCGTCCCGGCACGAAAGCTGCTAGAATTCATTTTGTTACCATGCCCCTGAGGGGCACTGCGCAGGGCATGTCACGATGAGTCGAAAGCTGTTTGGGACGGATGGCATCCGCGGGCGGGCGAATGTTTTCCCGGTCACGCCTGAAATCGCCATGAAAGCGGGAATGGCGGCCGGCCGGCTCTTCACGCGCGGCGATCACCTCCATCGCGTCGTGATCGGGAAGGACACGCGGCTTTCGGGCTACATGATCGAGAATGCCCTCGTTGCAGGGTTCACGTCGGTGGGCATGGACGTCTTCCAGTTCGGTCCTTTGCCGACTCCTGCCGTTGCGATGCTGACGCGCTCGCTGCGTGCCGATCTGGGCGTGATGATCTCTGCCTCGCACAATCATTTCGAAGACAACGGTATCAAATTCTTCGGCCCCGACGGCCAGAAGCTCTCAGACGAGCACGAGCTTCAGATTGAAGCGCTCATGGAAAAGGGCCTCGAAGACGGGCTCGCCAAGCCGCGCAAGATCGGCCGCGCCAAGCGCATCGACGACGCACAGGCGCGCTACATCGAATTTGCCAAGCGCACCTTCCCCAAGCAGCTGACGCTCGACGGGCTGCGCGTGGTCGTCGATTGCGCCAACGGTGCAGCCTACAAGGTGGCGCCCGCCATCCTCTGGGAATTGGGCGCAGAAGTGATCGCCATCGGAGACGAGCCGAACGGCCTCAACATCAATGACGAATGCGGCTCGACCAGCCCCGAGGCCATGCAGAGGAAGGTGCGCGAGCGGCGCGCCGATTTCGGCATCGCCCTCGACGGCGATGCGGACCGCGTCGTCATGTCAGACGAAGAGGGCAATCTCATCGACGGCGACCAGATCCTGGCGCTGATTGCGCGTTCGTGGTCGAAAGGCGGCAAGCTCAAGGGTTGCGGCGTCGTCGGCACGGTGATGTCGAATGCCGGGCTCGAGCGCTACCTCAAAGGCCTCGACCTGAAGCTCGCGCGCGCCGCCGTCGGCGATCGCTACGTCGTCGAGATGATGAACCAGGGCGGCTATAATGTGGGCGGCGAACAGTCCGGCCACATCATCCTCAACGATTTCGGCACGACCGGTGACGGCGTCGTCGCGGCGCTGCAGGTCCTTGCCGTGCTCGCGGAAGACAACAAGCCGGCCAGCGAGGCGGCGCATGTTTTCGATCCCCTGCCGCAGGTGCTCGAAAATGTCCGCTTCAAGAACGGCTCGCCTCTCACGAACGCGCGCGTGGCCGAATGCATCAAGGCGGGCGAAGCACGTCTCAACGGCACGGGCCGTATTCTCGTCCGCAAATCCGGCACCGAACCCGTCATCCGTGTGATGGCCGAAGGCGAAGACGAGAGCGTGGTGCGCCAGGTCGTGCACGACATCGTCAGCTCCATCGAAGAAGCGACGACGTAACGCGCTTACGCCGAGACCTTGTCCAGCGCCTTGCAGAATTCGGTCATTTCACTCATCGATCCGACCGTGACGCGCGACATGGTGGGCCATATGGGCCACGAGCGGCCGATCTCGATGCCTTCCGTTCGCATTGCCGTGCGCACGTCGTTCGCAGCCCGCGTCTTCCAATCGACCATGAACATGTTCGCATTCGACGGGATGTAGTTCAGACCGCGCTTCTTCAGATGCTCAAAGGTCATGGCGCGCGCGTCCTGCATCTCCTTGCGGCGCGCCGCGATCATGGTCGCATCGGTGAGGCTTGCAGTCGCGCAGACCAGCGACGGCTTCGGCAATGCGCCCGACTGCATGCCGCCATCGTAGCGCATCATCTTCGCAATGATGTCGGGCCGCGCCATGACGTAGCCCATGCGCATGCCGGCCATCCCGAAGATTTTCGAGAAGGTGCGCATCACCACGACGTCTTTGCCGGAGGCGGCGAGATGCGAGCAGGTCGGCACATTGGCGAATTGCGTGTAGGCCTCGTCGATCAGGACCACGGAGCCGGCGGGCTTGTTCGCCACCAGCCATTCGATGTCTGCCACCGGGGTTACGGTGCCGGTCGGATTGTTGGGTGTGCAGACGTAGAAAAGCCCCGCGCTCGGGTCCGCCGCCGCCATCGCCTTCACGTCGTGCGTATAATCAGGCTTGAGCGGCACGCGCTTGATCGGTGCACCCAGCCATTCCGCGGTGTGCCAGCCGAGCTCGAACGTCGGATCGGCCGTGACGAGGCCGCGCGTGGGCGAGCAGAAGGTGACGATCGTACGCGACAAGGGATCGCTCGATCCGGGCCACGGCGCCACGTGATCGCCGGGAACGCCTTCGAGCGCCGACACCGTCCTGATGAAATCCTCGCGTTCGCCATGCGCGTCATAGCGGTTGCCGAGTGCGAGGCTCGCGCGGGCCGCTGCCTGGCCGGATTCGAACGGCCCGATCCAGCACTCGTTGGCGCCGAGCCGGATCTTTGCTTTTGGCGCCGGATCGACGACACCGGCCGCGGCCCAGGCGGGCCGGCCCATGGTCGCTGCGGCCGCCGCACCCATGCCGAACACCATCGCGATCCGGCCGAGCTGCCGGCGCGAAAAACCGCGCGCGCGAAGGTCGCCCTGGGCTTCTTCGGGCAATCGTTCGATGAGCATGTCCCTCTCCTCTGGTGAACGGACGCTCGGCGCGCGCCGCGAACGGGAACGGCACGCAACTATCCTCCCAACCGCGCCCGTCGGCAATCAGCTCGCCAATCTGCTAGAAGCACCCGATGACCGTCTCATCCGCACGCATGCCCCGCATCCTGTCCATTGCCGGATCGGACTCGGGCGGGGGCGCGGGCATCCAGGCCGATATCAAAACCGCGACGGCGCTCGGCGCCTACGCCATGACGGCGATCACCGCCGTGACGGCGCAGGACACGACAGGCGTGCACGCGGTTCAGCTGATGCCGCCCGAATTGGTGCGCGCGCAGATCATGGCGTGCCTTGAGGATATCGGCGCCGACGCTATCAAGACCGGCATGCTGGGTTCGGCCGAGATCGTCGACGTCGTCAGCGAAACATTGGCGAAGCATGCGAAAGGCATTCCGCTCGTCGTCGATCCCGTGATGGCATCGACGAGCGGTACGGAATTTCTCGACGAACGGGCGCTCAATCTCCTCAAACGCAAGCTGATACCGCTCGCCACCCTCGTGACGCCCAACGATATCGAAGTGCGAAAGCTTTCCCTGCCGGTTCCCGGCGTTTCGTTCCTCGTCAAAGGCGGACACCGCGAAGACGTGCGCGGTGTCGTCGATGGTCTCATTGGCGCGGACGGCAGCTACCGCGAATTCATCGCACCACGCATTGCCACCACCAATACCCACGGCACCGGCTGCTCGCTGGCGATGGCCATTGCGTGCGAACTGGGACGAGGC
>DATKON010000150.1:0-32287 GCA_035524575.1 Rhizomicrobium sp.
GATCGACCAACGGTCCATCTGGCCTTGGTTGATCTGCTGCGTGCCATGATAAAGCCCGGTGGTGTCGCCGAGGCCAATCGTGTTGGTCGTTGAGAACAGGCGGAACGCCGGGTGCGGGCGGATCACGCGGTTCTGATCCAAGAGCGTCAATTTGCCGGACACTTCGAGCACGCGCTGGATGACGAACATCACGTCCGGGCGGCCCGCGTCGTATTCGTCGAACACGAGCGCCACAGGATGCTGCAGCGCCCACGGCAGAAGGCCCTCGCGGAATTCCGTCACCTGCTGGCCGTCGCGCAGCACGATCGCATCCTTGCCGATCAGATCGATGCGGCTGATATGGCTGTCGAGATTGATGCGGATGCAGGGCCAGTTGAGGCGCGCCGCCACCTGCTCGATATGCGTCGACTTGCCGGTGCCGTGATAGCCCTGGACCATGACGCGGCGGTTGAACGCGAAGCCGGCCAGAATGGCGAGCGTCGTCTCCCGGTCGAAGCGATAGGCCGGGTCGCGCTCGGGAACATATTCGTTCGACTTCGAGAACGCCGGCACCTTCAACGTCGTCTCGATGCCGAAGACCGTCTTCGCATCGACCTTCGTGTCCGGCATGAAGGCGGGATCGAGACCTTGGGGTTTTGTATCCATCGAAAATGTGTCCGAGTTCGAAAAAAACGGCCCTCGGCCGCGCGCGTAGCAGGGCGTTCTCGGAGTCGCCCTAGGTAAGGCCGCTAGCCCGCAAAACGGCGTAGGCCTTGATAACCTGCTTCAGACGCTCTTCAGCGCCCCGATCGCCGCCATTGGCGTCGGGATGAAACCGCTTCACAAGTTCCTTATACCGGGCCTTTATCTCCTGCAAGGTGGCAGATGCGTCAAGATTGAGCACCTCCAGCGCCTGCAATTGAGGCCGCAGCAGCCGCCGTTCCGGCGCCCTGGGACGCTCCTTTTCCGCGACGTCACCGAAGACCGAAAACGCATCGTCGAACTGGGCGTGATCGCCGGTTTTCGGCCGGGCGGACCTTTTGCCCAAGGGCCATGTCGGACGATGGCCCGTCACCGCGGCGACGCGGAACGCCTCAATTTCGGCTTCGTTCATGCCGGCGAAGTAATCCCAGGACTCGTTGTGGGCGCGTGCATGCTCGAGGCAGAACCAGATATAATCATTGAGCCGGTCGCGCGCCTTCGGCACGCGGCACGTCCCCTCATTTTCGCATTCCGGCCGCGCACAGCGGCGTGATGCGGGCGCGCGCACGATGGAGTCCGGTTTGATCCGGATGTCCTTGCCGAATTTCGGCCTGTAGCGCCGCGCTTCGCTCATTGGCGAATTATGGGTTCGATTGGTGAAAAAACAAGAAAACGAAGTGCTTGACGAGTGCGTGTCTCTGTGCGTCAGAAGGGTATCGAAAGGCGCATTTATGACTGTGCAAGACACCATCCGCGCGAAACTGACCGAAGCGCTCGCGCCCGACGCGCTTCTCATCGAAGACGAAAGCGCCAAGCACAAGGGCCATACCGGCGCGCGGCCCGAAGGCGAGACACATTTTCGTGTCAGGATCGTATCGTCGCTGTTCGAAGGCATCTCGCGCGTCGAACGCCAGCGCCGCGTCTACGCCGTCCTCGCCGACGAATTGCGCGACCGCGTCCACGCGCTGGCGCTGACCGCGCTGACGCCGGCCGAAGCGCAGCGGCGCTGACGGCGCCGCTCCCCTGCTATCAGGGGAAAAATCAGGGGAAAAAATTTCCTCCGCGCCGAGCCAATTGCAGGAAAGGCCCATTCCACGGGGTTTCTCGCATGTCCGGCGCGCGCACCAAGACGAAAAGCAGGGGCACGCTGGGGGGATTTCATCCGTGTACATCCTTTCCTGGGCAAGTGCGAATGTCGGGAAAGAAGGTTCGAACCACAGCCCGCCTTCGCTGAAGCTTCGGCGGGTCCCGTGCATCGCCTGGTCCGCCGAAGCCTTGGCGCAGGCGGAAGACACAGAGGCACAGAGACATCGAGCCTGTCTCCGAGACCGTACGTCCCTTTAGAAGCTTATCTTGCGCGCGTTCCATCGAGATTGGGCAGCGAGCGAGGAGGAACGCGCGCAGGAAAACGTCGAAGGCGAGTTCGGCCGTCCGGGAAACCCTCGCTCTCTCTGTGCCTCTGTGTCTCTGTGGTGAATCTTTCTTGCGGCCGCGCGGCAAACGCCGGCGGCGGAGGTCGAGACGCAGTTTTTCGCTATAGAGAAATGCTACCACTTTTTGATCAAAAGCCGCCAGCAAAATCTCGCGGTGTTATCGAACCTTTCGCATTTTCGCGCGCAAACCTTTGACCCATATGACGGCGCGTTATCGTTTTTGTACCGGTTTTATCCGCCTGTCGCGAAGCCCGGATAGAGCGTCATGCCGCCGTCGACGAACAGCGTCGTGCCGACGACGTAATCCGATGCATCCGACGCGAGCCACACCGCCGCGCGGCCGATGTCGTCGGGCTCTCCGATGCGGCCGTAGGGGATGAGCGTCATCAGCGCCTTATAGGCTTCCGGCGTGTCCCAGGCGGGCCGATTGATCGGCGTCCGGATGGCGCCGGGCGCGATGGCGTTGACCCGGATCTTATGCGGCGCCATTTCCTGCGCGAGGCTTTCCATCAGCAATTTGATGCCGCCCTTGGACGTCGCGTAGTTGGCGTGCCCCGTCCATGGGATCTCCTGGTGCACCGAGCTCATCTGGATGATCTTGCCGGCAGCACAGGATATCTCCGGCCTGATGCCGCGGCGGAGGAATTCGCGCACCGCTTCGCGCGCGCAGAGGAACTGTCCCGTCAGGTTGACGCCTATGACCGTGTTCCATTGCGCCAGCGTCATCTCGGCGAAACTGGAATCGCGCTGCAGCCCGGCATTGGCGACGAGGATGTCGATGGTGCCGAATTTCTCCAGCATCGTCGCGAACATCGCCTTGACTTCGTCTTCCTGCGAGACGTCCGCCCGGTGCGCATAGGCATTCACGCCGAAAGCGCCCAGTCTCTCGACCGCGTCGGTGGCGCCTCTCGCATCGCCCACATAGTTCACGACGACATCGGCGCCGGCCTCGCCGAATGCGAGGGCCGTGGCATGTCCGAGGCCGGAGCTGGCGCCGGTGACGAGCGCCTTCTGCCCCTTCAGCGGTTTCGCCGGGTCGATCTTGAGAGCCATAGGCACGTCCTTTCGCCAGAGCGCGTGGCTCACGCCACGGCTTCACCCTTATCGACTTTGTTCTGGAGCTTTGAGCGCGTGGTTTCGGCTGTTCCTTCCGAGCGTTCTTGTGCCGGTCCTCTCGGCACCGAGAGATTGCGCGCGCTGTTGATGAGCGCCAGGTGTGAAAAAGCCTGCGGGAAATTGCCGACCTGCCGCTTGTCGACCGGATCATATTCTTCCGCCAGGAGCCCGACATCGTTGCAGAGAGCGATGAGGCGCTTGAACAGCGCAACGGCTTCGTCGTGGCGGCCGAGCAGGACATAATTGTCGACAAGCCAGAAACTGCAGGCGAGGAAAACGCCTTCGCCGGGCGGCAGCCCGTCGGTGCCGGAATGCGTATCATAGCGCTGCACGAAACCGTCCTTCACGAGCGAGCGCTCGATCGCCGCCACGGTTCCCTTCACATAAGGATGCCCGGCCGGAAGAAAGCCTACGAGCCCGATTTGCAGAAGACTCGCGTCGAGCTGGTCCGAGCCGTAATACTGCACGAAGGAGTTGAGCTCCTTGTTGAAGCCGTGCGCGCAGACATCGTTGTGAATGAGATCGCGCAAGCTGCGCCAGCGCTCGAGCGGCGCCTTGAGTCCGAATTCCTCGGCGGAACGAATGCCGCGATCGAACGCGACCCAGGCCATCACTTTGGAATGGGTGAAATGTTGCCGCTCGCCGCGCACCTCCCAAATGCCGTGATCCGGCTTGTCCCAGATCTTCGCAAGATGCTCGAGCAGAGCGATTTCCAGTTCCCAGCTCGGAGCTTCGGTTCGGAGCCCGCGCTTGCGCGCCACATACATCGCTTCGACAATCTCGCCGTAGACATCAACCTGAATCTGGTCCGCCGCGGCATTGCCGATCCTGACGGGCGCCGAATTCTCGTAACCGGCCAGCCAGGAAACCTCGTACTCGTCGACGCGTCGTTCGCCCGCCACACCGTACATGATCTGCAATTGGTCGGGACTGCCGGCCGCCGCGCGCAGCAGCCATTCGCGCCAGCGCCTGGCTTCATCCAGAAAACCCGTTTCGACCAGCGCAAAAAGAGTCAGCGTGGCGTCCCTCAGCCAGCAATAGCGGTAGTCCCAGTTGCGCGAGCCGCCGATCTTTTCCGGCAGCGACGTGGTCGCCGCGGCCGCGATGCCGCCCGTCTCCCAATGGGAAAGCCCTTTGAGCGTGATCAGCGAGCGCAGCATGAGCTTCGACCACTCGCAGTGATTCTGGAACGGCTTGGCCCAATCGGACCAGAACTTCTTGATCTGTTCGAGCGCCGCCGCGGCATCGAGTTTCTCGGGCTCCGCACGGTAGGAGAGGCTGCGCGACAGCATGAAAGCGACCTGCTGGCCTTCGGTGACCTCGAACTCGCCGACCGTGCGCATATCCTCGCCGCGCAGTTCCACGGGCGTGTCGAGCAGGAGCCGGTCGGGGCCGGAAATCAGTTGCAGACGGCCGTCGTCGCGTCGCGTGACCCAGGGAACGCGCGAGCCGTACTCAAAGCGGACGATAAGTTCGATCTGCATCTCCACCTTGCCCTTGAGGCCGTGCACAAGCCGAACGACGTCGCTGACGCCGTCGCGCCGGAACATGAAATCGGTGAGGCGGACGCTTCCCGTCTTCGTTTCAAATGTTGTTTCGAGAACGAGCGTGTCTTCGCAATATTGCCGCGAGATTTTTGGGTCGGGATCGGCCGTGGTGATCAGCCAGCGCCCGTTGTCCCTGTCGCCCAGGAGCGCTGCGAAGCAGGCGGCGCGATCGAATCGGGGCAGACAGAGCCAGTCGATCGAGCCCTCGCGGCTGACCAGCGCCATCGTCTCGCAATTGCCGATGACAGCGTAGTCTTCTATTCGTCCGGGCATGGCATATCCTTCGTCGACGCGCGACGCCCCAGTTGATAAGCGTCAAGGAAGGAGATGGTTTCACGGGGCCGTCAGGATGATGCCGTGACCGTCCGGATCGCGCAGGAATGCCGAATGAGAGTCGCGCAAAACCGCATAGCCGGCCGCCTCGAAGGCTGCCGAGAGTTTCGGCCAGGTCCGGACCGCGATGACGAGCTTGGTGTCGGCGATATCGTGGCGCCCCGGCGCGCTCGTGTGTCGGCCGCGAGGATGATGATAGCAGAGAAGCTCCAGATGCGGCGGCGGCGCGCCGGGGACACTGAGCGCAATCACGTCCACCGAAACATTCTCGAGCCCGTCGAGGCGATCCTGCGCCTCTCCGGTATTGGTCCGGCGGGTCGTCACTTCGAAGTCGAACAGTCTGTAGAAGGCGATGCTTCGGTCCGCATCGGCGACGCTGATCGCGGTATGATCGATGCCGGCCGTGTGGACCCCGTGCGGGAGCTGCAGCAGCTCGAGCGGATGCCCGTCGGGGTCGCGAAACTTGAAGGCGACGACGCCGCCCGCTTCAGGCGGCAGTGCCTGCGGGCCCTTTTGCGAGATCGGACCGAAGCCGCATTGCTTCAGCCGCTCATAGGCGTGCGCCATGTCGGCGGTGCGAATCGCAAAATGCTGGAACCATAGATCGCTGGCGGTGCTGCCGGGCGGGTAGGGTGCGCCCGGTTCGTCATGTTCGACAAACTCGATGGCCTGATCGCCGAGCGCCATCACCGCGGACCGGGTCGGCGCTGGCGCAAACGAAGGCACGCGCGATTTGCGGAATCCCAGCGCTTCGGAAAAAAATTTCTGCGACCGCGCAATGTCGGCGACATTCATCACGATACGGGCGATGTGTGAGGTCATGGCCGTTGGCTGCCGCGCTTGTTCGTGAAGATGGCATACAACGTCGTGCCGGCACAAAGGAAGAGCCGGCTTCGATTGCGGCCGCCGAAGGTGAGATTGCTGACCGCCGACGGCACGCGGATTTTGCCGAGAAGAGCGCCCGACGGATCGATGCAATGCACGCCGTCGCCGGCACTGGTCCAGAGATTGCCGTCCTCGTCGCAGCGGAAGCCGTCGGCGGCGCCGGGGTCGACTTTATGGAAGACGCGCCCGCCGCTCAGCCGCACGCCGTCGTCGCCGACATCGAAAACGCGGATGTGCTGTGTCGGGTTTGGCGCAAAGAGGGTGCCTGTGTCGGCGATGTAAAGCTTCTTTCCGTCCGGCGAAAAGCAGAGACCGTTCGGACCTTCGAAATCGTCGGCCACGAGGCTCAGCGTTCCCGCGCGCGGATCGAGACGATAGACAGCCGGCGGCAGTTCCGGCTGCTGCTTGCCGCCTTCATAGTCGGTGCTGATGCCGTAGGTCGGATCGCTGAACCAGATCGCCCCGTGGCGATCGACGACGATATCATTCGGCGAATTGAGGCGTTTGCCGTTGTAGCGGTCCGCGAGGATCGTGATCGTGCCGTCCACCTCGGTGCGCGTGATGCAGCGGTCTTGGTGCGAGCAGCCGATCAGCCGCCCCTCGAGGTCGCGTGTGTGGCCGTTGGCGAATCCGGACGGCTCGCGAAAGACCGTGACGCCGCCGCGCTCCGACCAGCGCATGATCCGGTTATTGGGGATGTCGCTGAACAGCAGGCATTGGTGATCGGCGAACCAGACGGGACCTTCGAGCCAGCGAAATCCGTCAGCAAGCTTCTCCAGCGGTGCGTTGACCAGCATGAAGGAGCGGAAGCGCGGATCGATGATCTCGAAGTCCATCGCGCTAGATCATGTGGCAGGGCTTGCGCACCGGCGGCACATGCAGCTGCACGGTCAGGAGCACGGCGGGTTCGTCGCCGACCGTGCCGGAGCGATGGCCTTTGCGGCCCGCCGCGTCGGCAACGCAATTCTGGTCCTCGCCGAAGGATATCTCGCCCGGACCCATCTCGACCCGCGTGCCGTCCATGGATTCGACAAACCAGCGGCCTGACAGGGGTACGATCCATTGCGGCGCGGGATTCTCGTGCCATTCGCCGACCCAGCCGACCGGCTGCACCGTGACGACGACGGTCGCCTCGCTCCTCGGCTGCCGTGCGTTCCATTGCGGCGCCGCAGGCCCGACGCCTTTCCAATCGAAATTCTCCAGCGCACAGCGATGCTGATGGCTGACGCCGTTTTCATCGGTGTAGATGTGCCAGTAGGGCACGCGCGGCGGGGCGGGAGTCATGGCCGAATGTCCTGATAGGGGTGCGTCGACGAAAACGGATCGGCGATGAAGCTGCGCACGCTCGACGCAGTCGTGCCCAGCGCGACGAGCAGGAACCCACCGGCCAGCGAGAAGTTCTTGAGGAAATCCCAGAACAGGTCGCGCGCGCCCAGCGCCTGATGCGGCGGCGGATTCCAGAACTGCTTCCACAGGCAGGCGGTCAAAATGCAATAGATCGCGAGTATGACCGCAGCCAGCCGATCCATGATTCCGGTGAGGATGGCCAGCGACATGAAGATCTCGATTGCCAGTCCGCCAATGACAAGAAGCACGGCGATCGGGCGCCACGGGGTTTCCTGCTTCGCCTGACCGACCGCGCCGCGGAAATTGAAGATCTTGTCGAGCGCGCTGAACGGCAGGAACAGGATGACCAGCATCAGCCGGGCCCCCAGCTGGATGAAGGCCGCCGCCGTCATGACCCGAGCCGTTCGGCGATGTGGTCGGCCACGCGCAGCGCATTGGCGACGATGGTCAGCGTCGGATTGACGGCGCCGATCGACGGAAAAAAGCTGGCGTCGACGACATAGAGATTGTCGAGCTGGTGCGCGCGGCAATTGGCATCGAGAACCGAGTCGTCCGGCGACGTCCCGAAACGCGCCGTTCCGGCCTGGTGCGAGGTGCCCGCAAGAGGCACGTCCATGTGGAAATAGAGGCCCGGCGGCAGCACGCGTGCGCCGGCGCGATCCATCATCTGTTCCATCTTGCGGCGCAAGCGGCGGTGCGGCTCGAGATTGTTGTCGACAAGATCGAGGCGCACGCGGCCTTTCTCGTCGTAGTAGATCCGATTTTCCGCGCGCGGCAGATCCTCCGTCGACAGCCAGAAGGCGATCGAATGACGCGCCATGGTTTCGAACGGCAGACCCGGCATCCATTCGAGCCAGGTCGGCAGCGCTTCGATGCGGATCTGTTCGGGATGCACCGCGGCGCACATCTGGATGAGGCCGAGCGGAAGCTCGCTGTCGTCGGCGCCGAAATAGAAATCGCTGACCGCGAGCGTCTTCTGGAACACGTCGTCATTCGGATCGCGCAGCAGCGCCAGCAGCACCGATTGATTGTGGCGCAGATAGTTGCGACCAAGCTGGCCCGAACCGTTGGCGAGGCCGTCGGGATGGCGGTCGTTGGCGGATCGAAAAAGCAGAAGCGCCGACGACAGCGCGCCGCACGAGACGACGACGATATCGGCGGAATAGCATTCCTCTTCGCCGTTGCGCGTGACCAAGACCTGCTTCACGGTGCGGCCGCTCGCGTCGGTCTCGAGCCGCGAAACATAGGCGTTGGTCAGAAGCGTCAGATTTTTGTGCGCGGCGAGAGCGGGGTCGACGCACACGACCTGCGCATCCGCCTTGCCGTTGACCAGACATGGGAAGCCGTCGAACGCATCGCAGCGCACGCAGATGCTCTTCGGCGTCGGCTTGCCGTCCTTCTCGTCGAGCAGGATGCCGAGCGGCAGATGAAACGGCCTGAGGCCTTCGGCGGCGAAAACGTCGCTGAAGCCCTGGATGGTTTTCTCGTGCTGAACGGCCGGATAGGGAAACGGCCCGCTCGACCACGGCTCGTTCGGATCTTCGCCCCTCAGTCCATGAACGTGGAACAGCTTTTCGGCTTCGGCATAGTAGGGCTCGAAGTCGGCATAGCCGATCGGCCATGCGGGCGAGAGGCCGTCGTAATGCCGGACGACATCGAAGTCGCGTTCGCGCAGGCGCAGCAACGCGGCGCCATAGACCTTTGAATTGCCGCCTACGTAATAATGAAGGCCCGGCCGGAATGGCCTCCCCTTCACGTCGTACCAGGTCTCGCCGGCGTGATAGGTGCCGTCGATGAAGACGGCCTTGGCGCTCCAGTTGGCCATCGTGCGGGGAAGATAGTCGCCGCGCTCGAGGAGCAGGATGCGCTTGCCGGTCCTCGCAACCTTTTGCGCCAGGGACGCACCGGCGGGGCCGCTGCCGATCACGATCAGGTCGTAGTGATCCGAGGTCATGAAGGCGCCGTCCGAACCGTGGTATTGGAGCAAACCCGGCCGGAAAGCGGGAGTTCCAGGGCACGGGCCGCGTCCCGTCGTAGCAACGGGTAACCTCAAATTTACGGAGGCTTTACTACTCTCGGGCGGCAGGCGGCGGCTTTCAAATGCCGATGGGGAGCGTTCGAGAACGCAAATGTTGGGGCTGGCGACAAGCAGGCGCGCGCGTGAGGCATTGTCGGACTCGGCGCGCCAGCAGTTGCGCAGCTACGGCATCATCCTCGGCATCTTCCTGTTCCTTCTGGCGATGGCGCTCTTTGCGAGCTGGGGCGTGATCGGCGTGATCGACGCCACGCGCGCTTATGTGACCGGCGAAAGCCGCTACTCCAAGGCGGAAAAGATCGCGGTGCTGGATCTGCACCGTTATGCGTACTCGCAGCGCCCCGAAGATTATGCGCGGTTCCTGGCGGCCAGCGCGATCCTGCGCGGCGCCCATGCAGCACGCATCGCGCTCGAAAAAGCTCCACCGGATTTCGCAGCGGCGCGAACCGGATTCCTGGCGGCGGGCAACACAGCGGCGGATGCCGACCGGATGATCGCGCTCTACCGACGGTTCTCGTGGTGGAAGCCTTTGAGCGCCGCGCTGGAAGACTGGCGGGACGGCGACCGCCTCGTCACCGCTATGACCACGGAAGCCGCAGAACTGCATTACATCACGCTGCATCCTGTCGCTGCCGTGGCGCCGATACGAGTGGCGCCGCATCGGGTCGCCGCGCGCAGGGTGACCGGGCGAAAAGGCCGGCATCATTCGAGGAAGGCGCGTGCGGAAATCCGCGCAAAAAAGGTTCAGCCGAAGATCGTGGCCGCGGAGCCGCCCCATGCGGATGTCCGCGCGCGCGTGCTGGACCGCATCGATCGCCTCGACGACCGCCTGACCGAGCTTGAAACCCGCTTTTCGGCACATCTGGGCGATGCGGCGCGCGCGGCGCGGCTGTTCGTGCTGTGGGGGCTGGGCGCCATTACGGCGCTCCTCTGCGCGTTGGGATCGGCGCTGGCGACACGCATGATCAAGCGGCAACTGGCCCTTGGCGGCCAGCTTCATTCCAGCGAGCAGCGCTTCCGCGATTTCGCCGATGTGGCGTCCGACTGGTATTGGGAAATGGATACCGAGGGCCGCCTCACTTATGTGTCGGAGCGCTTCGGATACGTCATCGACAGTGCACCGGAGAGCCTCATCGGAGAGGATGCCGATGCCTTCATCCGCGAGAACGTAACCACTCCCGAACATCGCGAAGCCTATCTGAACGCCGTCCTCAACGCGCGCGAATTCCGCGGCATCGAGGTCGCGCACAAGGCGCCGGACGGCACCGTGCGGTACTGGTCGATCTCGGCGAAGCCCAATCTTGACGCGGAGGAGGTTTTCCTCGGCTATCGCGGCGTCGGCAGCGACATCACGGCCATCGTCCTCGACGCGCAGATGCTGCGCGAGGCCAAGGCGCGCGCCGAAGCGGCCAATTGCGCCAAGTCGCAGTTCCTCGCCAATATGAGCCACGAGCTCAGGACGCCGCTCAACGCCATCCTCGGCTTTTCCGACATCATCGCGCAGCAATCGATGGGGCCGGACGCGGTCGAGCGTTATGTCGAATATGCCGAGGACATCCACAAATCCGGCCGGCATCTTCTGGCGATCATCGACGACATCCTGGATCTCGCCAAGATCGAGGCGGGCCATGCCGAAATCAGCGAGCGCGAAGTCGAGCTGCCGCGCTTCGCGAAGACGCTCGAGACGCTGCTCGGCCATCGCTTCGTCGAGCTGGGCATCGATTTCCGGATCGACCTGCCGAAGGACGTGGAAGCCGTGCGCGTCGACGAGCGGAAATTCGCGCAGCTTCTGCTCAATCTGCTGTCGAACGCGCTCAAATTCACGCCGCGCGGGGGCAGCGTTTCGCTGTCGGGCCAACTGGGCAACGACGGAAGCCTCGTTCTCTGCGTGCGCGATACCGGCATCGGCATCGCGGCCCAGGATATTGCGACCGTCTTGACGCCGTTCGGACAGGTGGAGTCGGCCTTCAGCCGCAAGCACCACGGCACCGGCCTCGGCTTGCCGCTGGCCCGATCGATCGCCGAGCTGCATGGCGGATCGCTGACTCTCGAAAGCGCACCGAACGCGGGGACGACCGTCACCGTGATCCTGCCGCGCCAGCGCGTCGTCGCGGCGCTTGCCCGGAAATACGTCTCCAGCGTCGCTTAATGTGCCGTTTCCGCCGCCGGCTTGCGCGGCGGGTTCACGCGCAGCGCGGTGATTTGGTTGCGGTGGCGGCGCACGATCTCGAATGTGTAACCGTGGAACGCGAAGCGCTGGCCGACATCGGGGATGGCGCGCGCTTCGTGGATCACGAGCCCGGCGATGGTCGTCGCTTCTTCGTCCGGCAGATTCCAGTCGAGCTCGCGATTGATTTCGCGGATGGGCAGCGTCCCGTCCACGAGATAGGAGCCGTCGGCCAGGGGGCGGATCCCGGAGGCCTCGACCTTCGCATATTCGTCGGGGATGTCGCCGAAGATCTCCTCGAGGATATCGCCCAGCGTGATGAGGCCCTGCAGCGCGCCATATTCGTCGACCACCAGCGCAAAATGCGAGCGGCGCTCGCGGAATGCGGTCAGCATGTCCTCGAGCGTCGTCGTCTCCGGCACGAACCAGGGCTCGGCCAGCAGCGGCTGGATGTTGAAGTCCTTCAGCATGCCGCGGCGGCGCACCAGCTCGCGCACGATGTCCTTGGTGTTGAGCACGCCGACGATGTTCTCCGGCGTCTCGCGCCAGAACGGCACGCGCGTGTGATCGGCGCGGATGACGGCGTCGAGAAGCTCGGCCGGCGGCTGGTCGGCATCGATCACCGCCATGTTCTTGCGATGGGTCATGGCGTCGGCGACGGTCAGCTCGGTGAGATCGAGGATGCCGCCGATCATGTCGCGGTGCTCGCGTTCGACCGTGCCTTCGATGTGGTGAAGGGCGACCGTGCCGCGGATGTCCTCATGCGGCGGCAGCACGGCTTCGGGCTCCTCCCGCTCGCGCACGCCGAAGAGCGCGAGCACCTGCCAGACGATGAACTGCACAGCGCGCACGATGGGCGCGAGGACGCTGACGGTCGGCCTCAGGATATGCGCCACCGCCAGCGCGAAGCGGTTGGTGCGCGCGATGGCCAGCGTCTTCGGCAACACCTCCGCGAAGACGAGGATCAGGAGCGTCATGCCGATGGTCGTGATCACGACCGTGCGGGCGCCGAACGTCTCCTGCAGCAGCGTCGTGGCCAGCGAGGATACGAGAATGTTGATGAAGGTGTTGCCGAGAAGGATGGCGCCGATCAGCCCTTCGCGGTCCGACAGCAGCGCGTTGACGTCGCGGGCGCGCCGCGATCCTTCCTTCTCAAGCTGATGCATGAGCCCGCGCGAGACCGCCGTTAGCGCCGTCTCCGAGCCGGAAAAAAATCCCGATATCAGGAGGAGAATGACGATGCCTCCGAAAGCGAGCGTGACATAGCTGATCATGAAAGGTGCCTCACAATGCATCCATCACTTTGAACGCGAACAGGGCGCCCGCGACGAGCGGCTTGCGCAGCCATTCGCCGCCCGGAAAACGCTCCGCCGGGACGCGGGCGAAGACGTCGAAGCGGTCGGGGCTGCCGAGCGCGGCCTCGGCGAGAAGTTTGCCGCCCAGAACGGCCAGCGCAACGCCCTGTCCCGAGTAGCCGTGGGCGAAGAACACGCGGTCGCCGAGGCGTCCGAAATGGGGCATGCGCGTGCGCGTGATCCCGACCGTCCCGCTCCAGGCATATTCCGTCGGCACACTGGCGAGCGCAGGATAGACCTTCAGCATGCGCGGCCGCACCAGCCGGGCGATGTTCCTCGGCGGGCGGAAATAGCTTTCGCGGCCGGCGAACAGCAGACGTCCGTCGGCGCTCTTGCGGTAGTAGTCGAGCACGTGGCGGGTGTCGGCGACGGCGGCGTCGCTCGGCAGGACGAGGTTCGCGAGATCGGGCGGCAGCGGCACGGTGGCGGTGACGAAACTCTCGACATGACCGATGAAGGGCGCGAGTGCGGGAACGAGCTCGCCACTGAAGGCATCGGTGGCGAGGATGACGCGATCGGCCGTGACCTCCGCCTGCGCGGTGCGGACATGCACCTGTGTGTCTCCGGGCACAAGCGAGACGACCGGCGAATGCTCGAAGAATTTGGCGCCGGCGCGCTCGGCCGCGGCGGCAAGGCCGCGTACGAATTTCAGCGGGTGAAGATGGCCGCCGCCGGAATCGAATCGCGCCGCGGGATAGATCGCGGTGCCGAGCGCGGCTGAGGTTTCGTCGCGATCCATCATGCGGGCCGCGAAATAGCCGTACCGCTTTGCGAGATACGCCGTGTCCTCGGCCAGCGCGCGGGCGGCGCGGGGATCGTGTGCGGCGATCACCAGCCCCGACTTCAGCTCGCAGGCGATCGCGTGCTGCGCAATGAGATCGCGGACCAGCGTCTTGGCTTCCTCCACGAGGGCCCACAATTCGTAGGCATGGATCGGCCCCAGCCAGCGCTCGAGTTCCGCCTGTTCCTTGCGCAGGCCCGTATGGATTTGTCCGCCATTGCGGCCCGAGGCGGCGAAGCCGATGCTTTCGGCTTCGAGGAGCACCGTCGCCGTGCCCTTCTCGGCGAGGTGGAGCGCTGTGGACAGGCCGGTGAAGCCGCCGCCGATGATGCAGACATCGGCCTTGAGCGTGGTGTGGAGGGCAGGGTGGGGCGGCGGCGGTCCGGCGCTGACCGCGTAGTAACCCTGGGGCGGAGACATGGCGCGAGTCATAAAACATTTTCGCCAAATCCGCGCGGCCTTTGCCCCGCCATTGCCCTTGGGGCCAACAGCATCCGTTCCTATCTTGACCCTTCAGGCCGCCCATGCGAGGGACAACCGGCCGTAACGGAGAGCCTTTCTTGACCCGCAGCGAAATCTGGCGCATCGAAAAATACCTGCGCAATCTCTTCCGTCTCGACACCATCACGCTGCTCGAACGCCCCAAACAGACCGATTCGGTCGAAGTGCATGTGGGCGGCGAGTTCATCGGCGTGATCTTCAAGGACGAAGAGGACGGCGAGACGACCTATGCGTTCCAGATGGCGATTCTCGAAATGGACTTGCCGGAGGCACCGCCGTCCCGCGCCGGCTAGGGGCGGATGGGCGAGGAGCAGCAGCCAGCGTCAAACCGCGACGCCACGGTGAGCCTGTTTGGCCCCGCGCGAAACTCCGTCCTTATCCTGCTCGCGTTGGCGGCTCTTTCCGGGCCCGCCTTCATTGCTTATAGCGGCCTGACACCCGCCTTCGGCATCTGGATCAGATTTGCGGCAATGCTTGTCGCGGCGGCGGTGATCGCGGTTTTGCGCCTGCGCGATCCGCTCCTCGCAGCGGCTGCCGTGTTGGGACCACTGCCCGGCGTCTCGCTGTTCTTTGGCGGAACGATCGATGCGCCGCTCGACACCGCCGGGGCGCTGCTTGCAGCGCTCGTCTATGTCACCGGCTTCAGCGTCGCGCTCATCGCAGGAGATCGCTTCGCAGCGCATGTCGCCGACGACGAGTCTCCGCATGTCGCGGCGATCCTGGTGCTGCAGCACAGCGCTCGCCTGTTTGCCCCGATTGCCGGTGTCGCGGCGCTGACGCCGGCTGTGATCATTGCTGCCGGACCGCCGGGATCGGCAAGCCCCGCGCTGCTGCTTTCGATCGGCAACGCGCTCGCCGCCGCGTCATCATGGCTTGCGGTGCCGCTGGCCGGTTCGCTGCTCGCCGGCAGCGAGGATTTCATCGTGCGCACGAACCGCATCCGCGAAAGCTGGTGGCTTCGGCTCGGGCCGGTAACCCGTGCCGCGCAGCCGCCCTGGGCGCTGAGCATGTCGGGGATATTCGCCGTGCTCGTCACGCTCGCCGCGTTCGGCAGCGCCGGGCTTGCGATCGCCGGGGATGTCGAAGCCAGCTTCCCGTCCCTCGCGGCCGGCACGCTTGTCGTCATAGCGGCGGGCGCTTTTCTTGCGGCGGCAGAATGGCGCCGGGCGATCGCCGCCAGCCTGTCGACATGCTGCGCGCTCCTCTTCGCCGCCTGGGGCTATGTCCGTTCCGGCGCGCCGCTCGATGCTCCGCATCTGGTTCTTAGCGCCGGACTTTGTGCGATCGCGTTTCTACCCATCGCGGCGACGGCTGCCGCCGCTGCTCTCTCGGGGCGGCAAGATGCAGTTAGCGCATCGGAAGCCGGGACCCTGGTTGCCGGTCCGGTGGCGGCCACCGCCGCCACGGCCGGGCTCGTTCTGCTCGCCCCCTGGTATCGCCAGATCGGCGACGCGCGCGCGGGTTTTGTACTGGCGATCATCCTCGCCGCAGGCGGCGCGCTGGTGTTCCAGCCCGCGATAACAGGCGCGTTCGAGGATCTTGTGCCGCGACGGCAGACGCTCGCCGAACGTTACCGTGTGAAATGATTATTTCGCGTGCGCGCGAAAGGTCTGAATCAACTGGTCGACGCCGGCCGCGATCTGCTGCCAGTTGCCGAGCAGGGCGCGCTTGAAGCGATAGCTGACGGCGACGCCGCGCTTGAGGCGGATGTCTCGCAGGCAATAAGGGCTGTGCACCTGCTGACTGAAGCGGTCGCAACGCATCACGACGGGCGCCTCGGCCGTGCCGCCGACGAACAGATCCTGGCCGCGATAGCCGGAATCGTCGCGGAAGGAATATTCGGTGAGATCGAACGGGCCCGGCTTGCCGGCAGGATCGCTGACGAAGTTGCGGTAAATGCGTGCCAGCCGCTCGGCTTCGGTGATGTTGAGCGGCTCGTCGCGGATGAGAATGTAGATGACGGGCGAGTCGACCGCGTCCTGCGCGAAGGCCTGGCCGTCCCAGTCGCTATAGCCGCGGAACTCCGGGTAGAGCGCGATCAGCGCCACATCCTTGCGGGCGCCGCCCTGCCGGGCGCTCTTGTAAAGAATGTAATTGGCGGGAACCTTGAACGCGATGCCGTCGACGGTCAGTGCAACGGCGTCGGTGCGCGCGGTCGGCGCCGGATGTTCCTCGATGAAAGATTGCGGCGTCGGCGCCAGGTAGTAGAGCAGCACGATCGCCGAGAGGATTGCCGTCACGGCGAAGACACCGACCGGGATCAGCCATCCCGACCGTTGCCGGATCGTATCGTCGTAATCCTCGCTTCGGTTCATCGGGTGCGACAGGGACACAGGTGCAGCTCCTCGCGGAGCCCTTTTTAGCACGGCCTTCTGCTTGTCCCGCGGCGAGACGCGGACTCTTGATGAAAATCGTTAAGAACGTGTCTTGGAAACATCGCCTGTGCACAACTTCACCGCGCCAACGCGCCAAAGTGAGACAGATCGGCGCACAGAGACGGGCACAAGGGCTGCATTCGCTTAACGCGGAATTAACGCGGGAAACGATCGTGCTGCACCAATTGCTGGCCGCCATGTTCATTACCACGGCCGGCCTGACGGCGTCCGGCATCGTCGCCAATGCCTACAAGCTTGCCATCGGCAAGAAGGAGCCCGCGCGCGCGCTCTATCTCGCCGTGATGGTCGTGGCAGGTCCCAGCGTGCTTTTCGACAACGCGGCCCGCGCGCGGCGCAAGAAGGAATGCTCGCACATCGCCTTCTGGCTCGCCGCGGCGCTCGCGCTCTACTGGAGCCTCGCGCTGGGGCTGTTCTTCGTCTCGGTCGCACTGGCGCTCTAGACTCTAGCGCAGCACGCTGAGCGTACCCAAAGTTCCAAAGCCCAGACTTGCCGCGGACAGCGCTATCAAAATGCTTCCGGTGACCCTCTCGGATATGCCGCCCGACAGGATGTGGAACAGGCCGTGGATGAACAAGGCGATGCCGCCCACGATCAGGGTTGGGACGACAATTGCCATGACACCCGCCCCCGAGAGTCGCTTCCTGTTGTGCTGCCGTCGCTGCGTGCGACGGCGCTGCCAGATGAGGAGATCGTGTTGCCCGCGCTTGATTCCAGCGCGAACCCGTGTGCGGCGCGGCTTGCGGCGCAAACCGCCAGCCCCAAGAACGCGGCAAAGATGAGCCTTTCTGGTTCGGATGGGTACTGCATAGGCGATTGGCGTCCCGCCATTCCCTCTTCGCGCTTAATAGGCCAGCTGGTTCCCGCCCGCAGAGCCGTAGTGCCATCTGCGGCCGAGAGCGTGAGGCACGGCCGCCTTGTGCCGTTTCGCCGCCGATTTTTTGCGCTCGGCTTTCTCCTTCGGGCGACTTTCCGCCGGACTTTCTCCATCGAGCTGGGCGAGGGCGTCCAGAATCGCGGACAGCGTCACCGGAAAGGTCGTGCCGGGTAACAGGCGCAGGATCGGAAACGACTCGATCGCGCAGGCGTCCGAAGCCCATTCCGCGAGGATTTCCCTCTTCTGGCTCACGCTCAGCGAGGGATCGTCGATAAGTTCGTGCGGAAAGGAAAATCGCCTTTTCGCATCCGTTTCGCGCAGTTTGCGCAATGCTTCCAAATTCATACCACTCCTCCTGCGACATCCTCCAGTGCCGAGTTTCGAAAAGGCCCGGCCGGATAGCCGGGCCTTTTTCCGGTGCCTTCAGTCTCTCCGATTGATGGCGATGCGCTTGACGCTGCTTTGCGCCTCAGCTCGTTTGTCGAGGGCGACCGTCAGCACACCCTTGTCGAAATGGGCCCGCACCCGATCGGGATCGATCTCTGCGCCGAGGTCAATCGAGCGCGCGAACTGGCCGTGCCAACGTTCGCTGTAACGCGCACCGTTGTTCTCGCTTTTCTTCTCGCCTTTGATCGTCAGGACGCCGTCCCGTAGCGACAAGTCGATATCCTTCTCGTCGAGCCCGGGCAATTCGGCGACGACTTTGACCTCCTTGTCGCCTTCGCTGATTTCGATGCTGGGCCAGTTCCCGCCGGACGACCACGCACTGCGCAGCAGCGGCGCATCGAACTCGCGGAAGAAATCGTCGAAAAGCCGGTCCATTTGCCGGTGCAGGCCGAGGAACGGATTGCCCTCGTCTCCCGGCCGCTGCGTGGAGACCGCATTCGAGCGGCCCCAGGGAATGAGGTTACGCATGACATGACTCTCCCTACACGGCCGAGCGCGCCATCCGCGCCCGGCCGCCTTGCGTTTCGAGGTTGCTGACTGATTAAGCCGCGCGCTTTTCCACTGCCGCGGCTTCGGTCCGACCCGCACCGATCTCGATGCGCCGGGGCTTCATCGCCTCCGGGATTTCGCGTTCGAGCTCGATGGTCAGAAGACCATTTGCCAATCTGGCGCCACGCACAAAGACATGGTCGGCCAAATCGAAATGCCGCGTGAAAGGCCGGCCGGCAATGCCCTGGTAGAGGAGGTCGCCGCTTCTCGCTTCCGTCCGTTTGCGGCCGGTCACCGTCAGCCGGTTAGGCTCGGACGTAACCTCAAGTTCGTCCTCCGAAAATCCTGCCACCGCGAGCGTGACGCGATAGCGATCTTCGGCGGCCTTCTCGATGTTGTAGGGGGGATAAGAGTCCGCAGGTCCCGCTTCGAGATTGTTCTGCAGCATATCGAACAGATGTTCGAAGCCGATGGCGGAACGGCCGAGGGCCGTCATGTCGATCGTGTTTCTCATAGCCACATCCTCCTTAAGAGCAACACGGGTACGAGGGTCATTGCCGTTGCCGGCGTCGGGGTCCCAAAGGGCACCCTGACAATTTGCAGACCTAGAAAAGTCACCCATGCCTTCAAGAGGGGGCAGCCAAAAAATTTTCGGCCGTATCGGAACGGCAAAAGCTCGGTAAACGCCGCCTGAAGCAGCGCCGGAGCCCGGCGCTTTATCGCAACGGGCACGCCGGCGGCCGACGGCATTAAAGGTCCGTAACCGCTGGCAACTGGCCGGAGGCCGGGATGTTTTTCCCCGACCCCCGGCGTGGAAGCTAGAGCACGTTCAGCATGCTTCCCACCAGCGGGTGACGGACGATGTCGGCATCCGAGAGCCTGACCACGGCGATCTCCGGCACGCGCTCGAGGCGCTCGGCGATGTCGCCGAAACCCGAAAGCCCGCTCAAAAGATCGGTCTGATCGGGATCGCCCGTCAGCACCATGGTCGAGCGCCAGCCAAGCCGCGTGAGCAGCATCTTCAGCTGGCCGTAGGTGCAGTTCTGCGCTTCGTCGATGACCACGAAGCAGTCGTTGAGCGTGCGTCCGCGCATATAGGCCACGGGCGCCACTTCGATGGCGCCGTCGGCGAGGAGCGCCTTCAAGCGCTTTGTGCCGAGCCGCTCCGTCAGCGCGTCGTAGAGCGGGCGCAGGTACGGCGCGAGCTTCTCCTGCATGTCGCCCGGAAGGAATCCCAGGCTCTCGCCAGCTTCGACCGCCGGACGCGACAGCACGATGCGGCCGACGCGGTTCTGTTCCAGAGCTTCCACGGCCTTAGCGATCGCGAGATAGGTCTTGCCGGTGCCCGCGGGTCCCAGCGCCGCCACCACCGAGCATTCATCAATAGCGTCCAGGAGTCGCTGCTGGACTGCGCTCATGGCGCGAACATTCTTCACATATTTGCGGTCGCGCCCATCCGCCTCCCTCGGATCGTACTCTGAGTTGCGGGGAAACAGGGGATGAACATTCGCTTCTCCGTGTTCCTGTTGTTCACGGATTTTACGACGCGTGGAACGCTTCGCCATGGAGTCTCCTTGGTCGATCACAGAACGCATCTGGGGAAGAAGGCCGAGGGAGTCGTCTGCGAGGAGGTGCGAACCCGGAGGCCGCTTGGCGCGGCGTTGTCTCCGATGGTCCCCACAGTGCGATCGTGCACCCGCTTTTCTCCGGCCGCGACTCAATCAGCCGCATTCAGGGTATCGCGTTTTGGGGATTCCGTCCCCCGCCGGATGCAAGTGTGCGGTGAATCTTTCTTGAAGCTTTTTCAAAGGAGTGCGCGCTGCCATGATGCGCGGCGACTAAGCAACACCGAGGCTCGCATGACCATCTACGCGCTCGACGACTGGAAGCCGGAGTTCCCGCCGGGCGGCGAATATTGGGTGGCGCCCGACGCGGTTCTGATCGGCAAGGTGAGGCTTCTGAAAGATGCGAGCGTGTGGTTCGGCGCCATACTGCGCGGCGACAACGATCTGATCGAGATCGGCGAAGGCTCGAACGTCCAGGACAACTCGGTCATCCACACCGATCCGGGACAGCCGACAGTGATCGGCGCCAATGTCACCGTCGGACACAAGGTGATCCTTCATTCGGCGACGGTGGGAGACAATTCCCTGATCGGCATGGGATCGATCCTGCTGAATCGCTGCAGGATTGGGAAGAACTGCCTGATCGGTGCCGGCACGATGATCACGGAAGGGAAGGAAATCCCCGATGGCTCGATGGTGCTCGGCTCGCCGGGCCGCGTGGTGCGGCAGCTCACCGAGCCGCAGCTTTCCATGCTCAAGATGTCGTCGGGGGTTTACGTCCAGAACTACAAGCGCTTCCGCAAGAAGCTGAAAGCGATCGGTTGACGCT
This sequence comes from Rhizomicrobium sp., assembly GCA_035524575.1. Lineage (GTDB taxonomy): Bacteria > Pseudomonadota > Alphaproteobacteria > Micropepsales > Micropepsaceae > Rhizomicrobium. The sequence goes on from DATKON010000150.1 coordinate 20,783, forward strand.
ATTCCGCGGCACGCAGATCCGACGGCTCGTCGTTCCACACGCGGCGGATGCGCGTCTCCACTTCTGCGCCAAAGTTGAACCACGCCGCCTTGTTATTGGTGGCGTCGACGACGAACAGCACGTCGAGCCGGCCCAATTGCTGGACGAGGCGGTTGCGCACGGTGTTGACGCTCTTCTCGGTCTTCAGAAGCCACATCTGCGGCAGAAGCGAGCAGGCCTGGCCAAGGCGGTAGATTTCCTCTTCGAGACATTTGGCGTCGTGCGATTTCACGTCGGCCACGATGACAATGTGGGACGGCGCGCCGTTCTCCCGGTTCTCACCTTTGAGACAGCCGAATGAAGCCAATGGCTCGGAGCGCTGCTTCGGCGGGAAGAGCGCGGCCAGCGAGGGCTCCTCGCCCGCGTAGCGGAACGCCTCCTGTCCGGCGCGCGCGATCAGAGACTGAGGCGCGAGCCGTCCTTCGGCGGCGAACGCCGCCATCTGGGCGTCCGTGTAGGGGCCGTAGGCACGGCCATCGACACTGACCATCCAGGTGGCTGACATATCCGGTTCCGAAACGCCCCACAGCCAAGGGTAGGATTAAAAGATTACCCCAGACTTGCCGCAAAGGCAGACTGTGTCGGAAATGCGCAAAATAGTAGGAGGAAAGCCATGAGCACGTATGAGTTCTGCCGCGTCGAGCGGGACGGACCGTTAACAATCGTTACCCTCAATCGGCCGGAGGTGATGAACGCGCTTCATCCGCCGGCGCATTTCGAGCTCAACAAGGTCTTCGACGAATTCGCGGCCGACCCGGCGCAATGGGTGGCGATTGTGACGGGCGCAGGGGACCGCGCCTTCAGCGCCGGCAACGATCTCAAATACCAGGCCTCCGGCGGAAAGATGTCTTCTCCGCCGGGAGGCTTCGCGGGGCTGACGTCGCGCTTCGATCTCAACAAGCCCCTGATCGCGGCCGTCAACGGCATCGCCATGGGCGGCGGCTTCGAGATCGCCCTGGCGTGCGATCTCATCATCGCCTCCGAAGCGGCCGTCTTTGCGTTGCCGGAGCCGCGTGTGGGCCTGGCGGCGCTGGCCGGGGGCCTGCACCGGCTGCCGCGCGCGATAGGGCCGAAGCGCGCGCTCGGCATGATACTCACTGGACGTCGCGTGACGGCGAGGGAGGGCGAGGCGCTCGGTTTCGTGAACGAGGTGACGGCGCCGAACGAGCTGATGAACGCGGCGCGCCGCTGGGCTGGCCAGATCCTCGAGCTGTCGCCGATGTCGATCCGGGCGTCGAAGGAAGCCGTCTACAAAGGCCTCGACCAGGCCTCTCTGGCTGCGGCCCTAAAGGATCAGGGCCGCTTTCCGGCCGTCGCAGCGATGTTCAAGAGCGCTGATTTCGTCGAAGGCCCGCGCGCCTTCGCGGAGAAGCGGCCGCCCAAGTGGAAGGGCGAATGACCCCACGCCAAAAAATAATTTAAAGGTTTTGTGACAAAACTCTTGCACTGCAGCGCACTCGGTTTATATCCGCAACCCTGAGTGCTGCGAATGGATTCGCACGCAAGGCTCGATGGGGGCGAAAGCCGGAGCGAGCCGCTGAAAGAAAGGGACCGACCACATGAGTCCGCATGCCAGTACCAAGGCCGTCGGCAGCGACCGTGGCGGAGTTTCCGTCGTCGTGCCTGCCGCCGGTCATCTTCCCGGCTAGGAAGGCACCTCCACACTCGAAAGACGCGTAAGCGACCCCCGAGGGCGGGCGACCTTCCTGGCAAAGCTTCAACGCTTTGACCAACAGGAGGCATTCGTGGCCGCCATGTTCGAATTCAAAAATCTCCGCGACATTGTCGCGTATCCCTTCCGGTTCGTGCTCGGCGATCGGGAGGATGACTTCATCACGCGCGAACACTCCTCTCGCCGCCCGATCCACATGCGCTGGCGCCGCGGGGACGACGGCAAACTCGAGAGCCGTTGGGAGTGCGACGAGTAAAGTCTCAAATACCCGGAGAGTGAGCACATCTCTCTCCGGGTCATCTTTCCAAAAGCGGATGCGAGGACGTCGAGGAGCCCGCTTGATTATTGCCGCGGACAGTTCGGCGCGCTGCAGCCAGCCTCCGGGGTCGTCTGGCCGTTGGGGACGGCGCAGCCCGGCCCGGTGCATGGCGGCGGCGGATTCTCCGGTGTGTTGCAGACCAGCGTTCCATTGTTGTTGCTGATGCCGAACAGGCAGAAGCTGGCGCCCACGTTCAGCGTCGCCTGTACAACCGATCCCGAAGCCGTTTCGCAGACCGCAGTAATCATCGTGCCGGACACGGCGATGTCGCCGCAGGTCTGCGAATAGCTGCCCTGGAATTTGGCGGGCAGATTGCTGGGACCGAAATAATTGCAATAGAGCTGGCCGCCGAGGTTGTGTATGGGGCCTTTGGGACAAATACCGGCGATCATGAGCGACGTCGAATTGGTGCCCCGCAGGCCGTCGCATCGCGCCTTGAGAATGCCCAGGACGAGAGTCTTGTCGTGACAGGTGGTCCGATAATCACCGGGCGGGAGAATGCATTGGAGCTTGCCGTTGCTGTTCTCGAATCCCGTTTGGCAGAATCCAGGGTAGGGCACGGAGGCCTCGACATAATTGCCGTCGTCGTTTTTGCACTCCGCCTTCATCGCGGTGTCTTGATAGGAGACGTCCTTGCATGACTCCTGATAGGAGCCCGGCGGATTCCCGCCCGCCGACGACGTCAGGGTGCCACAGAAAACGAAAAGCGCTGCAAGCGCATACGCGCGAACAACGGAAATGCTCCCGAGAAGATTGCGCATCGATTTCCCCACAAGCGCGCGAACGGCGCCGGGCTGCGAAGTGTCCGCATTTCCGAAACGCAACGCGCCACGGCTCGTGGTCAGACGGACACGCGAAACACATTCGCAACTCCGCCGAATGAGGCAGTCATACCATAAATCGATCGGACCTGCGAGGCACCGGGACGGCTACGAGCCGAACACCGCGGCGTGCATGATGCGGCCGGGCAAAAAGGCGAGCGAGCCGGCGATCAGCAATCCGCCGATATAGACGCCCAGCATCGCGCCCCTGTGCATGGCGACGTTGTGCGCCCAGGCGCCGCGCAGGGCGGCGGCGATGCCGACCAGCGTGAGCACCGAGAAGAGATGGACGGGACTCATGCCGAAGACGGGGCTGTGCGGCATCAGGGCGTGGATGAACAGCGCTGCGACGGCCGTGACCGTCATCAATCCCAGATAAAGATAACCGAGCGCGCGATGGTACGGCGCGCCTTTGCGGCTGAAGAATATCTGCCAGGTTCCGATCGCGAAAGCCGGCACGACCGTGGCGACGTGGACCTGGATGGCCGGCGACGCGTGAATGAGCGGCGCCAGCGTCAAGGCTTCAATACACCCGCGCCTTCGGCGGGATGTATTCCACGTCATTCGTCAGCGTGTAGGTGTGCACGGGACGATAGTCGAGCTTCGCCGTGCCGGTCTTGGGATCGAGCCAGGCGAGCGTGTGCTTCATCCAGTTCTGGTCGTCGCGCTTGGCAAAGTCCTCGCGCGCGTGGGCCCCGCGGCTTTCCTGACGGTTGATGGCGCCTTCGACGGTGACGATCGCCTGCTGAATCAGGTTCTCGAACTCAAGCGTCTCGACGAGGTCACTGTTCCAGATCATCGAGCGGTCGGAGACGCCGATGTCGGAGACACTGCGATAGATCTCGGCGATGCGCTTCTTGCCGTTTTGCAGCGTGTCGCCCTGGCGGAAGACGGCGGCGTCTTCCTGCATCGCCTTTTGCATCGCGAGCCGGAGCTTCGCTGTGGGCGTCGAGCCTTTGGCGTAGCGGAATCGGTCGAGGCGGGCGAGGGCGTCGTCGCCGGCGCCTTTGGGCAAGTCGGCATGGCGCTGGCCGGGCTCGATCGATTTGGCACATTGCAGACCCACTGCGCGTCCAAAGACGACGAGGTCGATCAGCGAGTTCGAGCCCAGGCGGTTGGCGCCATGCACGGAGACGCAAGCCGCTTCGCCGACGGCCATCAGGCCCGGCACGATGGTGTCGGGATTGCCGTTCTTCAGCGTATAGGCTTCGCCCATATAGCTCGTTGGAATGCCGCCCATATTGTAGTGGACGGTCGGCAGAACCGGGATCGGCTCCTTGGTGACGTCGACGCCTGCAAAAATGCGCGCGGACTCCGAAATGCCCGGCAGTCTCTCGTGGATGATCTTCGGGTCCAGATGCGAGAGATGCAGATTGATGTGGTCCTTCAGCGGACCGACGCCGCGCCCTTCGCGGATCTCGATGGTCATGGCGCGCGAGACGACATCGCGGGAGGCGAGGTCCTTCGCGTGCGGGGCATAGCGCTCCATGAAGCGCTCGCCTTCGGAATTGGTGAGATAGCCGCCTTCGCCGCGCACGCCTTCGGTGATCAGGACGCCCGCGCCGTAGATGCCGGTCGGGTGGAACTGCACGAATTCCATGTCCTGCACGGGAAGGCCCGCGCGCAGGACCATCGCGTTGCCGTCGCCTGTCTGCGTGTGGGCGCCGGTGCAGGTGAAATAGGTGCGGCCGTAGCCGCCGGTCGCGAGGATCACCTTGTGAGCGCGGAAGCGGTGGATCGAACCGTCTTCCAGATTCCACGCCATGACGCCGCGCACCGCGCCTTCATCCATGATGAGATCAAGCGCAAAGAACTCTATGAAGAAATTGACTTCGTGCTTCACGCACTGGCCGTACAGCGTGTGCAGCATCGCGTGGCCGGTGCGATCGGCTGCGGCGCAGGTTCGCTGCGCGATGCCTTCGCCGTAGCGCGAGGTCATGCCGCCGAAGGCGCGCTGGTAGATCTTGCCCTCTTCCGTGCGACTGAAGGGCACGCCGAAATGCTCGAGCTCGTAGACGGCCTCGGGCGCGTTGCGGCAGAGATATTCGATGGCGTCCTGATCGCCCAGCCAGTCCGAACCTTTGACGGTGTCGTACATGTGCCAGCGCCAGTCGTCCTCGCCCATATTCCCAAGCGCGGCTGCAATACCGCCCTGCGCCGCCACCGTATGGCTGCGTGTCGGGAAGACTTTCGTGATGCAGGCGGTCTTGAGGCCGTGCGCGGCGGATTCGAGCGTGGCTCTGAGACCTGCGCCGCCGGCGCCCACGACGACGACGTCGAATGTATGATCGATGATGGGGTAGGCGGTCATGAACCTTTGTCCGAATGCTTAGCCGAGCGAACGCGACAGGGCGATCTTGAGAAGCGCGAAGAGAGAAACCGCGCCCACGACCCAGGCCGCGAACTTGTTCAGGACGAGCAGCGTCACCTTGCCGGCTTCGCCGTGCACGTAGTCTTCGATCACGACCTGCAGGCCGAGCGCCATATGCGCGAGGCCCGCGATGATGAAGACGGCCATTGCGACCGCGTTGACCGGACTGGCGAAGAAGGCCAGCACATCGGCCCGGTCGGCGCCGATCAGCGACAGGACCGAAACGACAAACCAGATGGACAGCGGGACGAGCGCCAGCGCCGTGACGCGCTGGCTGATGAAATGCTCCGTGCCGCGATGGGCGGCGCCCAGACCTTCGACGCGGCCCAGCGGGGTGCGAGTGCTCACGGCGAAGTCCTCCAGCCATACAGAAACACGCCGATGGCGATCACGATCGACAGGGCATAGATCAGCACCCCGATACGTTCCGCGCTCTTCGGGTTGAAGCCGGCGCCTGCGTCCCAGACAAGATGGCGGATGCCGCTCAGAAAATGGAATGACAGCGACCAGACGAAGCCGAACAGGATCAAAAGGCCGAGCGGCGATCGCGCATAGGTCGAGAAGGTGTCGTAGGCTTCGGGACCGGTCGCGGCAGCGATCAGCCACCAGGCGACGACCAGCGCGCCGACCGAGAGCGCGATGCCCGTGGCGCGGTGCGTGATCGATGTCGCCATCGAGACAGGCCAGCGATAAATCTGAAGATGCGGCGACAACGGGCGCGCCCGCGTGGCCTTGGCCTGTTCCGCCATGGAAAGTCACCAAAATCGAACCGGGCCGGAGTGTAGGGGTGGGACCCCTCAAGTCAACCGCGAGGCCGGTCCCATTTGTCGCGTCTTCGCGGCTTGCGCCGTTCAATGCATGGCCGCGGGGATGATATATCCATTTTGCGATTAAGGTTCTTCGGATATGCAGGGCAATCTCGCTGCATCGGATGTGAGACCAGCCGAATGGTTGGCGAGGCTGTCGAGCCTTCAGATGGCGGACAGCCGTGCGGAAGCCGTGGCGATTCTCGCGCTCGTCCCGTTGTCACTCGCGGTCGCCTTCTGGAACGGATTTCCGATCATCTTCTACGACACCGGCGCATATCTGCTCGAGGGACTGGGACGCGTGTTTCTGGCGGAACGCTCGCCGGTCTATTCGCTGTTCCTCGACTATGGCGGTGCTCGTGCGAGCCTGTGGCTGATCGCGCTCGTGCAGGCCGCCGCGACGGCGTTCGTCATGGTCGAAACCGCGCGCGCGCTGGCGCCGCGGATGACTCTGGCGGCGATGATCGCGCTCGGCATCGGGCTCGTCCTTCTGACGGGCATGCCGTGGTATGTGGGCCAGATCGAACCGGACTGCTTTGCCGCGATCACCGTGCTGTCGATCTATCTGCTCGGCTTTCACGGCGCGTTGCTCGCGGGCTGGCGCAGCTGGTTCATGCTCGCCGTCGCGACGCTCTCCGTCGCCGTGCATCCTTCGCATTTGTTATTGGCCGGCGGTCTGACGATGGTCATCGCGATCTATCGCGCCGTCGTTTATCTCGCGAAAAGGAATCTCTGGCCGCCATCGCGCGCGGCGCAACCCTTTGCGGCCTGCGTGCTGGGCCTTGCGCTGGTCGTTCTCAGCAACCATCAGCTGACGGGACAGTTCTTCGTCAGCCGCTCCGGGCCGAGTTTCATCTTCGCGCGGATGCTGCAGGACCGCATCGTGATGCGCCTCCTCGACGATACCTGCCCGCAATCGCATTACCGGCTCTGTGCGTACAAAGAGGTCCTGCCGCGCACCGCGGATCAGTGGCTGTGGGGCAGGGGCAGTCCGTTTCTGGAACTCGGGCGTTTTGAGGGGAGCAGCGCCGAATCAGCGCGGATCATCCGCGACAGCATCCTTCGCTATCCGGGCATGCAGATCGAGGCCGCGATGTCCGACGCGTTTCGCCAGTTCGTGATGTTCAAGACGGGCGACCAGATCGAGCCGCAGGAGTGGATCCTGTCGAAGCCCCTCGGCTGGTTCATCCCCCGGCAGATGCGTGCCTATCTGGCCGCGCACCAGCAGGAAGGCCAGATAGACTTTCGCCCCGTCAATGCGATGCATCTGACGGTTGCCTGGCTGTCGCTCGTCGGGCTTTTTGTCGCCTTCGGCTACGCGTTGCGGCGACGCCAGCATAAGAACGCGGTCTTCCTGGGTTTCATGCTATGGGCCCTTGCCGGCAACGCGGCGATTTGCGGAGCGCTCTCCAATCCGCATGACCGCTATCAATCGCGGCTTATCTGGCTGGCGCCGTTCAGCCTTGTGTTGATAGCCGGGGATTTGCCGAGGTTCGCCTTGCGACCCTTAAGGGAATCCGGCACTTAACGGCCATGCCGAAGCCCATCCGAGTCGCGCCTTCGATACTCTCCGCCGATTTCGCGCGGCTGGGCGACGAGGTCAGGGCGATCGAATCGGCCGGCGCCGACTGGGTGCATGTCGACGTTATGGACGGCCATTTCGTGCCGAACATCACCATCGGACCTTCCGTCGTGGCGGCGCTGCGTCCGCACGCAAAGATCTCGTTCGACGTGCATCTGATGATCTCGCCGGTCGATCCATTCGTCGAAGCCTTCGCGAAGGCGGGCGCGGACACGATCTCGGTGCATCCCGAGGCGGGCCCGCATATTCATCGCACGCTGCAGCTCATCGCGAGCCTCGGCAAGAGGCCGGGCGTCGTGCTCAATCCCGGCACGCCCGTCGACGCGCTCGACAATGTGCTCGACCTTGTCGATCTCGTGCTCATCATGAGTGTCAATCCGGGCTTCGGCGGGCAGAGCTTCATCGACAGCCAGCTCAAGAAGATCGAAGCGGCGGCGGCGCGCATCGCAAAATCCGGCCGCGCGATCGATCTCGAAGTCGACGGCGGCATCACGCCGGACACCGCGAAGCGCGCCATCGCGGCGGGCGCCGACGTTTTGGTGGCCGGGACGGCTGTCTTCAAGGACGGCCCGGCGCACTACGCCTCCAACATTGCGCGATTGCGCGGCTGAGACGTGTCCGAGAACGGCCCCAGGAAATTGCTGCCGCCCTTGGTGCTCCTGCCGGAGTTCCTGAAAGCGCTGCTCGCGCGCGGCTTCCGTCCCTTTCGCGTCGTGTGGCGGAGATCGTGGCTCTATCGGCGTCTGCTGACGGGGAAGATGCCGGACCGGGTGATCTACTATCCCTATGACGCGATGCCCCGCCGTCTCGAAGACGCCGATGCGCTGTTGAGAGGCCGCTTCCGTTTCGCGGGCGACACGGTTGAAGTCGCGGAAGGATCTGTCTTCGACAAGCGCCCGCCGTCGACTTCCTGGTCGCTGGCGCTGCAGGAGTTCGACTGGCTTCCGCCGCTCGCGGCCGCCGGCGGCGATCCCGCGCGCCGGCTTGCGACCAATCTGATGACCCAATGGGTGAGGCGCTTCAGTCGATATCGCGAGCCTGCCTGGGCGCCGCATGTGATGGGCCGCCGCCTCATCAATATCTTTGCGCATGGCCGGCTGGTGCTGTCGAACTCCGACATGCTGTGGCGCTCGAAACTCTTCGTGTCGCTGCGCGAGCAATGCCGCCAGCTGGCGCGCAATGTCGACGAAGCGCCGGAAGGTCTGCCACGCTTCGAAGCGGCGGCCGCGCTCGCATTGTCGGGCATCTGTCTCGACGACAGCGACAAGAGGCTCGGTGCCGGAATCGCGCGTCTCGAAACCCAGCTTGCGCGCCAGATCCTGCCCGATGGGGGGCATGCGAGCCGCTCGCCCGAGGCGCTGCTCGACTGCTATCGCCATGTGGTGATGGTGATGGATGCGCTGTCCGCCGTCGGCTACCGCATCCCACAGACGATCATCAGCGCGCATGACCGCATGGCGCCGATGATCCGCTTCTTCCGGCACGGCGACGGCGCGCTGGCCTTGTTCAACGGTGGCAAGGAGGGCAGTGCACGGACTATCGCCGGCCTTCTTGCGCGCGACGAAGTGCGCGGCCAGCCTTTCGTGTTTGCGCCGCATTCGGCCTATCAGCGGCTGGTAGCGGGACGCTCGCTGGCGCTGATGGATGTCGGGCTGACTCCGGAAGGCCGCTTTTCAAACGACGCCCATGCGGGCTGCCTTGCCTTTGAATTCAGTGCCGCAGGGCAGAGGATCGTCGTCAATTGCGGCAGCGCCTCCGGCGGCCAGATCAAATGGAACGGCGCGCTGAGGGCCACCGCCGCCCACTCAACCGTCACCATAGCCGACACGTCGATGGCCAGCATCCTGCCGCGAGGCTTGGCGCGCGATCTGTTGGGGCCGCGGCTGCTCGGCGGTCCGACGAAAGTAGAAACATCTCGCCAGGAAACGCCGTCCGGCTGGCGCGTCGACGCACGCCATGACGGCTATCTGCGCCATTTCGGCGTCGAACACGCGCGTGCTCTGACCCTGTCGCCCACGGGCAATCTATTGATGGGTGTCGATACGATCACACCGAAGGAGAGAACCCGGCGAGAAGGCCTTCCGTTCGCCGTCCGATTCCATATCCATCCCGATCTGCGCTGCTCGATCGCACAGGGCGGCGACGTGCTCCTCAAAATGCCGACCGGCGAGGGCTGGCGCTTTCATGCGAGCACCGGTCCCGTGGGAATCGAAGAAAGCATCTATCTGGGCGGCGACACTGTCCGCCGCTCGGAGCAGATCGTCATTACCGGCGCCGTGCGCGACCAGCCGGTCTCGCTATCCTGGGCCTTCGAGCAGGTGACCCACAGCTGACGATTGCGGCCGATTGGCGTTTGCCCCTGGGCGCGCCGCTTGATATGCAGATTCCAGCCCGAAATCCCCGAGGAAGCGATGGTCCAGTTCAACTTGCCTAAGAACAGTCAGGTCAAGAAGGGCAAGGCGTGGCCCGCCCCGGTTACGGCGAACGGCAAAAAGCCCAAGCGGACAAAGGACTTCAAAGTCTATCGTTACAATCCGGACGAAGACGCCAATCCGCGCATGGATATCTACCGCGTCGACCTCGACAGCTGCGGGCCGATGGTTCTAGACGCGCTCATCAAGATCAAGAACGAGATCGATCCGACACTGACTTTCCGCCGCTCCTGCCGCGAAGGTGTATGCGGCTCCTGTGCGATGAACATCGCCGGCGGCAATACGCTTGCCTGCACCAAGGCGATCTCGGACATTTCGGGCTCGGTGTCGATCTATCCCTTGCCGCACATGCCGGTCGTTAAAGACCTCGTGCCGGACATGACAAACTTCTATGCGCAATACGCGTCGATCGGGCCGTACCTGCAGACGAAGTCGGCGACGCCGGAGACCGAATGGAAGCAGTCGCCGGAAGACCGCGCCAAGCTCGACGGGCTCTACGAGTGCATTCTCTGCGCCTGCTGCTCGACGTCGTGCCCATCTTACTGGTGGAACCAGGATCGCTATCTCGGCCCGGCGGCGCTCCTGCAATCCTATCGCTGGCTCGCCGACAGCCGCGACGAAGCCAAGGGCGAGCGCCTCGACAATCTCGAGGATCCGTTCCGGCTGTACCGCTGCCACACCATCATGAACTGCGCCAACACCTGTCCCAAAGGTTTGAACCCGGCCGAGGCCATCGCCGAGATCAAGCAGATGATGGTGAAGCGGAGTCTGTGAGGGCTGCGTGCCGGAACAAAAATCGCTCATAGTAAAATTGATCGATCACCCGGAACGACCGCTGACATTTGCGTTCGAAGACGACGGGCGTACCGGTTACGGCTATCTACACGGCCAAGACGCCCATATATGCGCAAATGTCTGGCTCTACAATCGGGAAGCAACGCCTGCTGAACCGGAATGGACGGACCGCGAAGGGGCGCCGTTTCGGAATTCCGCTCAATTCGCGCGCCACGAACCGTTGTTTGAACCGCCCGTGAGCGAAGAAGACATCGACGTGAAGTGGATAGTTAGTCCGGATGGCAGAAATGGAGTGATCATTCTGCTTCGCGGAGCCGCAATCGGTGAGTTGTATGAAGGCGATAGGCCTGGTCGCTCTCTTGCATCGTCGAGAGATGGTCCGCTAGCCCGGAGATTTGATAAAGCATCTCATTGATTTGACTTCTGCCATTCGTTTATCGCCGGTCTACATCTTCATCTTGTCATGATCGTGATGCCCCGCCGCGATGCCGACGAGCATCTTGTATTCGCCGGGGGTGAGCTTCGGCAGCTTCTGCAGGAACGCCACCATGTTCCAGATCTCGTCATCCGAATGGGTTTTGCCCCAGGCCGGCATGCCACTCATCTTGATGCCGTGCTTGATGACCCAGAATTGCACGGCAGGCGGCGCTGCCGGGATCATCGCGAGC
>DATKON010000151.1:0-5263 GCA_035524575.1 Rhizomicrobium sp.
AAGACGAAGCCAGGAAAAAGGGCGGCGCCAAAGCCGCCGAATGAGATGGGCTATCCGCACCGCTTCGAGGGCGGCTGCCATTGCGGCAATCTGACTTACGTCTTCGAAGCGACCGCGGCGCTCGACGTGCTCGGCCTCAGGGCCGACCAGTGCAGCTTCTGCCGCGCCCATCGGGCGCGCACGACCAGCGATCCCGCGGGCGCCATGCGCATTTCCGTGCGCGATCCTGCTGCGCTCTCGCTCTACCGCTTCGGCCTCAGGATCACGGACTTTCTCGTCTGTGCGCGGTGCGGCTTTTATATCGGAGCGCTGATGCAGGAGGGCGAGAGCGCCTGGTTCACGGTCAACGCCAACACCTTCCGCGAGCCGCCGCCGAACCGGTTTCCCGTAACGCCCGTCGATTATGACGGGGAAAACGTCGCCGCGCGGGTCGCGCGCCGCAAGCAGAAATGGACTCCCGTGATAGACTTCAAAGTCGGGGGCTGACGCCGACCATTCGGGGGAATGCCATGACGCGCCTTCTCATTGCCTCGCTGCTTCTTTCCACCGCCGCGATCGCCGCTCCGCTCCCGGGAAGCGCCAATGATCCGCACAAACCATCCGCAAGCGAAACGCATCTCTTTCTTTCGGCAATCTGCAGAAACGGCATTCCCACCAGACATGCTTTCAATTGCACCGCGCTGATCGATTATCCTTCCGACGGCGCCGCGTTCGATATCAAGAAGCGCAACGCGTCGGGCGAGCTATCACTCGATGCCGTCGCCTATGGGCACTTCACGGTGCCTAACGCGCAGGAGGCCTACGTCACCTATCTGGGACTGGAACCGCATGCCGATGGCTTCGGCGGCGGCATCCTCCTGCGCGGCGCGGATAAAGGCTGGAAAGTGGTGCGCTGGTTTCCCGGCGGACAGATGGACCGGTGCGTGGCGCTGCCCAATCCAGGACCCCAGCGCATGCTTTGCCTCTCCGGCTACACCGGCATGGGCGAAACCGATTCGTCCGTCTGGCTGGTCGATTTTTCGGGACCGGGTGGCGCGCTGAAGCGCGTCAATCTCCTGAAGGCGCAGGACGGCCGCGAAGGTTCGAACGACGACTATTACTGCAAGCCCGCGGTGTCGTCGCATCGGCCGATGCTGCTGTCGATCGACGATCTGAAGCGCGGGCACGAGGACGGCGTTCTCGCGGTCTCGAACATCTCCTACGCGGCGGCCGCCGATGTCGGCCGGGCCTGCGCGCAGCATCGCTTCGCGAATATGGACGAGCAGAGCGGCACGGTGCGCTACCGCTACGTCCAGGGCAGCATCAAGCTCGACCCGCCACCGAAATTCGCGAGCGTAGACTACTGAACTTCTCCATTCGTCATCGCCCGGTCGCGCCACAGCGATCCGACGACCCACCTTCTTCGGCCGAAAAATTGGATCCCCCGGGACGCGCTGCTGCGCGCCGCGTGATGACGAATGATGTAATTTGTTCAGCCGGACAGCGTCTCGATGCGGCCGCTTTCGCGCACCAGCAGCACCGTCTTGAACCCGGCAAGTTGCGACGCGATGTGCCGATAGGCTTCGATGTGAGGACCATCGTCGGCAATCACCAGCCAGCGATCCGATCGCGCGCGCGTCTTCTCCCTCGCGCTGATTTGCGCAAGCAACGCCTGCGTCAGGTCCAGCAGCACATCCGACTTCGGATCGGGATTGTGGACGAACCCGATCACCTTCGGATTGCCGCCCTTCACCTGTCGGGCGCGGACGCGATTGCCTTGAATCGTGTCCTTGATATCGAGCGTCCTGGAATTGCGCGCGAGCGCGCCTTTGACCTTCTCCGCCAGCTCCGCCGCTGTTTTTCCGGATTGCCGGATCGGGGCCGTGCAGGTCAGCACGATGGTCTTGCCGGCCGGCACGGAATCCGCGAGCCCGGCTTGCAGGCGCTCCATGAGCTCCAGCGCGACCTTGTCGAACCTGAGATGTTGTTTTGCGGGGACCTGCGGCTTGACTGCCACCACCGCGAGCGCGATGCGCTTGCCGCCGAGCATCAGCGTGGGGCCGGACGCGCTCTCTTTCCACGTTGTCGAACAATGCGCCGCCACGGCGTCGAGTGCCGCCCGTTCCGCCCTCTTCACCCGAACACGCGCTTGAAGATCGTGTCGACGTGCTTCAGGTGGTATTCGAGATCGAACAGCTTCGCGAGCTCGGCCGCCGGGACTTTCGACACGACGTCCTTGTCGGCTTTCAGGAGATCGAGCAGCGCGCCCTCGCCGTTCCAGGCACGCATCGCGTTGCGCTGCACCAGCCGATAGGCGTCTTCGCGCGCCACGCCCGCCTGTGTCAGCGCCAGAAGCACACGCTGGCTGTGCACGAGGCCTCGGGTGCGGTCCATATTCTCCTTCATCCGTTCCGGATAGACGATCAGCTTGTCGACGACGCTCTCCGCGCGCGCCAGCGCAAAATCCAGCGTGATCGTGGCGTCGGGCCCGATGTAACGTTCGACGGAGGAGTGCGAGATGTCGCGCTCATGCCACAGCGCCACATTCTCCAACGCCGGCATCACGTAGCTCCTCACCATCCGCGCCAGGCCCGTGATGTTCTCGGTCAGAACCGGATTACGCTTGTGCGGCATCGCGGAAGAGCCCTTCTGGCCTTCCGAAAAATGCTCTTCCGCTTCGAGGACTTCCGTGCGCTGCAGATGCCGGATTTCGACGGCGAGGCGCTCGAGCGAACTTGCGACCACCGCCAGCGCCGCGAAGAACGCCGCGTGCCGGTCGCGCGGGATCACTTGCGTCGATACGGGTTCGATAGACAGTCCCATCGCGCGCGCAACATGCGCTTCGACGCGCGGATCGATATTGGCGAAAGTGCCGACCGCGCCGGAAATCGCGCCGACCGCGATCTCCTGTTTCGCGGTGACGAGCCGGGCCCTTGCCCGCACGAATTCGGCATAGAAGCCGGCGAGCTTGACGCCGAAGGTCGTGGGCTCGGCATGGATGCCGTGGCTCCGTCCGATCGTGACCGCGTATTTGAATTCGAACGCGCGCCGTTCGAGCGCCGCCAAAAGCACGTCGACATCGGCGATCAGGATGTCCGCCGCCCGCGCCAGCTGCACGGAGAGACACGTGTCGAGCACGTCCGACGACGTCATGCCCTGATGCACGAAGCGCGCGTCCGGCCCGACGAATTCGGCAAGATGCGTCAGGAATGCGATAACGTCGTGCTTGACTTCGCGCTCGATGGCGTCGATGCGCTGGACATTGAATTCCGCCCGCGCGCCTTTCTCCCAGATCGTCTTGGCCGCCGATTTCGGGATGACGCCGATCTCCGCCAGGGCGTCGGCCGCATGCGCCTCGATCTCGAACCAGATGCGAAATTTGTTCTCCGGCGACCACAGCGCCGTCATTTCGGGGCGGGCGTAACGGGGGATCATCGATGGTCCTTTCGCGAGGCTTCCGCTTACCCTCCAATGCCGCCGAGCGCCAGATATTTGATCTCCAGATAGTCCTCGATGCCGTATTTCGAGCCTTCCCGGCCGATTCCCGATTCCTTGAAGCCGCCGAAGGGCGCCACTTCCGTCGAGATGATGCCCTCGTTGATGCCGAGGATGCCGTATTCGAGGGCTTCGGCGACGCGGAAGACGCGGCCGAGATCGCGGGCATAGAAATAGGCGGCGAGACCGTATTCGGTCGCGTTGGCCATGCGGATCGCGTCCTCTTCCGTCCCGAATCGATAAAGCGCCGCGACGGGACCGAAGATCTCCTCGCGCGCCATGGCCATCGCCGGTGTGACCTCCTTTAGCACCGTCGGCTCGAAAAAGGTGTGGCCCAGGGGATGGCGCTTGCCGCCGACCACGATCCTGGCGCCCTTCTTCACCGCGTCGTCGATCAGCCGCTCGACCTTCTCGACGCCGTCCTCGTTGATCAGCGGACCCTGGACGACGCCGTCATCCATGCCGTTGCCGACTTTCATGACACGGACTTTGGCCGCGAGCTTTTCGGCGAAGGAGTCGTAGACGCTGTCCTGCACGAAGAAACGGTTCGCGCAGACGCAGGTCTGGCCCATGTTGCGGTATTTCGACTGCATGGCGCCTTCGACCGCGGCGTCGAGATCGGCATCGTCGAAGACGATGAACGGCGCATTGCCGCCGAGCTCGAGCGAAACCTTCTTCACCGTCGAGGCGCACTGGCGCATCAGAAGCTTGCCGATCTCGGTGGAGCCGGTGAACGAGAATTTGCGCACCAGCGGATTTTGCGTCAGCTCCGCACCGACTTTGGCAGCCTGATCGGACGGCACGACATTGAAGACGCCGGCAGGCAGGCCGGCGCGTTGTCCCAACTCCGCCAGTGCGAGCGCCGACAGCGGGGTGTCTTCCGCGGGCTTGATCACGAAGGTGCAGCCGGCCGCCAGCGCCGGCGCGCATTTGCGCGTGATCATCGCGTTGGGGAAATTCCACGGCGTAATGGCGGCGACGACGCCGATCGGCTCTTTGAGGACAATAATGCGCCGGCCTTGCTGGTTTGTCGGAATGACGTCGCCGTAGACGCGCTTGCCTTCTTCCGCGAACCACTCGATGAAGGAGGCCCCGTATGCGACCTCGCCGCGCGTTTCAGCCAGGGGCTTCCCCTGCTCCGCCGTCATCAGGCGCGCCAGGTCTTCCTGGTTGGCCATGATGAGCTCGAACCATCTGCGCAGGATCGCGGCGCGTTCTTTCGCCGTCTTCTTCCGCCACGCCGGAAAAGCCCGTGCAGCGGCTTCGATGGCGCGGCGCGCTTCGGCCTCGCCGAGATCGGCGACGTCCGCGATCACGTCGTCGGTCGCGGGGTTGCGCACGGGGAAGCGTTGCGACGCGGCGACCCATTGGCCGTCGATGAATGCATCGGATTGGAGAAGTCGGGAATCGGTGAGCTTCAACATGAAAACCTCGGAAAAACGGAAGGCGCCCGTCGAGGTCGTGTTCTAGCCGCCGGCGGCCACCGACGGAAGAGGATCGGGCGTGTCGATCCGTGAGGCCGCAACAAGCGCGCGTGTGTAAGGGTCTTTGGCTGCACGCAGGATATCGGCCACGGCGCCCCGCTCGATGACCTTCTTGTCCTTCAGCACCATCACTTCGTCGGCGAGCGCGCGGGCGACGGCGAAATCCGCGGTGATGACGAGGAAGGCAGGCCCCTCTTCAGCGCGGAAGCTTTGCAAAAGATCGCGGATGACGGATTGGGCAAAAGCGTCCAGCCCGCGGAACGGCTCGTCGACTACGGCAAGCGCCGGGGCGGTGACGATGGCAC
>DATKON010000152.1:0-5876 GCA_035524575.1 Rhizomicrobium sp.
TGACGATTTGTCACTGAGCTTTCGGCTCACCCCTTCGGCATCAGGTCCGCACCGTTCACCTGGATCTGCGACAGCGTTGCGGCGACGGTGCCCCAGCCCGTGGAGGCCCAGACTTTCAGCGCGACTTCATAGTGCCCGTTCGGCGCGCTCGGATTCGGCACGTCGACGAACCAGCCGTAGATCGGCGGGAAGCTCTTACCTTCCTTCATGATCTTCGGCTTGAAGCCGGCGATTTGATGATAGTGCATCAGGCAGAGATGCGCTTTGCCTTTGCCGAGCGCGGTATCGACGTCGGGTTTGTCTTCCTTCAGATACTGGAATTCGATGTTGTAGCGACGCCGCCCGTCGAACACCGGCGCAACCGTGCCGCACGGATTGCTCGCATCCGACTTGATGCCGGCGAGCACCAGCGTCACGGCGCTCAAGGGATCGAGGGCTTCCTTCTTCTGCTCTTCGCTGACGGGATACTGACTGAGCGGGTAGGGCGGATCGGCTTCGACGGTCGGATCGGCGCCGGTGAACGTCACTTTCACGCGCTCTTTCTTGTCGGCGCCGCGCTGATAGAGCGAATCGTACACAGCGGGCTCGAGCGCATGCGGCGCCACTTCGCCGCTGGAGCTGGCTTCGATCTTGGCCTGCCAGAAGGCGCTGACGATTCCTGTCGTCTCAAAATGCGAGGACGTGCTGTAAGCTTGGTCGTGGAACTTCGAATCGAAATCCGTATGGCCGAAGGGAATGCCCCAGAAGCTGATCGTGTAGGCGACGCCGAGCGTGGCGTTGTTCTCGAGGCTTGCGACCTTCGCGGGTTTCGCCTGATCGCCTGCAGCCGGCAAAGCCAGAGCCGCCGCGAACGCCGCCAGCAGCGGCAAACCACCCTTACGCATGACCATCTTCGTCCCCGATGTGGCATACCGATCATAGGTGCGCGTCCCATGGCGGTCCAATCGTGAAGGGACGAGGGTTAAAGACCGCCGAGTTGGCGGCATCGGTCGGCGCCAAGGACCGCCGCGCGCTCGCGCGGGCGATTACGCTGGTTGAATCGACGAAGGCTTCGGATCGCGGGGCGGCTGAGTCGCTGCTCGCGGAGCTTCTACCCCGCACAGGCGGCGCCATGCGTATCGGCATCTCCGGCGCGCCCGGTGCCGGCAAGTCGACATTCATCGAAGCTTTCGGAAGCTTCCTGACGGGACACGGCAAGCGCGTCGCGGTCCTGGCCGTCGATCCCACCTCGCAACGCTCGGGCGGCTCGATCCTCGGCGATAAGACGCGCATGGAGACGCTGGCGCGCGATCCCAACGCCTTCATCCGCCCGTCGCCCTCGGGATCGACACTCGGCGGGGTGGCGCGGCGCACGCGCGAAGCGCTGCTCCTGGTTGAGGCCGCGGGCTTCGATGTCGTGTTGGTGGAGACGGTTGGCGTCGGGCAGTCAGAAACGGCCGTGGCCGAAATGGTCGACCTCTTCGTGCTGCTGCTGAGCCCCGGCGGCGGCGATGATCTGCAGGGCATCAAGCGGGGCGTGATGGAGCTCGCCGACCTCGTTCTCGTGACCAAAGCGGACGGGGATCTGACCGCGCCGGCAAACCGGGCGGCAGCGGACTACCAGGCGGCGCTGCATCTGATGCGGCCCAAATATCCAGGGTTGTTCCCGAAGGTCCTCAAGGTCTCGGCGCTTCGGCGCGAAGGCATCGGCGAGGCGTGGAAGGCCATGGAGGGCTTTCGGACCGCCCTGGCGGCCGGCGGCCATCTCAAGGCTCTGCGTGAGCAGCAGGCTCGGCGCTGGTTCTGGAGCGAGGTGGAGGCGGTCCTGAGCGACGAGATCGCGGCCGACCCGGCGACCGCGGCCGCGGCCCGGAGTCTCGAGGCCTCGGTCGTGGCCGGACAGGCCCTCCCGCATGCCGCCGCGCGGGCCCTGATCAAGGACTTCCGGCGCGCTTGACTGGCTTTCCCGAGCCCCTTATGAGAGCCCCTCTTTTTCAGGAACGAGAGGCAAGGCCATGTCGCGGCGCTGCGAATTGACGGGCAAAGGCACGCTCGTGGGGCACCACGTCAGCCACGCCAACAACAAGACCAAGAGGGTCTATCGCCCGAACCTTCAGGTCGTCTCGCTCGCCAGCGAAGCGCTGGGCCACGATGTGCGCCTGAAGATCAGCATGAACGCGCTGCGTTCGGTCGACCGTTCCGGCGGCCTCGACGCCTTTATCCTCAAGTGCAAGGACGATGTGCTGTCCGAGCGCGCGCTCAAACTGAAGCGCCAGATCGCAAAAAAGCTCGCCAAAGCGGCCTGATCCAGTTCTCCACAGCCTTATTGCGCCAGGCGTCCGTTGCACCCGTGACCGCAACAGAACCGTCGCGCGTTAACGCTAATATCAGGTTAAATCCAAGCAACGCTTGGCTTTCGCAGTAACTTTTGGGTAAGTTTTCTTAATGTGCCGGCCCAAGGCGGCGGGTGCGGGTGGGGTAATCGTGTCTGTTTTCGAATCTGGCGTGCGCGGCGGGCGCAGAACCGTCGGCATCGGGCTTGCTGCCAATGTGGCAGGCCGTTCGGTCGATCGCATGGGGGTCATGCGGGATCGAACCCGCGGGCCGCTCGGCGAGCTGGTCCTCGCGGTCATGCGGCTGGTCTTTCCGGTCTTCCTGCTGGTCACGGCCATCGCGGCCGCAGTTATCTACGGCAGCGAGCCGGCCGAGTGGCTGGGCACCGTCGATGTGGGCGGCAAGCCGTTCAACGCCGGTCTTCTGGCGCTGCCGGCCGTCCTTTTCATCGTGCAATTGACGAACCGCCG
The DNA here is from genome assembly GCA_035524575.1 of Rhizomicrobium sp. Taxonomy (GTDB): domain Bacteria; phylum Pseudomonadota; class Alphaproteobacteria; order Micropepsales; family Micropepsaceae; genus Rhizomicrobium. Next base: position 2,784 of record DATKON010000152.1, read on the forward strand.
ATACGGCGCGGGCTATGCCGTCACCCAGGTGCTCGCGGGCGTCGCTGCGGTGCTCGCGGCCGCGATTTATGCCGGCGACGATCTGATGCTGCTGCGCGGTGCCCCGCTGCCGGCGAGCCGGTTTCTCATCGCGTTCGGCGCAGCACTCCTGGTGGCGCAGCTCTTTTCGATCTTCGTGTTCGATCGTCTGCGCGGGCCACAATGGTGGCAGGCGCCGTTTTTCGGCCTTTTGTTCGGCGGCATCGCGCTTGCGCTGATCGCTTATCCCGCGGCCTATCTCGGCACGGGCACGGACTGGCTCGGGCCGATGTTTGCTTATCTGGGCGTGACGATTGCCGAAGCCATCATGCTGATCGTGCCGTACTGGTTTCTGCGCGGCATCATCGCGCCGCTTCCGGGCTTCGGCGGATACTGATTCAAGCCAACAATTCCGCTCTGTTTTGGTCCCCGCTTTCGCAGGGATGACAGGTGTTTTAAACCCCCGCGTGGGCGCGGGCGCGGGAGTGGCGAGCGTCGGATCGGCGGCCGATGACACTGGCGCGCTTGTCTTCCTCGACGAAGAGCGAGATCAGCTGCTCGGTCATGGCGCCGCCCAGCTGCTCGGCGTCGACGATGGTGACGGCGCGGCGGTAATAGCGTGTCACGTCATGACCTATACCGATGGCGACCAGCTCGACCGGCGAGCGCTCCTCGATCTCGTCGATGACATGGCGTAGATGCCGCTCGAGATAGTTGCCGGCATTGACGGACAGCGTGGAATCGTCGACCGGCGCGCCGTCCGAGATCACCATCAGGATCTTGCGCTGCTCGGGCCGCCCGACGATGCGGTTGTGCGCCCACATCAGGGCTTCGCCGTCGATGTTCTCCTTGAGGAGGCCTTCGCGCATCATCAGGCCGAGATTGCGCCGCGCCCGCCGCCACGGCTCGTCGGCGGCCTTGTAGATGATATGGCGCAGATCGTTGAGCCGTCCCGGATGAGGCGGCTTGCCGCTTGCGATCCATTTCTCGCGCGACTGTCCGCCTTTCCACGCCCGCGTGGTGAAGCCCAGCACTTCCGTCTTCACCGCGCAGCGTTCGAGCGTTCGCGCCAGGATGTCGGCGCACATGGCGGCCACCATGATCGGCCGTCCGCGCATCGAGCCCGAATTGTCGAGCAGCAGCGTCACCACCGTATCGCGGAAGGTCATGTCCTTCTCGCGCTTGAAGGAGAGGGGATACATCGGATCGATGATGATGCGCGGCAGGCGCGCCGTATCGAGGATGCCTTCCTCGAGATCGAATTCCCAGCTGCGGTTCTGCTGCGCCATCAGGAGCCGCTGGAGCTTGTTTGCGAGCCGCGCCACGACGCCCTGCATCGCCTGCAGCTGCTGGTCGAGAAAATTTCGGAGCCGCGTCAGCTCGTCCGCGTCGCAGAGATCGGTGGCCGCGACGATCTCGTCGAACTGTGTCGTGAAGATGTTATAGCCCCATTCGTCCGTGTGGCTGAACGGCTGCTCGGGCCGCCACGGCTTCATGCCCTCATCAGTGTCCTGGCTGTCCGACGGCTCGGAGGTTTCTTCGACCTGCGTCTCGGCGGCGACGTCTTCGCCGTCCTCGATGTCGCTTTCGCTCATCTCCGCATCGGCCATCTCGGATTCCGAGCTGGCTTCGGCGCTTTCGTCGCCTTGGTCGGATTGCGGCTCGGGCTCGCCCTGTTCGTCGGAGCCTTCGTTCTCGGAATCCTCCGGCAGGTCTTCGCCCAGATTGAGGTCCCTGAGGATCGTGCGCGTAAGCTTCGCAAAGGCTTTCTGGTCGCGCAGCGACGCATCGAGCTTGGCGAGGTCCTTGCCGGCGCGCTCCTCGATCCAGGGCCGCCAGAGATCGACGGCAGTCCTCGCGCATTCGGGCGGCGCTTCGCCGGTCAGCTTCTCGCGGACGATGAGGCCGACCGCATCGGCCAGCGGAGCTTCAGAGCGGTCACGCGCCTTGGCAAGTCCGCGCGCGTTGCAGCGCTGCTCGAGCTGGGCGGCGAGATTGCCGGCGACGCCTTTCATGGCGAGCGCGCCGATGGCTTCGACGCGTGCCTGTTCGGCCGCTTCGAACACGGCGGCCGCGTCCGCCGATTGCGGGCGATATTGCTCGTGGACGGAATCTTCGTGATAGGCGCGGCGGAGCGCATAGGCATCGCCCTGGCCGCGCACGACGGCGATTTCCGACGGCGAGAGATTGCGCGAGGGCAACGGCAGCCGCGCCTTTAAGCCCTTGAGGGCCGGCGGCTCGGCGCTGAAGTTCACTTCCATCTCCGGCTCGCCGGCGAGCGAGCGCACGGCCGTCGCGACGGCGCGCTTGAACGGTTCGGTGGGATTTTCCGGTTTCATAAAGGGAACCGGTGCGTAGTGAGTAGTGAGTGGTGAGTGGCTGTGCCCAGCCTGATATCACCACTCACCACTGACCACTCACCATTCACTGCTTTGATGTCCGTCACGCCACCAGCACCTTCGCCGCGCTCTCGGGCAATTCCTCACCAAAGCAGCGCTGATAGAACTCGGCGACGCTGGCGCGCTCGAGCTCGTCGCACTTGTTGAGGAAGGTGAGGCGGAAGGCGAAACCGATATCGCCGAAGATCTCGGCGTTCTCGGCCCAGGTGATCACCGTGCGCGGGCTCATGACGGTGGAGAGATCGCCCGCGATGAAGGCGTTGCGCGTCATGTCGGCGACGCGGACCATGGCCGCGATCTTCTTCTTGCCCTCGGCGTTCGCATAGCTCGGAACCTTCGCCAGCACGATCTCCACTTCCGCGTCGTGCGAGAGATAGTTGAGCGTCGTGACGATGCTCCAGCGGTCCATCTGGCCCTGGTTGATCTGCTGCGTGCCGTGATAGAGGCCGGTCGTGTCGCCGAGGCCGATCGTGTTCGTCGTCGAGAACAGGCGGAACGCGGGATGGGGATGGATGACGCGGTTCTGGTCGAGCAGCGTCAGCTTGCCTTGCACTTCCAGCACGCGCTGGATCACGAACATCACGTCGGGACGACCCGCATCATACTCGTCGAAGCAAATCGCGATCGGGCGTTGCAGCGCCCAGGGCAACATGCCTTCGCGAAACTCGGTGATCTG
>DATKON010000153.1:0-15466 GCA_035524575.1 Rhizomicrobium sp.
GCTGGTATCGAGCTGTGTCTCGGTGAAGCTCTGCTTGTAGTTCGCCGGATTCATGAACACGGCGAGCTGGTTCGGCGTGAAGATCGGCGCAGTAGGCGCCGCGAGATTGTAGCTGAAACCGAGCTGGGACGTGACACTCGAGAGGGTCGCAAACGTGTCCTGCGCCGTTGTCTGCGCGTAGTGGCCGATCGAATAGTTGAACGTCGCGTCCAGATGCATGTCGTCGGGCAGGTTCATCCCGCCGCCCGCCTCGATGTATTCGACCTCGCGGTTCTGGACGTATTTGTCGAAATCGATCAGACCCGTACCGGCCGAAAACGTGCCGGTCGTATCCGTAAGGATGGTGGGATCGCTGGCGCGACCGAGCGACTGATCATAGCGGCGCTCGTTGTTGATGAACTGGAACCAGCCGCCGTCGAGATGCGCATGGAACATGCCGTGGTCGTCGAAATCGAAACGGCCGAAAACGCCGGGGCGATAGCGGTCGTTGTCGTAGAAATACCAGCGATGCAGATCCGGGATCGGGATCGTGTTCGCGAGATTGGAGACCGGCGATAACGACGAACCGGTCTTGGCGCCGTTGTCGCCGACCGCCACGGCCGGCGTGCCAGAGCCGATATCGGCATCGGGATAATAGGACCATGGCAGCGTGTAGGTGTTCGTCGAAGACGACGAACGCTGCCAATAACTCGCCACGACCACGAAACCGAATTCGTCCCCCGGGCCAAAAGTATTGCTGTAGGTGGCGTCGGCGTTGCCCGAGGGCTCCTGGTCGTGGATCTGCTCATGATCGAACCAGTAGGCGCCGTCGACATGCGCGTCGAAATGCTGGCCTGGGTGATCGAAGGCGCTGCGGGTGTGCAGGTTGATGATGCCGCCGATGGCGTCGGTGGGCTGGTCGGCCCGCCAGGTCTTGTTGACGTCGGCGCCGCTGATGATCACCGAGGGTATGACGTCGAGCGACACCCAGCGCGTGGTCTCTTCCGTCGAGGCGAGCGCCATGCCGTCGATCGATGTCGTGTCGTAATCCGGATTGAAGCCGCGGATGGTGGCAAACTGGTCTTCGCCGCGGCCGTTGTTGATCTGGAGCGACACGCCGGGAACCTTGCGCAGCGCATCGCCCAGGCCGAATTCCGGGATCGAACCGATCTCGTCGGCGGAAATGCCGTCGGAAACGATGTTCGACAGCGCCTTGTCTTCAATCGACTTCGCGAGCGAGTATTTTTCGCCGGTGACCGTAACCGTCTCGACGTCATCGGCCCGTGCGGCATTTGTCGCCGCGAGCAAAGCCGCCACCGAGCACGCCGCGCGCAATGCGCGGGCATGCGTCCATCTTTTCTTGAACACGCCCCAGCCCCCAGAAACTCGATTTCACTTTCTGGGATAGAACATCGTCAATACGACGAACCGGAGTCACAAGTATGAACGTTTGGATTCGCAGCGCTGCTAACCTGTCGCGGACGCATGCGTGCGTCCGGCACAGCGATGTCGCTCCGCGCAGCTCTTGCACCCGACGCAGGCGTAAAATCCGATCGCGGAAGATTGTCCAGAGTATTCGCGCTAGTGCGCTTCGTCCCAGTTCGAAGCCGCGCGCGCTTCGACCACCAGCGGCACCGACAAGGCGACGGCCGGCAGCGCCGCTTTCTCCATCGTGCTGCGCACGACATCGGCGGTTGACTTCGCTTCCTTTTCCGGCGCTTCGAAGATCAATTCGTCATGGACTTGCAGCAGCATCTGCGCGTTGAGTTTTGCTTTGGCGAGCGCATCGGGGACTCGGATCATCGCGCGGCGGATGATGTCCGCGGCCGCCCCTTGGATGGGCGCGTTGATGGCCGCGCGTTCCGCGCCGCCTCTAAAGCTCGGATTGGTCGACTTGATTTCGCGGATGAACACCCGGCGCCCGAACAGCGTCTCGACATAACCGTGCTCGCGCGCGAAAGCCTTGGTCTCCTCCATATAATCGCGGATGCCGGGGAAGCGCTGAAAATATTTCTTGATGTAGTCGTCGGCTTCGCTGCGCGCGATGCCGAGCTGGTTGGCAAGCCCGAACGCCGATATGCCGTAGACGATGCCGAAATTGATGGCCTTGGCTCGGCGCCGTGTTTCCGCCGGCATATCCTTCACCGGCACGCCGAACATCTCCGACGCCGTCATCGCATGAATGTCGAGGCCTTCCGCAAACGCCTTCTTGAGTGCCGGGATATCGGCGATATGCGCGAGCAGCCGAAGCTCGATCTGGCTGTAATCTGCGCTGATCAGCTGCATGCCCTTCGCCGCGATGAAGGCGCCGCGGATGCGCCGGCCTTCCTCGGTGCGGATCGGGATGTTCTGCAGATTGGGGTCGGTCGAGGCGAGGCGGCCCGTCGAGGTCGACGCCATGGCATAAGACGTGTGCACGCGGCCCGTCTCGGGATTGATGTAGCCCGGTAGCGCGTCGGTGTAGGTGCCGCGCAGCTTCTGCAGCTGCCGCCAGTCGAGCACCTTCCTGGCGATGTCGTGGCCTTGCGCGGCGATGTCTTCGAGCACATCGGAGTCCGTCGACCAGGCGCCGGTCTTGGTCCGCTTGCCGCCGGGCAATTTGAACTTGTCGAAGAGGATCTCGCCCAGCTGCTTCGGCGAGCCGATATTGAAGCTGCCGCCGGCCAGCTTGTGGATGTCCTTCTCGAGTCTCGCCATCTCGTTGGCGAAGTCGTTCGAAAGACGCCTGAGCTTGTCCGGATCTATGGTAATTCCGGCGCGCTCCATGTCGGCCAGGACCGGCACCAGCGGCCGCTCCAGCGTCTCGTAGACCGCGACCTTGCGGTCCTGGACCATCTTGGCCTTGAGGATGGCGTGCAGGCGGAGCGTCACGTCGGCGTCTTCGGCGGCGTAGCGCGTGGCTTCCTTGATCGGCACGCAATCGAACGTGATCTTGTCCTTGCCCTTGCCGGCGACCTCATTGAAGGCCACCGGTTTGTGGCTCAGATGAAGCTCGGAAAGCTCGTCCATGCCGTGGCCGTGCAATGCCGCGCCCGTGACGTAAGAAATCAGCATCGTGTCGTCGAACGGCGCAATGCGGATGCCGCGCTTCAGGAAGATCAGATAATCGTATTTGAGGTTTTGCGCGATCTTGAGGACGCCCTCGTCTTCGAGGAGCGGCTTCAGGCGCTTCAGAACATCGGCTTCCGACAGCTGCACGATCTTGGCCGCACCCGCGAGGTCAAGCCCGTCGCCGGCGCGGTGGCCGCACGGAATGTAGCAGGCCTCGTTCGGCGCGACCGCCAGCGATACGCCACAAAGACCTGCCTGCATCGGATCGAGCGACGTCGTTTCCGTGTCGACGCAGACCTTGCCCGCCGCCATCGCCCGCGCGATCCAGCTGTCCAGCTGCTTTGGCGTCGTTACGGTTTCGTAGGCATCGAGATCGACCGGCTTCAGCAGCGCGCCGCGATCCAGCACCGCACCGGGCGCGCCCAAAGCCTGCGACTCCTGATCGCGCAATGGCTTCGGCTCGGTCTCTTTGGCCGCGTCCGTCAGCATCTTGACCGGCTTCGCCGCATCCGTCGCTGCCGGGATCGCGTCGACATCATCGATGCCGAAATGCGACGCGACGCGCTTCAAGAGGCTCGAGAACTCCATGATCTTGAGGAAGCCGATCAGGGTCTTGGGATCGGGTTCCTGCGTGCCGAAGTCTTCGGCGCCGACCTTCGTCTTCACATTGGCATCGAGTGTGACGAGCTTCAGCGAAATGCGCGCGTTCTCGGTGTTCTCGATCAGCGTTTCGCGGCGCTTGGGCTGCTTGATCTCGCCGGCGCGCTTCAGAAGCGTCTCGAGATCGCCATAGGTGTTGATCAGCTCCGCCGCCGTCTTCACGCCGATGCCGCGCACGCCGGGCACGTTGTCGGTGGAATCGCCCGCCAGCGCCTGCACTTCGACGACCTTCGACGGCGGCACGCCGAACTTCTCCATGACGTCGGACGAACCGAGGCGCTTGTTCTTCACCGGATCGAGCAGCTCGACCTTGCTGTCGACGATCAGCTGCATCAGGTCCTTGTCGGAAGAGACGATGGTGACCCGCGTGCCCGCTTCGCGGGCGATCCGCGCATAGGTCGCGATGAGATCGTCGGCTTCGTAGCCGGGCTCTTCGATCGCCGGCACGCCGAAGGCGCGCGTCGCCTCTCGCACCAGCGGGAATTGCGGAATCAGGTCTTCAGGCGGATCCGGCCTGTTCGCCTTATATTGCGGATAGATGTCGTTGCGAAACGTCTTCTTGCCGGCGTCGAAGATGACGGCCAGATGCGTCGGCTTGTCGCCCGACTTCGTGTCCTCGAGCAGCTTCCACAGCATGTTGGAGAAGCCGGAGACCGCGCCGGTCGGCAGCCCGTCCGCTTTCCGCGACAGAGGCGGCAGCGCATGATAGGCGCGGAAGAGATAACCCGATCCGTCGATGAGATAGAGGTGATCGCCTTTCTTGAGCGGCTTGCTCAATGGTGGCCCGCTCCCGGCTTCAGCACGAATTTGCGGTCGCAATAGGGGCATTCGACGAAGCCTTCGTCGCCCATTTCGAGATAGACCTTGGGGTGGCCGAGCGCACCCCCGCCGCCGTCGCAGGAGACGCGGGTGTCGTCCACTTCGATCACTTCGGGCGCTTCGACGGGCATGGGGAATTCCTGATTCTAGGGCGAGCCGGGATCATAGCCACGCCGAGGCGGGCTGCAACGACGGTCTATTGGCGGGTAAGCGATTCTGTTAGCCTTTGACGATGGGAAAAATAGGCACTCTTTTGCCGCTTTTGAAGCGGCTCTATAGAGACCCTTACGCGCGCGGTTTCCTGGGTGCAGGGCTTGTTTTCTCGCTTGGCGATTTCGTGTTGGGTATTGCGCCTCGAGAGCATCCCGACTGGTCCATCAGCGAGTGGCTCCTCTATTATTGCATCTTCTGGATAATATTGCTGATGGCGGCGTCTGTCTTGGCCGCCCTCGATATACCGTCGCGGCGGGCGGGGACTAAAGAGCAACCAAATTCGAAGGGTTAGGCATCCGCCGCTTCTTATGGTCACTCTGAACCGCATCTACACGAAAACCGGCGACGCGGGCGAAACGGGCCTGGGCGACGGCACGCGGGTGCCCAAGGATTCGCTGCGCATTGCGGCCTACGGCACCGTGGATGAGACCAACGCCGCGATCGGCCTCGCGCGCCTGCACACGGAAGGCGAGCTTGATCAGATGCTCGCGCGCATCCAGAACGACCTCTTCGATCTCGGCGCCGATCTCTGCGTGCCGCCGGGGAGCAAACATGGAGAGAACGCGCTGCGCATTGTCGAGGCGCAGGTCGAGCGGCTGGAAAAAGAAATCGATGCGATGAACGAGACGCTTTCGCCGCTCAAATCTTTCGTGCTGCCGGGCGGAGCGCCCGCGGCTGCCTATCTCCATCTCGCGCGCACCGTGTCGCGGCGCGCGGAACGGCTGATGGTGGAGCTTGCAAGATCAGAGGCGGTCGGCGCGCCGGCGCTCAAATACATGAACCGGCTGTCGGATCATCTCTTCGTCGCGAGCCGCTACGCCAACGACAAAGGCGCGAAGGACGTGCTCTGGGTGCCGGGCGCGAACAGGTAGCGTTGGGACGCTCCCTTGTTCTATACCGGTGTCATTGAAGTCAGCCCTCATCCGCCGTGCGGCGGCCGAAGAGGATCGCGAGCACCACACCGAGCACGCCCGGAAGGCTCCAGGCCGGCAGCGACAGCACCGCACCCAGCCAGCGTCCGAGGAATCCCGGCAGCGCATGGGCGAGCCATGCGGAAAAGGCGGCTTCGCTGGATTTCGAGAACAAGCCCCACACCTGCTCGAGCGAGCGAGCGCCGAGCGCGCCGCCGCGCTCCAGCGATGTGATGAGGTCGGCGCCAAGGAACATCAGCGCCACGCCGATCAAAACGACACTCAGGAATCTCAGCGCCACATACATGGCCCGGCAGCCCCTATTACCCGCTCGAGAACCAAACTAATCGCCGCGCCCCCGCCGCACAAGAATGCTTAAGGCGGATTAACCATGCCGCGGCCGAAAACCGTGCGGCGTCGTTACTTTTCGCGCGGCGGATAGGGCCGTCCGTCCTTGTGTGTGAAGCCGTTCGTGTCGTCGACCTTCATGTCGATGTCGGAATAGATGCAGACGTCGTCGTGGCTGCGCGAACCCGCTTCCAGCACGCGCGCAGGTTTGGTGCCGCGATTGATGAGCTGATGGCCGTCGGCGAGGTTCTTCGGAAACGCGGCCCAATCGCCGGCGCGCAAGGTCTCTTCGCCCTTGTCCGTCACCATCACCACTTCGCCTTCGAGCACATAGACGAATTCGTCTTCGCCGCTGTGCCAATGGCGCTGGCTCGACCATGCGCCGGGCGGCAGCAGCAGAAGATTGACGCCGAAATCGGAGAGCCCGCCGGCATCGCCCAGCGGCTTGCGCACACGTGTCGCGCACGGCTCATGAAACGGCGCGGGATAACCCGAGCCTTTGCGTTCGGGAACGGAACCGATGTCGATCTTGGGCATGGCGTGCCGCCCTCGCAGATGAGGCTGACGATTATAGCGCTGCGTCTCGTTGTGAGGGAGGGCGCGCCATTATTTTCCGGCGTCCTCGAGGCAGGCCATGGTCTGGCTGGTGATCGTGGAGGAGTCCTTATACTCCGCCACGAACGCGGTCCAGCCGGCGTCGTGCTCGGGCTCTTTGGCATTCGGCGTTTCGACGTGGATGGTCATCGCCTGATCTTCGGCATAGGCCGGCGCGGCGCCCGGCGTGACGATCCGGCCGAGGATGATCCTGTCGTTCGCGCCATGCGCCCTGTACCAGGCCTGGTGATCGGCGACGGCCTTTTTGAACGCGTCCATCTTGCCGGGCTTGATGGAGTCCATGCGGATGACTTCGAAACTCCCTTTGCAGCCCGGAATGGACTGCGCCGATGCGGCGGTAGCGGCGACGAGGCCGAGAACGGCGACGGCGAAAGCTTTCATGGCGGTACTCCCCTGATCTCCGGCGACGACGCTGCATCGTGTTCGTGACAACAACACGAAAATGCCCCTCTTCCACGCGTTTCGGGGCGGGAAAATGCAAAAGCCCCCGATCGGGGACCGAGGGCTTTAGCAACTCAAGCGATAGACGGGAAACTCATCCCGCCTGCTGCTGCTCGCCTTCGCCGTGCTTCTTGGACAGATCTTCGCCGGTCGTCTGGTCGACGACTTTCATCGACAGCCGCACCTTGCCGCGATCGTCGAAGCCGAGGAGCTTCACCTTCACAGTGTCGCCTTCCTTCACCACGTCGGTGACCTTGGCGACGCGCTTGGGCGCCAGCTCGGAGATGTGGACGAGACCGTCCTTGGGGCCGAAGAAGTTCACGAAAGCGCCGAAATCCATCACCTTCACGACCTTGCCGTCATAGATCTCGCCGATCTCGGGCTCGGCCACGATGCCTTTGATCCATTTCAGCGCCGCCTTGATCGAGTCGTTGTCGGCGGAGGCGATCTTCACCGTGCCGTCATCTTCGATGTTGATCTTGGCACCGGTCTTTTCGACGATCTCGCGGATCACCTTGCCGCCCGAGCCGATCACTTCGCGGATCTTGTCGGTCGGGATGTGGATGATCTCGATGCGCGGCGCGTGCTCGCCGAGCTGCTCACGCGCACGGCCGATGGCCTTGCCCATTTCGCCGAGGATGTGCAGACGCCCGCCTTTCGCCTGATCGAGCGCGACGCGCATGATCTCTTCGGTGATGCCGGCGATCTTGATGTCCATCTGCAGCGAGGTGACGCCTTCTTCGGTGCCCGCCACCTTGAAGTCCATGTCGCCGAGATGATCTTCGTCACCGAGGATGTCGGAGAGCACCGCATAGCGCGTACCCTCGAGGATCAGTCCCATCGCGATGCCTGCGATCGGCCGCTTGATCGGCACGCCCGCATCCATCAGCGCCAGCGAAGTGCCGCACACCGTCGCCATCGACGAAGAACCGTTCGATTCCGTGATCTCGGAAACGACGCGGATCGTGTAGGGGAAGACTTCCTTTGCCGGCAGCATCGGATGCACCGCGCGCCACGCCAGCTTGCCGTGGCCGATTTCGCGGCGTCCCGGCGCATTCATGCGGCCCGTCTCGCCGACCGAATAGGGCGGGAAGTTGTAGTGCAGCATGAAGTGTTGCTTGTAGGTGCCCTCGAGCGAGTCGACGAATTGCTCGTCTTCACCGGTCCCGAGCGTCGCCACCACGAGCGCCTGCGTCTCGCCGCGCGTGAAGAGCGCGGAGCCGTGCGTGCGCGGCAGCGTGCCGACTTCGGCGACGATGGGACGAACGGTCTTGGTATCGCGTCCGTCGATGCGCACGCCCGTGTCGAGCACTGCGAAGCGCATGACGCGCGCTTCGAGATCGTGGAACAGGTTCTTGAACTTGTTCTCCGCGAGCTTGCCTTCGCCTTCGCCGATGAACTTCTCGGCCGTGGCCTTGCGGATCGCATCGATGCGGTCGCGGCGGACATGCTTCTCAGGGATCTGGAACGCGGCCTTGAGATCGGCTTCGGCGACTTTCGCGATCGCTTCGAGCTGGGCAGCATCTTCCGTCACCGGCAGATCGCGCGGCTCTTTCGCGGCCTTTTCCGCGAGACGGATGATCGCGTCGATCACCGGCTGCATCGATTTGTGGCCGAACATGACGGCGCCGAGCATCACCTGCTCGGACAATTCCTTCGCTTCGGATTCCACCATCAGCACCGCATCGGCCGTGCCGGCCACGACGAGGTCGAGCGCCGATTCCGGCATCTCGTCGATCTGCGGATTGAGCTTGTATTCACCGCCGATGTAACCGACGCGCGCGGCGCCGATCGGTCCCATGAAGGGAATGCCCGAAATGGTGAGCGCTGCGGATGCCGCGACGAGGCCTACGATATCGGGATCGTTCTCCATGTCGTGGCTGAGCACGGTGACGATGACCTGCGTCTCGTTCCGGTAGCCTTCCGCGAACAGCGGACGGATGGGCCGATCGATGAGGCGCGATGTCAGCGTCTCGCGTTCGGTCGGACGGCCTTCGCGCTTGAAATAGCCGCCGGGGATCTTGCCGGCCGCGAAATACTTTTCCTGGTAATTGACGGTCAGGGGGAAAAAATCGATTCCGGCTTTCGGGTTGCGATCGCCGACAGCGGTCGCGAGCACCACGGTCTCGCCATAGGTCGCAACGACAGCCCCATCGGCCTGGCGCGCCACTTTTCCGGTTTCGAGGACGAGCTTCCTGCCGCCCCAATCGAGTTCTTCACGGATTACCTTAAACATTCCTCAGTTCCTTTTTTCCCGCCGCCGGATTGCGCGCGGGCGTTATGTGCGTTCACGCCCATGCGCGAACGCGGTTCTTCCTCGAACAATTCGAAGAAAGGGTTGAAGCGCGGGCGCTGATGCGCCCACGCCGATGAATTCCTGCACGACTGGCGTGACGGAGAGAAAGACGTGGCCGGTATCGGCCGTCCGTCATGCGCGCCTCTCAGCGACGCAGGCCCAGACGGGAGATGAGCTGGTCGTAGCGCTTCTCGTCGGTGGCCTTGATGTAGTCGAGGAGCCGGCGGCGCTGCGAGACGAGCTTGATCAGCCCGCGGCGCGAATGGTTGTCCTTGACGTGAGTCTTGAAGTGCTCGGTCAGATTGGCGATGCGCTCGGAGAGCACGGCCACCTGCACTTCCGGCGATCCCGTGTCGCCTTCCTTGGTCGCGTATTCTGTAATGACGGCTTGTTTGCGTTCAGCGGTGATCGACATTTTTGTTCCCGGTCATCCAAAGTTGAAAACACGAAACGGCCTTAGTTCCCCTTGCGCCAATTCGGCGAGCGCTACCGGCTCGCCTCCCTGCGTTGAGAGAAAGACCGTGAGCCCCTGAAGATCGTCGTCTGTGCCGGTTTCTTCCGTGATCCGGGCGAAGAGATTGGCCCGCATCAAAATCGGATTGCCGCTGCGCAAGCGAACCGCATCCGGGCCCGTGACGGCCAGCGCCGGGATGCCGTCCAGCGCGGTCGAAATGGGCCTCAAGTGCTCAAAAGCGGCGGGACTATGCATAAAACCCTTCAGCATTTCTAGGGGAATGGCGTCCTCAACCGAAAAGGCGCCAACGGCCGTCCGTCGGAGCGCCGAAACATGCCCGACCGTGCCTAGCGCCCTGGCCAGATCCCGGACCCAGGCCCGGACGTAAGTCCCTTTGCCGCATACCATTTCGAACTCGGCGTGGTGCGGATCGGGCTGCCTTAACAGGCGTGCCGCGCGGACGCTGACGGTCCTCGGTTCCAGCGTGACCGTCTCTCCCTCCCGGGCAAGATCGTAGGCCCGCTCGCCCTGGACCTTGATGGCCGAATAGGCCGGCGGCACCTGTACGAGCTCGCCGATGAACCGGGGCAAGGTCTTCTCGATGTCGGAGATCAGCGGCCGGGCGGCCGAGGTGGCGATGACTCTACCCTCGGCATCGTCGCTGTCGCGTGCCTCGCCCCAGCATGCCGTGAAGCGGTAGGTCTTCTCCGAATCCATTGCGTAGGGGACGGTCTTGGTCGCTTCGCCGAGCGCGACGGCGAGCACGCCCGTCGCCATCGGATCGAGCGTGCCGGCATGACCTGCCTTCTGCGCATCGAAGACGCGCTTCACCGCGCCGACGACTTGCGTGGAGGTGACGCCCTCCGGCTTGTCGACGATCACCCAGCCGTGAACGGGGGCGCCCTTTTTCCTACGGCGCATCGTCGTCTTCGTAGTCGGGCTTCGGCGCAGCGGGCGCGAGGTCCTTGCGCACGCGCGGGGATTTGAGGATGCCCTCGATCTTCTCCGCTTCCGCAAATGATGTGTCCTCGACGAAGCGCAGCTCCGGCGTGAACTTGAGCGCGATCATGCGGCCCATCTCGCCGCGCAAAAATCCCTTGTGGCGGTTGAGCGCCGCGATCACCGGACCGGCATTCTTGCCGCCGAGCGGCTCGCAGAAAACGGTCGCATGGCGCATATCGGGAGACGGCACAACCTGTGTCACCGTCACCGAAACGCCCGACAGATCGGGATCGCGCACCTCGCCGCGGCGGAGAATGTCGGAGAGCGTGTGGCGCAGGAGCTCGCCAACGCGCAACTGGCGCTGCGACGGCCCCGTGCCGGGACGCGCGACATGGGTCCTGCCGCCGGATCTGGCGCCGGATTTCGGTCTTTGTACGGATGAATGACGGCGCGGCATTTGGATGCTCCGCGGGACGAGGGGAAGACCGTCAGAGCGCGCGCTTGACGGTCTCGACCTCGTAGCACTCGATGATATCGCCCTGCTGGATGTCCTGGTAATTCGCGAAGGACATACCGCACTCCTGGCCGGCAAGGACCTCGCGCGCTTCGTCCTTGAAACGCTTGAGCGTCGAAAGCTCGCCTTCGTGGATGACGACGTTGTCGCGGATGAGGCGCACCTTGGCGCCGCGGCGCACGACGCCTTCGGTCACGCGGCAGCCGGCGACCTTGCCGACCTTGGAGATCGCGAAGACTTCGAGGATCTCCGCGTTGCCGAGGAATTTCTCGCGCGTTTCCGGTGCGAGCAGGCCCGAAAGCGCCGCTTTCACATCGTCAACGACATTGTAGATGATGTTGTAGTAGCGGATCTCGACGCCGTCGCGCCGCGCGCGATCGCGCGCCTGGTTGTTGGCGCGGACGTTGAAGCCGATGATGGCGGCGCCGGACGCATGCGCGAGGATCACGTCGGATTCGGTGATGCCGCCGACGCCGCCCTGCAGCACCTGCACGCCCACTTCGTCCGTGCCGAGCTTGGTCAGCGCGCCCTGGATGGCTTCCGCAGAGCCCTGCACGTCAGACTTGATGATGAGCGGCAGAAGACGCTTCTCGCCTTCCGACCGGCTCTTGAGCAGCTGGTCGAGCGTCTGGCGCGAGCTTCCGGTCGTCCGCTGTTCGCGGCGCTTGCGTGCGCGATATTCCGTGACTTCGCGGGCGCGCCCCTCGTTCTCGACGACAACGAATTCATCGCCGGCTTCCGGCACGCCGGAAAGACCCAGCACTTCCACCGGCGTCGAGGGACCGGCTTCGTTGACGGTTTCGCCGCGATCGTTGACGAGAAGACGCACGCGGCCGAATTCCGAACCAGCCACGAGGATGTCGCCGACCTTCAGCGTGCCGCGCTGCACGAGCACGGTCGCCACCGGACCACGGCCCTTGTCGAGCTTGGCTTCGATGACGGCGCCCTCCGCCGTTCGGTCGGGATTGGCCTTGAGGTCGAGCAATTCCGCCTGCAGGAGGATCGTCTCTTCCAGCTTGTCGAGATTGGTGCCCTTGGTCGCGGAGACTTCGACGCTGAGCGTCTCGCCGCCCATGTCTTCGGTCTGGATCTCGTGCTGCAGCAGTTCGGTCTTGACTCGCGTCGGATTGGCGTCGGCTTTGTCGATCTTGTTGATGGCGACGATGATCGGAACACCGGCCGCCTTCGCGTGGCTGATGGCTTCCACCGTCTGCGGCATGACGCCGTCATCGGCGGCGACTACCAGCACGACGAGATCGGTCACTTTCGCGCCGCGCGCGCGCATCGCGGTGAAGGCCGCGTGGCCCGGCGTGTCGAGGAAGGTGATCTTCGAGCCCGATTTCAGCTGCACCTGATAGGCGCCGATATGCTGCGTGATGCCGCCCGCTTCGCCCGCGGCGACGTCCGTCTTGCGCAGCGCATCGAGCAGCGAGGTCTTGCCGTGGTCGACATGGCCCATGACGGTGACGACCGGCGGACGCGATTTCAGCGTCGTCTCGGCATCTTCGCCGCCGCGCAGACCTTCGAGCACGTCGGCTTCCGCCACGCGCTTCACCGTGTGGCCGTATTCGGCAGCCACGAGCTCGGCGGTGTCGGCGTCGATCACGTCGTTGATCTGCGCCATGATGCCGTTCTTCATCAGCACTTTGATGACTTCGACGGCCCGGCGCGCCATGCGGTTCGCAAGTTCGGAAACGGTGATCGCTTCCGGGATTGTCACTTCGCGCGGGCCGGCCGGCGCTGGCGCCTGCTGCTGTCCGGCGCGGTTGACGCGCTGCAGATGGCGGCGGAACGCGGCGACGGAACGCGTGCGCTCGTCGTCGTCCGAGAGAGCCTTCGTGACCGTCAGCTTGCCGCGGCGGCGATCGCCTGGCGCCTTGCGCGCGACGGCCGGCGCCTTCGGCGCGGCGGTCTTGCTGCCGGGCTTCTTCGAAACGCCTTCCTCTTCTTCTTCGATCTGCGCACGGCCGCGGCCGCGCACGATTTCTTCGGGACGCGCGTCGGCGGCTTTGGCGGCCGGAGCTTCTTCCTTTTTCTCGCGGCGGGTCGCCTCTTCTTCGGCGTGCTTGCGCGCCTCTTCCTCGGCACGCTTGCGGGATTCTTCTTCGACTTTGCGCTTCTCGGCGGCGGCGCGTTCCTGCGCCAGCTTCGCCTCTTCGACGGCGCGATGCTTGGCCTCTTCGTCGGCGCGCTTGCGGGCTTCCGCTTCGGCGACGCGGGCGTCGGCGAGCGCGCGGCTGCGGGCTTCCTTTTCCTCTTCCGTCAGCTGTCGAAGAACAACGCCGGCGCGCGAGGAATCGCGGGACGGCGACGATGAGGAAGCGGGCTGCGGCGCGGCTTCTTTCGCCTTCTCAGGCGTTTTCGCGGTCGGTGCGGCAGGGGCTGCGCCCGGCGCCACGCGCGCGCGCTTCTTCTCCACCACCACCGCTTTGGTGCGGCCGTGGCTGAAACTCTGTTTGACGGTCGACGTCTCCGTCTTCTTGAGTGACAGGGTCTTGCCCGTGCGTCCCGCCTGGGCAGAACTGTCGTTCGTCTCGCTCATTCTTGTCCTTTTTTCGGGGCTTTCGGCCCAAAACCTGACCGTCCGGCGGGCCGAAAGCCTTCAAGCCGCGCCGCTTCAAGGATCAGTCGTTCCGCAAGCCGCCCCGGTTTGACGCTCGCATGTATCACATTCTCCCGGCCAAGGGCCAAGGCCAATTCGGCGGCCGAGAGGCAATCCACTAGATGGGCCTTAACGCCTTGATTTAAAGCCGCATTCTTGAGTTTTCGGCGGCCCTCGTGGGAGCCGTCCGAAGCCTCTATGAGAACCGCGGGCGGGACCTTGTCGGACAGCGCCCGGAGCACATTGTCGAAGCCGAGGACCAGCGCGCCCGACTTCCGGGCCAGCCCCAGGTCCCCCATCATCCGCTTCGCCAGCAGCATTTCGACGCGGGCCGGGAGATCGGCATCGGCCGCAACCTCGGCCTTCGCGGCGCGGGAAAAGAGGTTCTTCGCCACGGCCTTTTCGATCGCGGCCGCTTCGGCCTTCACCCAGATGCCGCGGCCGGGAAGCGTCTCCTCGATGTCGGGGACGATACGGTCGTCGGGGCCCACGACGAAACGCACGCGCTTGTCATCGGGCAGGATTTCCCCCGTGACGATGCACCGCCGCTCGCGGGCGTGCGCATCCTTCTCGCGTGTCATTTCGTCCGCGGCAGCCGTCACGCGCCTTCTTCCTCCGTCTCGCCGCCTTCTTCGGCGACTTCCTCTTCGGGGAGCGCATCGATCCAGCCCGCGCTGACGCGCGCCTTCATGATGATCTGGTTGGCGTCGTCGGGCGTCAGGTCGAAGCCCTCGAGCGCGCCGGGAACGCGCACGCGCTCCTTCTCCTTGTTCACCTCGTAATAGCCGAGGAGATCGTCAGTGGCGCAGCCGGCGAGATCGTCGAGCGTCTTGATGCCCGCTTCGCCCAGCGCCACCATCATCTGCGGCGTTACGCCTTCGATTTCGGCGACGGCATCTTCCACGCCCAGTTCACGACGCTTGTCGTCGAGCTCCTTGTTGCGCGCTTCGATATGCTCGAGCGCACGGGTCTGCAGCTCCTGCGCCGTGTCCTCGTCGAAGCCTTCGACCGATGCGAGGTCGTTCAGCGGCACATAAGCGACGTCTTCGACATTGGCGAAGCCTTCGGATGCGAGCAGCTGCGCCACCGTCTCATCGACGTCCAGCGTCTCCATGAAGAGCTGCGTACGCTCGGCGAATTCCTTCTGCCGGCGCTCGGATTCTTCCTGCTCAGTCAGGATATCGATCTGCCAGCCGGTGAGCTGCGAGGCGAGGCGCACATTCTGTCCGCGGCGGCCGATGGCGAGCGAGAGCTGCTCGTCCGGCACGACGACTTCGACGCGATGGGTGTCTTCGTCGAGCACGACCTTGGAGACTTCCGCCGGCGCCAGCGCGTTGACGATGAAGGTCGCGGGCTCGCCCGACCACGGGATGATGTCGATGCGCTCGCCCTGCAATTCCTGCACGACCGCCTGCACGCGCACGCCGCGCATGCCGACGCAGGCGCCGACCGGATCGATCGAGGAATCCTTGGAGATCACGGCGATCTTGGCTCTCGAGCCCGGATCGCGCGCCACCGCGCGGATCTCGATGATGCCGTCATAGATTTCCGGCACTTCCTGCGCGAAGAGGCGCACCATGAACTGCGGATGGCTGCGCGACAGGAAGATCTGCGGCCCGCG
>DATKON010000154.1:0-10530 GCA_035524575.1 Rhizomicrobium sp.
GCACCACCCACCGGGACGATGCGAAGGCGGCGAAAAACAGCATCACGCCGCAACCGACCGCGCCGATCAGCACCGTACCCTTGCGGACGCGGGTCGCATCAAATCCGCGCCGCAGCGTCCAGTCGGACAATGCGCCGCCGACGATCGAGGCCAGCGACTGCATCGCGAACACGCCGGCGCCGACCCAGGTCATCGCGACGATCGACAGATGCACGGATTTCACGAGGAACAGCGGCAGCCAGGTCAGCAGAAGATAGTATTGATAGTTTGCGCAGAAATGTCCGATCGCGGCGCCCCACAACGAGCGCTGGGTCAGGATTTCGACGAAGGGCGGAACAGCCGTCTTTCGTGTACGGTGATCGTCCACCGCGGCGAGTTTCGGAACGGTAAGCCACAACGGCAGCCAGAAAAGCGAGACGACGCCCAGTGCGAGAAACACGGCGCGCCAGCCGTAGCTCGCGAGGATGAGACCGCTCGCCACCGTGCCGAGGCTCGGGCCCAGCGCCATGCCGGCGCTGATGCAGCCATTGATGCCGCCGCGCAGCGTTTCGGGCAGGCAGGAAATGATGCGGGCGTTGGCGGGGAAGATCACGCTTTCGCCGAGCCCCAGCAGCGCCCGCAGTGCGAACAGCACGATGAAGCCGCCCGCGAAGGCGCTGAACAGCGTGGCGCATCCCCAGAGCGCGAGCCCGCCGGCCAGCACGACGCGCACGTCGAAGCGATGCGTCAGCCATCCCGCGAAAGGCTGTGCGAACGAATAGGACCAGAAGAACGCGGAGAGCAGCAGGCCCGTCTGGCTGTTCGTGAGCGCAAGCTGATCCTTGAGGACCGGGGAGACGACGGAAAGGCTGCCGCGATCGACATAATTGACGAACATCGCCAGCACGAGCAGCACGACCAGCCACGTCGACACGCGCGATCGCATTGCGGATTCGGCGACCGTCATGGAAAGCGCTTCCCCCGTTGGGCACGCGGTCGTTTACGACTCGAGCTTCGCCCAGCCGTTCGGACCCAAGGCTTCGAGCGGCTTGAAACGCGATTTGTAGTCCATCTTGTCGCTGCCGCCGATCCAGTAGCCGAGATAGACGTAAGGCAGCCCGCGAGCCCGCGCCGCCGCGATGTGATCGAGGATCATGAAGGTGCCGAGACTGCGTGCTTCTTCGCCGGGATGGAAAAAGCTGTAAACCATGGAGAGGCCGTCGCGCAGCACGTCCGAAAGCGCGCACGCCATCAATTGCCCGTTGCCTTTTTCGCGATATTCGACGATGTGCGTCTCGACCGGCGTCTCTTCGACCATTGCGACATAGTCGAACAGGCCCATATCCGACATGCCGCCGCCAGCGTGACGCGAGTCCAGATATGTACGAAGAAGGGCAAATTGTTCGCGCGTCGCTTCCGCCGGAACCTCCGTGCGATAGAGCGACGCGTTGCGCTTGGCCACACGCTTCTGGCTGCGCGACGGCGCAAAGGTGTCGACCGCGATCCGGACCGACACGCAGGCCGAGCAGCCTTCGCAGGCCGGCCGGTAGGCGATCATCTGGCTGCGGCGGAACCCGGAATGGGTCAGGGCCTCGTTGAGCGGCTGGGCGAGCGATCCGGACAGCCTCGCAAAGACCTTCCGCTCCGTCTTGCCGGGGAGGTAGGGGCAAGGCCCCCCGGGAGTGAGGAAGAACTGCGGCAGACGTGACGTTCGCTGGTCGGTCAAATTCTAGCCACCCCCCGGTGCGTCGACCCTCTTGGAATTATGACCAAGCAAGGCTCGGGCGCCATAGGGGCTAACGCAGAATCCCGGACTAAAGTTTATGGTCCGATGGTGTCGGGGGAGCTTCCTTCATGAGGAGGATGCTCAACCGCCGGTTTGCCGAGGCGCTCGGGTCTTCCGGCAGCAGGGGCTCGGAGCTCGCGCGCCCCGAGACTTCGTAAATCCGGTCATTGTTGACACCGGCAGCAGTGATGATGACGCGGGCGGCTTCGGCGCGGGCGGCCGACAATTGCCAGTTCGACGCAGCTGCGTCACCGGGTTGCGCGTCGGTATGGCCGCTGATCGAGATCCGGTTCGGCAGACGGTCGATGATGCCGGCGATGACCGCCAGAAGCTTCTTCGTATAGGGCAGGGGCTCCGCCGACCCCGGCGCGAACATGGGCTTGCCGTCCTGGTCGACCAGCTGGATGCGAAGTCCTTCCGGCGTCTGATCCATGACCACCTGCCGCGACAGGGCCGCGATGTCGGGCATCTCCTGCATCGCCTGACGGATCGATTCCGCGGCGCTTGCAAATTGCTCGTCGCGGCTCGACGGCGCCATGCGGGAGAGATGGTCGTCGCTCGGCTCCTGCGAGTCGGAGGTCTGGCCCGCTGCAGCCGCGCTGCTGGCGGCGTGCGTGCCTTCGTCCTTGGAGCGCGTCGGTGTCGCGGGCGGCGTCGGCGGGCTGTTGGCCGTGAAGCTTGCCGCACCACCGGCGCGCTGCGCCGCCTGGCCGAGAACCGTACCGCCGAGGACGCCGCCGGCGCCGCTCGAAGTTTGCGAAATGCTCTGGGCCGCGAAGTAATCGGCGATGCCGCGCTTCTGTTCGGGCGTGGTCGTGTTGATCAGCCACATCAGAAGGAAGAAGGCCATCATCGCCGTCACGAAGTCGGCATAGGCCACTTTCCAGGCGCCGCCATGATGACCGCCATGACCGCCCTTCTTGATGCGTTTGACGATAATGGCGCCGTCGTTGGCGTTCGCCATTTGGAAAACCCCAGCCCGTCTGGCGAGATTGCTGCCGGCCGGGCTTTCCCCGGTCCTGCGCCTCGCCTAGTTTCTGAGGACGAAGCATGCGCCAGCCGCCCTTAAACGAGCGTTTACGCTGGAGGACAGAACAGTATGAGTTTCGACACGCGGGCGTTTCGTCAGGCGCTGGGCAGTTTCCCGACCGGTGTGGCGGTGATTACCGCGCTGACGCCCCAGGGCGTGCCGATGGGAATTACGGTTAATTCTTTTACCTCCGTGTCCCTCGAGCCGCCCATGGTCCTGTGGTGCCTCGACAAGAAGTCCGACCGCTACCAGGTTTTCGCGGAGACACCAGGCTTCACCATCAGCGTGCTGGGCACGGCGCATGAAGACGTGTCGTCGCGGCTGGCCAAACCCGGCTCCCACAGCCTTGCGAATATTCCGCTGCTGGAGACCGAACTCGGCGCGCCGGCGCTGGCCGATGCGCTCGCCTTTTTCGAATGCGGCAGCGAAGCCGTCTATGAGGGCGGCGATCACGGAATCATCCTGGGACGCGTGCTGCGCTTCGCACGTCGCGATGCGGGCGCTCCGCTCGTCTTCTTCCGCGGGCGCTACGGCGCGCTCGCCGAAACCTCCGACTAGAGACCGTGACAAGCGCGCCCGTGGCCTGCCGTCCGGCGACGGCCGAGCCGTGGGGTCGATACAACAATGAAGGCGTTATTTGGCGGTATCGCCCTGGGCGATGTCGTAAGGCACGTTGCCCGGCGGCAGGTCCTCGGTCGTCCAGCCGCCGCCGATGGCCTTGATCAGGCGGACGGAGGCCTGCAGCCGGCGAGTGGCAATGTCGAGGTCGTTCAGCTGCGCGCTGAGCGCCGCGGTCTGTGCGGTGACGACGTCGAGATAGCTCACGGCGCCCAGCTGATAGCGATCGAGCGAGAGCTTTGCCGTGCGGTCGGCGGATTGCACGGCGTCCGCTTCGTCGTTCGCGGCCGCGGCCAGATGATTGAGAAGCGCGAGATTGTCCTCGACATCCTGGAAGGCCTGCAGCACATGCGCGCGATAGACATCGGCGGCCTGGTTGTGCTGCGCCTTGGCGATGTCGAGTTCGGCCTGGTGCGCGCCCGCATCGAATATCGTCATGGCGAGCGCGGGACCGACCGACCAGAAGAGATCGGGCGCCGTCAAGAGACTTGCCTGACCCGTATTCTGGAAGCCGCCTGAGGCCTGCAGCGTGATTTGCGGGAAGAATGCCGCGCGCGCGACGCCGATCTCCGCATTGGCTGCTGCCACGGAACGTTCGGCTGCGGCAATGTCGGGCCGGCGCTGCAACAGTGTCGAAGGGACACCCGCCGGCACGTTCGGGACTTTGAACGCAAGCGTCTCCGCCTTGATCGAGAAGGTCGTGGCGGG
Organism: Rhizomicrobium sp.; assembly: GCA_035524575.1. Classification (GTDB taxonomy): domain Bacteria; phylum Pseudomonadota; class Alphaproteobacteria; order Micropepsales; family Micropepsaceae; genus Rhizomicrobium. Next base: position 4,122 of record DATKON010000154.1, read on the forward strand.
CTCCCCGACAAGGCTGGCGATCGCATGTTCGTAAAGTGCGCGCTGCGCTTCGACCTGCGAAAGCTGGGCCCGTGCGTCGGAGAGTTGCGTCTGGGCGCGGCCGACATCGAGACCGGACGCAACGCCGCCGCTATGGCGCTGTTCGGTCATGGCAAGCGCGCGGCCATAGGCGGCGACTGTCTGGTTCAGGAGATCCGTCTGGGCGTCGGCCTTGCGCAGGTTGAAATACGCATTGGCGAGATCGGTCTCGAGGCTCAAGCGCACGAATTCCGACTGCGCGGCCTGGGCCTGCGCACTCGCTTCGCCGGCGGCGACTTCATTGCGGATGCTGCCCCAGATATCGAGCTCGTAGTTGACCGACAGTCCCACGGTATCGGCGCCGTAAAAGTTCGGCTGGGAGGCGCTGCGCAGCGGCCGGTCGATCGACTGTTTGTTCCTTGTGAAGTCTGCAATGCCGCCCACGATCGGCAGGAAATTCGAATTCGCTTCGGCGACGAACGCGCGGGCCTGATCATACCGTGCGAGCGCCGCGGCAAGATCGGGATTGGCGGCGTTGAGCTGGCCTTCCAGCGTGTCGAGCGTCTTGTCCTTGTAAAGTGTCCACCAGGCGCCCTTCGGAAGCGTGTCGGCCGGCGTCGCCTGCGTCCACGGGCCGGCTTCCTTGTAGCTTACGGGCACTACAGGCGTCGGCGGGATTTTGTAGTCCGGCGCGAGATCGCAACCATAGGCGAGCGCAGGCGCCGACGCGGCGACCAGCGCGCGAAGCGTTCGCCGACCGATCATGGGCGGCCCGTCCCGGAATTTGCCTTCTGGACCTCGACGGCGTCGCCGTCCGAGATCGAATCGGGGGGATTGTTGACCACGCGGTCTTCAGCCGACAGTCCCGCGTTGATCTCGACGGTCGTGCCCATGTCCCGTTCGATCTTGATCTCTTTCATGACGATACGGTTGTTCGGAGATACGGTCGCGACCTGCAGGCCCTGATTGTTGAAGATGAGCGCACTGGCAGGAAGCGAGACGACGCTATGCGGCGTTGCCAGGTGGATCGACACCTGTGCGTAGCCTCCCGGCTTCAGCAATCCGTCCGGATTGTCGGCCAGGAACTCGACGAGCAGCGCGTTGGACTGCTGACTGATCGAGTTTGCCGTCGTGTCGAGCCTGGCCTCGAAGGAGCGGCCCGGATATTCCGGCAACCGCAATGTCGCGGTGGCTCCCGGGTGGATCTCCGCGGAGTAATTCTGCGGCACGCTGACATAGACGCGGATCTGGTGGAGGTCGGCGACGGTGAAGAGAGGAGAGGTGGTTGACGCGCCGGCGTTGACCAGCGCTCCGACGTCGACGGACCGGCTCGTCACAATGCCGTCGAACGGCGCCGTGATGCGCGCGAAGCTTTTGAGCGCATTGAGCCTGTCGAGATTGGCTTTGGCGGCCGTAGCGAGTGCCGTCTTCGCCTGGAGATCGCTCGTCTTCTCTTCGGCTTCCTGCTTTGAAACGGCATCGAGCGCCAGAAGGCTCGTCCAGCGTTTGGCCGTTATGGCCGAGATGCTCTGAGCCGCCAGCGCATTGGCAAGATCGCCTTTGGCCTGCTCGATCTGCTGGTCGAGATCGGGCGTATCGATGACGCCGAGGACTTCGCCTTTTTTCACATGGGCGCCGATGTCCTTGTACCAGGCATGCAGATAGCCCGGCACGCGCGCATAGATCGGTGCGCTGTAGAAGGCCTGCAATGTGCCCGGCAGCACAAGCGTGTTGGAGCCGGAAGCGGCGACGGGCTTGACGACGGTGACCGTCGGTATGGTCTGCTCCATCGTCCACTTCGCAACGGCGTGGTTGACGAAATAGCGATCGATGACGCCTGCCGCGATCACGGCGATGGCGAGCCCGCCACCTATGAGACCTGCAAGTTTCAAGCGCGCTAGCAGGCGCGGATCGGTGCCTTCGGTGTTAACGCGCATAAGCTTCTCCTCTCAACGGTCCCGGCGTGTCGCTGACCGGAGATTTGATCTTCGAGCCGTGCACCAGCGCGAAGACGACAGGAACGAACAACAGCGTCGCGCAGGTCGCCACAATCAGGCCGCCGATTACCGCGCGACCCAAAGGTGCATTTTGCTCGCCGCCTTCGCCAAGGCCAAGCGCCATGGGCGCCATGCCGATGATCATGGCAAGCGCCGTCATCAGCACCGGACGGAAACGGGTATATCCTGCCTCCAGCGCCGCTTTGACGGGATCGCCCAGCGTCTCCAGCTGCTCGCGCGCGAAGCTGACCACGAGCACGCTGTTTGCGGTCGCCACGCCCATGCACATGATCGCTCCGGTGAGCGCGGGAACGCTGAGCGGCGTGCCGGTCATGAACAGCATCCATACGATGCCCGCCAACGCCGCCGGCAGCGCCGTGATGATGACGAAGGGATCGGTCCAGGACTGAAAATTGACCACGATCAGGAGATAGATCAGCACGACGGCCTCGGCGAGACCGAAGAAGAGTCCCGAGAACGCGGTGTTCATCGTTTCGACCTGTCCCCGAAGTGTGACGGTCGAGCCGCGCGGACGTTTGGCGGCCGCTCCGTCGATCACTTTCTGGATGTCGTCCGCCACGGCGCCGAGATCGCGGCCCTGAGTCGTGGCGTAGATGTCGAATGCCGGCTGGATGGCGTAGTGCGATACAACCGCGTCGCTTGTCTCGCGGCGGAACGTGCTCAGTCCGCCCAGCGGCAGCGCTTCATGGGTCTGACCGCTGGTGATGGGTATGCTTTCCATTTTGGACAGCGAATCGATGTCGTATTGCGGCGTCTGCGCGACAATCGGATAGGAAACGCCGGTGCGCGGGCTGAGCCAGAAGGTGGGCGCCACCTGGAAGCTGCTCGCCAGATTGACGACGAGACTGTTGGTGACGTCGCGCTCCGTGATTCCCAGCTGATCGGCGCGCGTGCGGTCGACATCCACCGCGAACTCCGGATAGCTCGACGATTGCTGCATGCGAACGTCGGCTGCTCCCGAAACCTTGGCGACGTCGCGCATGATCGACTTCGCATAGGCCTCGTTGGCGACCTTGTCCGGGCCTGTGACCATCACGTCGATCGGCGCCGGGGCACCGAAATTCAGGATCTGGCTGACGATGTCGGCGGGAAGAAACGCGAAATTTGATCCCGGAAAGCTCCGCGGCAGCACCGTTCGCAACTGTTTGACGAAGCCGGCCGTCGGGTCGTGGCCCTCCTTGAGCGTGATGAGGATGTCGCCGTCTTCGGGGCCGACGCCGCCGTCGTTGGAATAGGCGCGGTTGATGCCGCTCACGGGCAGGCCGATATTGTCGACGATCGTGTCGAGCTGGTCCGGTGGAATGACCGCGCGGATTCGGTTTTCGATGTGATCGAACAAGGCGGCGGTTTCCTCGATCCGCGTGCCGATCGGTGCGCGTACGTGCAGATAGATCTCGCCGGAATCCACCGAGGGGAAAAAATTCCGCCCGAGAAATATTGCCAGCCCGAACGACGAAATCACGAAGGCCAGGAAACCGACAATGAATATGCGGCGGTTGCCGAGTGCGAGCGAGAGGATATCGCGATAGACGTTGCGGATGCGCTCGAAACGCGCCTCGAAGGCGTGCTGGAATCTGACAAAAAGGTTGAGTGGCGCCAGCGTGCCGGTCTTTGAGTCGTGGCTGCGCATGATTTCGGTATTGTGCTTCGTGCCGTGTTCGGCGAGCAGGTAATTCGCCATGACGGGCACGAGCGTGCGGGACAGGACGAAAGAAGAGATCATCGCGAAGACGACCGACTCCGCCATCGGTGCGAACAGGAAGCCGGAAACGCCGGGCAGGAAGAACATCGGCACGAAGGCGATGCAGATGCAGAGCAGCGAAACGAAAGCCGGCGTTACGATCTGCTCGGCGCCGTCGAGGATGGCCGCCTGGATCGTCTTGCCGCGTTCGAGATGGTAGTTGATGTTCTCGATCGTCACCGTGGCGTCGTCGACGAGAATACCGACCGCCAGTGCGAGGCCGCCCAATGTCATGATGTTGAGGGTTTGGCCCACGGCCGCGAGGAGCGCGACCGACGACATGATCGCCAGCGGAATCGAGATCGCGATGATGACCGTGGAGCGCCAGCTACCGAGGAAGAGAAGGATCATCAGGCTCGTCAGGGCGGCGGCAATGATGCCTTCGCGGATGACGCCCGAGAGGGCGGCGTCAATGAAGAGCGACTGGTCCGCGAGAGCCGCGACGTGAAGCGATGGAGGCAGGGTTTCCTTCAGCTTCGGCAGAAGCGCCTTCACGCCGTTGATGATATCGAGCGTCGAGGCGGACCCGCTTTTCAGAACGGTCATCAAGACGCCGCGGCGGCCGTCCATGCGTACGACGTTGCGCTGGGGCGGAAAGCCGTCCCGCACATGGCCGATATCCTTGATGTAGACCGTCGTGCCGTCGACCGATTTGATCGGAAGGTCGTTGAGCTCGTCGACCGTGATCGGACTGTCGTTCAGTTTCACGTTGTATTCGAACTGGCCGATCTTGGTCGTGCCCGCGGGAAGGATCTGGTTCTGCGCGGCGACAGCGTTGGAGACGTCTTCCGCCGACAGCCCGCGCGCCTGCAGCGCCTGCGGATCGAGATCGATCTGGATCTGACGCTCCTTGCCGCCGTAGGGCGAGGGAACAGCCGCGCCTTCCACTGTGGCGAGAGACGGGCGGATGAAGTTCTGGCCGAGGTCGAACAGCTTCTGTTCGGACAGCTCGGAACTCGACAGCGCCAGCTGGATGATCGGCACCGTCGAGGCGTTGTAGTTCAGGATGAGCGGCGGTGTGATGCCGGGCGGCATCTGCTTCAGGACCGTCTGGGACATCGATGCGACCTGCGCCGTCGCGGTGCGGATGTCGACGCCCGGCCGAAAATAGATTTTGACGATGCCGATGCCGGTCAGCGACTGGCTCTCGATATGCTCAATGTCGTTGACGGCCGTCGAGATCTGGCGCTCGTAATAGTAGATGACGCGGCCGGCCATATCGTCCGGTGCGAGACCACGATAGGTCCACACGACGGCAATCACCGGTATTTTGATGTTCGGAAAGATGTCCGTGGGCGTCCGGACGGCAGCGAGCGCGCCAAACAGCACGATCAGAATTGCAAGCACGACAGGCGTGTAGGGCCTGCGCAACGCGAATCGCACGATAGCCGTCATGCAACAATTCTCCCGACACGCTTCTTTAATAAGAGAGCGCAGTGACACCCTGCAATCGCGCCCAGCCCCCGTCCTGCTAACCTTTGGCCGAGACGAGAGCCTACCGTTCTCTGGGCCGCTCGGTGCGCTGCAGCAAGCTCTCTAAAGCGGATTGCTCCTGAAAAAATCCTTGGGCCATTATGAAAATCCATTCAGATTAGTCGAAGTTAATCGCCCTTTTCTAATGACCGACTGTGACGGTCAGACTATGGTCCCGCAGCAATCCAATTCGTTAAGCCCATGCGCGTTCTTGTCGTCGAAGACGAGGCCAAGCTGCTGAACATCCTGCTCAGGAGCCTGAAGGGCGAGGGCCTGGTCGTCGACGGCGTCGGAACTGCCGAAGCCGCGTCCGAGTACATCAAATCCTTCCACTACGACCTTGTGATCCTCGACCTGCAGCTCCCCGATTCGCCGGGGACCGCGCTCCTGCGTCGCCTGCGCAGTGAACGCCATGCGATGCCGGTTCTCATCCTGACGGCGCGCAGCGACATCGACAGCAAAGCCGAAGGCTTCTCCGCCGGCGCCGACGACTACCTCACCAAGCCGTTCTCGCTTGCAGAGCTCAGCATGCGCGTCCATGCGCTCCTCAGACGGGCGCCGGCGATTCAGGACTCGGTCCTGAAATTCGCCAATCTCGAAATCAATCGGCTGACGCGGCAGGTGCGGCGCGCCGGCAAGCGCATCGAGCTCAGCCCGAAGGAATATTCCCTCCTCGAATATCTCTCCCTCCATGCCGGGCGCGCGCTCTCCCGTTCCATGATCGTCGAGCGGGTTTGGGACCAGTCTTTCGAAGGGCTGACCAACATCGTCGACGTCTATATCGGCCATCTGCGCCGCAAGATCGACGAAGGTTATGAGCCGAAGCTTATCCGGACCGTGCGCGGCCTCGGCTATTCGCTTGATGCGGGCGAGGCGGAGTGATCAGCCGCTCCCCGACCTTCTGGCTCGTCACTTTGTATTGCGTGCTTCTGCTGCTGCTGGGCGCCGGCTTTGCCTGGTTCACGGTTCTCACCTTCGAGCATTACACGCGCGAAACGATCGTTCGCGAAACGGCCGCCCGCTCCGGAGAGATCTGGGTGACGGCAAAGGACCGCCTCAATAATCGGGCCGAACTCTCGCGCGTGATCGAGCAACGCTTTGCGCCCGAAGCGCAGGACCGTCTCATCCGCATTTCCGATGGCAGGGACATTCTTTATCA
>DATKON010000155.1:0-3424 GCA_035524575.1 Rhizomicrobium sp.
CGCGAGCAGATTGCCCTCGCCGGACGCCGCGCCCTTTTCGAGCGCCGCAATCGTTTCGGCGAATTTCTTCGGGTCGCGTTTCGCGCGCACCTCTTTCAGACGCACGATCTGGGCATCGCGCACGGCGTCGTTGTCGATGTCGCGGACGTCGATCTGGTCTTCCTTCTCGAGCTCGAATTTGTTGACGCCGACGATCACGTCTTCGCCCTTGTCGACACGGGCCTGACGGCGCGCGGCGGCTTCCTCGATGCGCAGCTTCGGGATGCCGGCCTCGACCGCCTTCGTCATGCCGCCCATCGCCTCCACGTCGTCGATGATCTTCTTCGCGGCACTCGCCAGCGAATGGGTCAGCGCTTCGACGTAGTAGGAGCCGCCGAGCGGATCCACGACCTTCGTCACATGGCTCTCGTTCTGGAGGATGAGCTGGGTGTTGCGCGCGATGCGGGCCGAAAACTCGGTCGGCAGCGCGATCGCCTCGTCGAACGAATTGGTGTGCAGCGATTGCGTACCGCCCAGAACGCTCGCCAGCGCCTCGATCGTGGTGCGCACCACGTTGTTGTAGGGATCCTGCTCCGTCAGCGACACGCCGGAGGTCTGGCAGTGGGTGCGCAGCATGAGGCTCTCCGGATTCTTCGCGCCGAACCCGGCCATGATCTGCGACCACAGGAGCCGCGCGGCACGGAGCTTTGCGACTTCCATGAAGAAGTTCATGCCGATGCCGAAGAAGAACGAGAGCCGCGGCGCGAAGGCATCGACCTGGAGGCCCTTCGCCAGCGCGGCGCGCACATATTCGATGCCGTCGGCCAGTGTGTAGGCAAGCTCCTGCACGGCCGTCGCGCCGGCTTCGTGCATGTGGTAACCGCTGATCGAGATCGAATTAAACTTGGGCATCCTCTTCGCCGTATATTCGATGATGTCGGCGACGATGCGCATCGATGGCGTGGGCGGATAGATGTACGTATTCCGCACCATGAATTCCTTGAGAATGTCGTTCTGAATCGTCCCCGACAGCTTCTCCGGTGGGGTGCCCTGCTCTTCGCCGGCGACGATGAAATTCGCCATGATCGGGATCACGGCGCCATTCATGGTCATCGACACCGACATCTTGTCGAGCGGAATGCCGCTGAAGAGGACCTTCATGTCCTCGACGCTGTCGATCGCGACGCCCGCCTTGCCGACGTCGCCAGCGACGCGCGGATGGTCGCTGTCATAGCCGCGATGGGTCGCGAGATCGAACGCGACGGACAGGCCCATCTGCCCAGCCTCGAGGTTCTTGCGGTAGAACGCGTTCGATTCTTCGGCGGTCGAAAACCCGGCGTACTGCCGGATCGTCCAGGGGCGACCCGCATACATGGTCGCGCGCACGCCGCGCATATAGGGCATCAGGCCGGGCAGCGAATTGACGGCCTCGAGACCCTCGAGATCGGCGGCGGTGTAGAGCGGCTTGACGTCGAAGCCTTCCGGCGTGTGCCAAGTAAGGCTCGCAAGCGGTTTGTCCTTGAGTTCCTTCAGCGCCGCCTTGGCCCAACGTTCCGGCGTGTCGTTCATACGGGTGCCTTCCTGCCCTGGTGTTGCCGTCAGTATCGCAGTTGCGAAATGACCGTCAAACGCGCCACGCGCCTGTCATCCCGCTGTATCCGAACCTTAATAATTGATCCGGGTACGGATTGTTCGGTGGATAAGCCGGCCTGACTCCATAATTAGCCTCGACTACAAGATGTTGTGCTGCCGGATACACGCGAGACAACTAAACGTATGAGAACAAAGGATGATATTTCATCGGTTAGTGATTCGGACGTTCTTTGTTCCCTGAGCGTACTGTCCGTTTACGGACGATCCACAATGGCCGGCACCGTCATGCGCCCGCGAACCACGAGACACCGAAACGCCGCCGCAGGACCTCGGCACCGTGGGGCGTGAGCCGCAATGCCCGACCCTCGCTGATCCGCAGCAGCGCACCCTCGTTCTCCAGCACAGTGCAGATCGCCGCACCCAGCCAGCCCGCCAGGTGCGGGCGGCGCTCGGTCCAGTCGAGACATGGCCTGACCAGCGGCCGCCGCGTATCCGGCGGCGGATCCAGATGCATGCACCGCATCCAATCGCGCCCATTGGCGCTCAGCGTATAGCCGTCGCCGCCCGCGATCACGCGGCCATCGGCAATCAGCGTGTCGCAGATGGCGACGCCGAGCTCGCCCGCAACATGATCGTAGCAACGACGCGCCCGCTTGAGCACCGGATCGACGCGCTGGCTGCGACGCGGCGCGAAATCGGCTGCGACGGACAGCGTTTCGATCGCGTGCGCCACGTCGGCATCTCGAAGGCGGTAATAGCGGTGCCGACCGTGGCGGTTCACCGCCAGCAGTCCGCCATCGAGCAGGCGCGCGAGATGCGCGCTCGCCGTCTGCGGCGAAACCCCGGAGAGCCCGGCCAGCTCGCCCGCCGGGCGTTCGCTGCCGTCCATAAGCGCCCCCAGTATCGCAGCGCGCACCGGGTCGCCGATCAGCGCTCCGACCTGCGCCACGTTGGGAAGACTGCTCATCGCGGCATTATCGCCGCGGCAGTCTGGCGATGCTACGCAAATCGGTGAAGCATTGTGGTATTCGCAGGGGCCATACAGCGCCCATGGATGAGACGACACTTCGCGGCTTCGCGGTCATCGACCCGGAAGTTCTGTATTTCGGAACACCGGTTGCCGTGGTCAGCACGCTCAATCCCGACGGCACGACCAATCTTGCGGCGATGTCCAGCTTCTGGGCGCTTGCCGACCGGTTCGTCCTCGGCCTGACGTCGTTCGGTCAGACTGGCGCCAATCTCGCCCGGTGCGGCGAATGCGTCCTCAACTTTCCGTCACCGCGCGAATGGCAGAGTGTCGATCGCCTGGGCCGCACGACTGGGCGTGCCGATCTCGCCGACTACCATCGCGATTCAGGAATAGAATTCCGCCCTGACAAATTCGCTGCGTCGGGCTTCACGCCCCTCGCGTCGGACATCGTGAAGCCGTTGCGCGTGGCCGAGTGCCCGGTCCAGATCGAGGCGCGCCTGCGCGCGCGACACGCTGCGCACGAGCAGCCGGCGCTGCGCTATTTCGAGGTTCAGCGCCTGCGCGTCCATGCGAGCTGCGAAGTCGTGGAACCCGGCACCGGCCGCGTCGACATCCACGCGTGGTCGCCCCTGTTCTACCTGTTCCGCCACTACTACGGGAAAGGTGCGTTCTTGGGCCGCAGCTTCCGCGCGAAATACTGAGCGGACTTGCAAGGCTTCCGGGGAAGCACGATCTTTGCCTCATGGTCATTCAGTCTGCGCGTTTGTCGCGCCCCGATGCGGCGGGCCGCATAACGGCGGTCCTCGGCCCTACCAATACCGGCAAGACTCACTTCGCGATCGAGCGCATGCTGGCGCACCGGTCCGGCATGATCGGACTCCC
>DATKON010000156.1:0-3474 GCA_035524575.1 Rhizomicrobium sp.
GCCTTTCGCTGGAACGCGGTGACCGGTGGTGACGATGGACTCACCGGCTGGCATCGGATGCCCATCAATTTCGGCTTCGCGAAGCTCGACATTTTCGGCAGCGACAAGGCGTTTTACTATTTTTCGCTCTTTGTCTTCGCAATTTGCGTGGCGTCGATGGCGGCTCTGCTGGCGTCGCCGTTTGGGCGCACGCTGATCGCGATTCGCGAGAACGAGCGGCGCGCGCGGTTTCTCGGCGTGCCGATCGAATTGCATATCTGGGTGTCCTTCGTGGTGTCGTGCTTTTTCGTGAGCGTCGCCGGCGCGCTCTATGCGCTGCTTAACAACTTCACCGATCCGCGCGCGCTGCGCTTCGATCTCTCTGGCAACCTCGTCATCATGGCGGTTCTGGGTGGAATGCGCTCGTTCTGGGGACCGCTGATCGGAGCGGCGGTCTTCGTTGCTCTTCAGGACTACGTCTCGAGCCACACGCAAAACTGGATGTCGGTGATCGGACTGGTCTTCGTGCTTGTTGTGCGCTTCTTCCCACGCGGGGTGCTTGGAATGCTGCGGTCCGGAGCCAAGGCGTGACGCTGCTTCGGGTTGAGAGCGCCTCGAAACGCTTCGGCAATCTTTTGGCGGTTGACGACGTGTCTCTATCGATCGAGCCGGGCGAATTGCGCGCCATCATCGGTCCGAACGGCGCGGGAAAGACGACCTTCTTCAATCTAATCAGCGGCCTGTTCGCGCCGACTTCGGGGGCGATTCTGTTCGATGGGCGCGACATCACCGTGCTCGCCCCGGAACAGCGCGTCGCGCGTGGCATGGCGCGCACCTTTCAGATCACCGAGATCTTTCCCGAGCTTTCGGTCGCCGACAACATCCGCATTTCGGTGGAGATCGCGGCGGGCTACCGTCTGAAGCCGTGGCTCGGCCGCGCGGCGCGCGCCAGCGTGGAGGCGCGGATCGCTGAACTCCTGGGGCTCAGCGGTCTTGCGGACAAGAGAGACATCCGCGTCGGCGCGCTGTCGCACGGCGACCAGCGGGCGACGGAAATCATGATGTCGCTCGCGCTCCGTCCGCGCCTCCTGATGCTCGACGAGCCGACGGCGGGGATGGGCGATCAGGAGACCTATGATATCGCCCGGCTGGTGCGGCGCCTTCATCGCCAGGCTGGGCTGACCATCATGCTCATCGAACACGACATGCGCGTCGTCTTCAATCTCGCCGACCGAATCATGGTCCTTGCGGAGGGCAGCGTTCTCTTCGAAGGGACTCCGCAGGAGATCGCCGATAGCGAGAAGGTCCAGGCGGCTTACCTCGGCAAGGCCGTCGCATGATCGCCTTGCGTGCCGATGACGTCCACGCCTTCTACGGCAAGAGCCACATCCTGCACGGGGTGAGCCTCGAAGTGCGCGAAGGCGAGATCGTCACGCTCCTGGGGCGCAATGGCGCCGGGAAAACAACGACACTGCGCAGTCTGATCGGCCTGACCCCGCCGCGCAAGGGGCGGGTTGAGTTGTTCGGCGCCGATGTGACCGGACTTCCGCCTTACCGTATCGCCGAGGCCGGCGTCGGCTACGTGCCGGAGGGGCGGCGCGTCTTCGCCAATCTGACCGTCGAAGAGAACCTGATGGTGCCGGTCGAGCGGCCGGGGCCCTGGACAATCGCCCGCATCTACGAGGTCTTTCCGCGCCTCGCCGAGCGCAAAAACAGCATGGGGGCTCAACTCTCGGGCGGCGAGCAGGAGATGCTGTCCATCTCCCGCGCGCTGCTGCTCAACCCCAAACTGCTCATGCTCGACGAGCCTTCGCAGGGCCTCGCGCCGCTGATTGTCGCGGAGGTGTTCAAGATCGTCGGCGCGGCGCGGCGCGAGGGCGTGTCGGTGCTGCTGGTAGAGCAGAACGTGCGGGCCGCGGTCGAAATCGCCGACCGCGCCTATGTGCTCGACGACGGCAGAATCGTCTACGACGGCGACGCCCGCGAGTTCGGCGCCGACGAACTGCGCGTGCGCGAACTCGCGGGCGCGAGCGCGGAGAAGTGGGACATGGGCGATTAGGGTCTGTCAGAACTCAATTGCGTTGATGTTTTGGGGCGTGAAAAGTCTTGATTCGCGGATGGATTTGGAGCGCTTTTCGTGCGCCTTTCGGGTCGCCATGCGCACGCGAAGACGGCCGAAAACTTTGCAAAACGCTGCCCGGGCGCCGCAAAGCCGCGCGCAAACCGGCGCCGAACCCCGCTAATTGAAACGCTGGCTGTGCGAGGACAGCGTGCGGGGCCGCGATCATCGGAAGCGTGTCATTTCCGACACGGCCGGCCGGAAACGGAGCGTAACTGCCGCGCGTATGCCGGGAAACAGTGGAAAGGCTTGGAGATTGTGGCTCCGACTCTTAAAATATTGGGGGGAATCGGTGGGTTGGCGCTCATCTAAGCGTTGGGGCATCGGCCATGGGCAGTCTTGCAAGATCGATTGTGCTGGCGTCATCGGCGCTTTTTGTCGCGCCGGCGATCGCTGCAGACTTGCCGACAAAAAAAGAAGCTCCGGCTCCGATTCCGCAGCCGGCGATACCTTCTACCTGGCAGTTCGAGATCACCGCGTATGGCTGGGCCACGGACGTCGCAGGAAACGTAGGCTTCCGAGCGCTTCCCACGCTCGATTACTACGCGCCGTTTTCCAAACTGCTCGAGCACCTTCAGGGCGCGTTCATGGGCAGCTTCGTCGCGCGCAACGACACCTTCATCGTCGGCCTCGATTTAATCTGGTCAAAGCTCGGCGGCTCCGGAACGATCCGAAGACAGAGCAACCCGCTGTACGGCGGGCAGACCGACCTCGAGCTAGAGGAGGGCATCGCGACGGCCTTCGGGGGGGTCCGCGCGCCGCTCGGCGTGCCGAACCTCGACCTCTATGGCACCGTTGGCGCCCGCTATTACTACAGTGGCACCAAGATCACCGTCACCGGCCCGCTCGGATTGTTCAGCGGGACCCAGTCCGCCTACAAGGACTGGGCCATGCCGGTCGCCGGCTTCGCCGCTCAGTACCGCTTCGACGACCGCTGGTTCATGAATGGGCTCGCCGACCTCGGTGGCTGGAGTAACAGCGCGACCGGGCAGGCGTTGGCCTCAGTGGGCTACAAGTGGACGCCCAACATCGCAACGACCATTGGCTATCGCGTAATGTACACCTACGACAAGCAGGATACGGGCTACAACATCAATTTCGAGCCCAAGAGCTTCCGCTACCAGCAGTGGATGTATGGACCCTTCGCCGGGATCAAAATCATGTTCTGACGCGGACGCCGGGAAAAGAAACGCCGGCGGAGCAATGCTCCGTCGGCGTTTTGTTTTACGCGAACGCTTCCAGTCAGCGGCAGACGCGGACGCCGCGGTGATAGTAGCAGTGCGGCGCCACGACCGCGCGGTGCGTGGTGGTGGCGACTGCGCCATGCGGGCCGGCGCACCCGGCCCTATAGACGCCTCGCGCGCAGGTCACGGCAT
>DATKON010000157.1:0-40663 GCA_035524575.1 Rhizomicrobium sp.
CGAACAGGACGAATCCCGCCGCGCTCCAAAATAGAACGCGCGACGGCGTGCGACTATGGGAGTGGGCGAGAAACACCGCGCAGGCGAGACTCACGAAAATGCAAAGCAGATAAACTGTACCCGACCAGTCAAACATCCCACGATCTCTGGTTCGACCTGCATGACACACTCTCTGGCGCTTGCCGACCGGCGTTCTCCATCCAGGAGCATAGACTGATCGGCTAGCGGCCAAAGCGTAGCGCGCAAGGCGTGCAGAAGTTCCGCCACAACGTTGTTGAAGAATTGTTGATCGCCGGAAAAGCGAGCGGCCGCCATGCATTTGCACGCCGGTTCCCGGAGCGCAAAAATTTTTTCCGCCCGGAGCATTTTCGCTCGTGCCGCAAAACTGCCGCATTGCGTTCTCACGGAATGTTTTCCGCAATTGTTAACATGGCAGTGTTTGGAAAAAAGGCCCGCAACCGCGTCATACAGGCGACAACTTTGCCGATCGCGCCATCCGATCGGCCAACGCGATGACGAGCACCGACGCGCCGAAGATCGGCAGCACGACGCACATCGAGACAAGCGCGGCCCGCAGGCCCCACGGCCACGGCGAAGCCGGCTTGGGCGGCGCCCCCAGTCTGTTCGCGGGTCGCCGAATCCACCAAGACATCGCTCCCGTAATCGTGAGCCACACGAGCGAGAGTGCGAAGGCGGTATTGAGCCAGAGATTGAGCGGACCGAAATCCCCCTGATGGACGTGAACGCCGAAGGCGACGAGCCGCGGTATGACCGGAATTTCCCCGGTCGTGAAATCGCTTCTGATGCGGCCATCTGCTGTCGATGCCTGAAGCAGACGATCCGGCGCCGCCGTGCGCACGTTCGTCATCCACCACGGCGCATCGGGCCAGGGCGACAAGCGGATGTCGAGCGTACCGCGGACGCCGCGCGCGCGGGCTTCGCGGACGGCATCGTCGAGCGCCGGAAGCGCTGCCTTCACCTGCGATATCGACGCACCGCCGTTCGAGAAACCGGCAGGGCTGGTCTGGCCGGTCGCCTGCTCGACCGCGCTCAGCAGCGTTTCGCCCCAGAACATCGTCCACGGCAAAGCGCTCACCAGGAAAAAGAGGAAGACGGCCGAGAAGAGAACCGCGACGGTGGCGTGCAGGTCGCGCAGGAGAACGCGCGCGCCGAGATGGAAGCGCGGCCACAGGAATTCCGGAAAGGCGCGGCCGCGCGGCCACCAGAGATAAAGGCCTGACGCGAGCATCACGATCGCCCAGCAATCACCGAGCTCCAGAAGCCAGTTGCCGGGCGCCCCTGCCGGCCAGCCGCTGTGCAGCGAACGACTCCATCCCGGAAGCCATTGCACCGGCGCGAGCCTGCCCAGTACGCGCGCATCGTGCGGATTGACGAAGACGGGATAGGCGAGACCGTTCGGGCTCTGAAGAAGAACAGTCGTACTCCGCGCCGGATCGTCGGGAAGAAGAATGCCGAGAACCGGTGGTCCTGCCCGCGCGACCGGCGCGTTGGAGGCTGCGACCGGCGTCGCCCCCATGCGCATGCCCGACATGAACTGAGACGAACGTGCGGCGACGTCACGCGGAAGGCTCGCCAGCGCTGCAGCGATCTGCGCGCTCGGCGGGGCCGCAGCCCGGTCGGGCGTCACGAAACGCAGTTCGGGATGGGTGTGATCCATCCACCATTCCGACCAGAGATAAAGCGTTCCCGTCGTGCTCTGCCACAGCACGAACGGGATCACGATCAGCGCGGCGAAGAAATGCCAGCGCCAGAACAACGCGTAATGGCGCGGTCGCCGTATATCCGACGGCTTTGCCATCACTCGAACCTCACGCGCACACCGCTCATCACCTCGAACGGCGTGCCGAGAATGGGAACGCCCCCGCCGTTGCTGGCGATGTAGCGGCGGTCGAACAGGTTCTGGATGTGCGTGAAGGCTTCGATGCGGTCGGTGAGCGGATAGCTCGCGGCCAGATCGACAACGAGATGCTCGTTCTGGATGAGGCCGTCGGACGGCAACGCATCGCCGTAGCTCTTCGACAGATAGCGCACGATTGTCGAAACCTGCCAGCCCTGGACATCCCGATATGTGAGCGAAGCGCTGCCGTTATGCATGGGCACGCCTTCGAGACGCTCGCCGACCGAGTCGGGATTGGCGGGATTCGAGGTGTAGTGGGAATCCGCATAGGTGTAGGTGAGCCTCGTCGAAAAGCCGTCGCCGATATCCCAGTTCACCTCGGCTTCGAAGCCGCGGGCGATGGCCGAGGCCGAATTGATGTTCCGCGTGCAGCTCAAATACTGGGCCGTCGCGAGATCGTAGCCGCAGGTGACGCCGAGGATGGTCGGATATTCGGACGGATCGAGATTGCGTTGTGTGATGAGATTGCTGATCGTGCTGTTATAGAACGTGAACTGGCTCCGCAGTCCCGGCCTCGTGAAATCGAGCCCGACTTCCTCGCCTTCCAGCGTTTCCGGCACGAGGAAGGGATTGCCTTCGTAGATTCCCGCCGTCGTATCGGCATAGGTGCGATAAAGCTGGTCGAGCGTGGGTGCGCGGAACGATTGGTAATAGGCGCCGCGCAAGGCGAAGTCGTCGTTGATTTCGTAGCGTCCATCGACGCGCGGCGTGAAGCGATAATATTCGCGTTCCGAAATCGTGCCGAAGCCCGGCGGGAACGTGTCGACGCCGTTGGAGCTGCGATAATACTGATAGCGAAGGCTCGCCATGATCAGCAGCGGCGCGATCGGCTTCATCTGCGCCTGCGCAAATCCGGCGAGGAACAGCTGGTCGCCGCCGCCCACAATCGTTGGCGCCGCCAGCGCGCCGGAGGCCAGGTAATAATTCGCATGATCGGCGCCGCTGATCTCGTGAAAATCCATGCCGATATTTGCGTTCGGCACCATGGGGCCGAATTTCCCGGACAGAATGATCGAAGCGCCGTTGTCGGATGCGTTCGTCGTGTGGATGTTCGAATTGTATTCGACGGTGGGCGTGATCAGGTGCGGATTGTTCGTGAGAAAATCGCTGTCGTCATGGAAGAAGGTCGCCGCAAGCGTCGTATCCGCGCCGAATGTCTTCGTGACACCGCCGGCATACGTCCAGATATGCTGCCGATCCAGTCCGATCGGTGTCGACAGAAGCTGCTGGTCTTCGTGGTAATGGGCATCGAGAAAGCCGGTCAGATCCTCGCGCGGCGCAAAATCGGCACGCACACCGACGTTCTGTGCACTGTCCGAGGTCGGCGTATAAACGGGCGCGCGCAGGTTGGGCGAACCGTAGCTTGTCCATGAAGCCGGCGTCGTCTGATAACCGTCCGTGCCTTTGAAGGCCGCATTGACACTCAGCTTCACCCAATCCTGGTCGGCATAAGCGCCATAGAGACTGGTATCGTAGCTGCCGTAGCTGCCGCCGGACGCGGACAGATCGACTTCATCGGTTCGCGGTGCGCGGGTGATGACATTGACGACACCGCCCATCGCGGTGTTGCCCCACAAGGGCGAGCCGCCGCCGCGCACGATCTCGACGCGTTCGATGTTGTCGAGCGGGATGCGATTCCACTGGATGTAACCGAAGAAGGGATCGTTGACGGGAACGCCGTCGACCATCACGAGCATGCGGGTCTCGGTCGTCGGCAACCCGCGCATGCTTTCATTGTAGGCCGTCGGATGGCCGACATCGGGACCGATCTCGTTCAGCGTCATGCCCGGCAGATTGCGCAGGATATCGTCGAGTCCCTGCGCCGGGATGTTGGCGATGTCTTGTGCGGAGACGACACTCACGCTTTGCGGCAGATCGCCGATCGCTTGCGGGCTGCGGGTCGCCGACACGATGACGGTTTCCGGCGCCACGGCGGATTGTGCCGCCGCAGGCTCCAGGCCCGCCGCGGAGAACAGGGCAGCAAGTGCCGAACAGGTGCAAAGAGCACGAGCGGCAAGAGAATGGCGCCCGCAGAACGGGCGCAAGCAAGCACGTGTGCGCACGGCTTCGCTCCTTGTGCTGGAGGTCAGTGACCGGTGGCGTTGCGGACGGCGAAGTCGGTCGTCACCTTCGTTCCGTCTTCAAAGATCAGCGAGACGGGGACTTTATTCCCGGGCGCGATCTGGGACGTCGGCTCCATGCACATCAGATGATAGCCGCCGGGCGCGAAGCTCACATGCTGTCCGACCGCGATAGGAATGCTCGCGACGTCATGCATGCTCGCCATACCGCTCTCGGTATCGGTCTTGTGCAGCATGAGCATGCCGCAGGCGGGCGATGAAGCGCCGGTCAGCACCATGCGGCGGCCTGAATCATTGGAGAGCGTGAAATAACCGCCGGCGGGTGTTTTCCCGGGCATCGCCCTGATCCAGCCATCGGTGACGGTTAGGTTGCCGGCATAGGCGGCGCCGGCGATTAACAAAGACGAAGCAAGCGCCGCGAAGCGCCAGGAATTGGATGTTCGCATGATGCGATCTCCCGTTTGAACGATAGGCGACGACCGCGGCTGCCCCGACCCGGGCGAAGCGCGGCCACGAAAACCTGTTCAAACGGAAACGGGCGGACCCCGTGGCGCGTGCCCGGGATCGGCGACGTGCGACGGCCAAGCCCAGTCCGCAAGGTGCGGCGCCAGGAATGCGATGGTGAAAGGCGCGGCAATCGCCGGCGGCATCTGCGGCGGCGCCAGATGCGCGGCGGCCGCGAAGGGGCAGATCGAGCCGTCGTCGTGCCCCTTTGAAGGATCGTGCGCGGGAAGATGGTGTGCGCCATCAACCGAACAGATGACGAAACCGCTTCCGAGCGGACCCGCGACATTCGGCATCCATCCCGCCGGAATGGCCGCGCGTACCAGCATGGCGGCAAGCGCCAGCGTCACGGCAAGATTGCGGGAGAAAGCGGTCACGGCGCGGTCCGGTTTGGCCTTGCAAAATCCTCCGTGGCCGCCGCCGACACAAGGGGACGCCCGGTCGCACCGCGGCCCTCAATCGACAGTCAACGGCTTTCGCCCTATATCGGTTGAGGCTGACTGGAGGCTGATTCATGCCCATCTACCGCGCCCCGCTCGACGACTATCGCTTTGTCATGCAAGAGCTTTTGGAAGTCGAGAAACACCGCGACCTGCCTCAGTTCGAGGACCTGTCGCCGGACACGATCGACGACGTCCTGACCAATGCGGCGAAGTTCTGCGAGGAGGTGCTGCAGCCTCTCAACCAGTCGGGCGACGAGGAAGGCTGCCATTTCGAGAACGGCGTCGTGCGCACGCCGAAGGGTTTCAAGGAAGCCTTCAAGGCCTATGCCGAATCGGGCTGGAGCGGTCTCGGCGCGCCGACCGAATATGGCGGCTCGAACCTTCCCTCCCTCGTCACGCTGACGATCGCCGAGATGGCGCAATCGGCGAACCAGGCTTTCACGATGTATCCCGGCCTGACCGCTGCGGCATACGGCGCGCTGATCGCGACCGGCCAGCCCTGGATGAAGCAGCATATCGTTCCCAAGATGGTCTCCGGCGAATGGACGGGCACGATGTGCCTGACCGAGCCCGGCTGCGGCACCGATCTGCGCCTGATGAAAACGAAGGCAGTCGAGCAGCCCGACGGCACCTATCGCATGACCGGCACGAAGATCTTCATCTCCGGCGGCGATCACGACCTGACCGACAACATCATCCACATGGTGATCGCGAAGATCCCCGACGAGAACGGCCAGATCCACGACGATCTCTCGACCGTGAACTTTTTCATGGTGCCGAAATTCCTCGTGAAAGAAGACGGCACGATGGGCGCGCGCAACGGCGTCTCGACCGGCGGCATCGAAAAGAAGATGGGCATCAAGGCGAACGCCACGGCCGTGCTCAATTTCGACGATGCGGTGGCGTGGCGCCTCGGGCCGAAGCCTGCGCCGTATAAGCCCGGCGAGAAGCGCTCGGCATCGGAAGGCATGAAGGGCATGTTCGGCATGATGAACATGGCGCGGCTCGGCGTCGGCGTGCAGGGCATTTCCATCGGCGAAGTGGCCTACCAGAACGGCCTCGACTACGCGCTGACGCGCCGCGTCGGCCACGCGCTGACCGGCCCGAAAGAGCCCGACAAGCCGGCCGATCTCGAGATCGTGCATCCGGACGTGCGCCGCATGCTCTTGCACGCGAAGACCTTCGTCGAAGGCGCGCGCGCCGTCGCGATGTGGACGATGCTGAACGGCTCCATCGCCGACTCCAACCGGCCGGAGAAGGAGACGGCGGCGATGCTGCACGATCTGCTCACGCCGGTGATCAAGGCCTTCTTCACCGACATGGGCTTCGAAGCCGCCAACATGGCGATGCAGTGCTATGGCGGCCACGGCTATATCCGCGACAACGGCGTCGAACAGTTCGTGCGCGACGGCCGCATCAACCAGGTCTACGAAGGCGCCAACGGCGTGCAGGCGATGGATCTCGTCGGCCGCAAGCTCGGCCGCAAAGGCGGCGCGGCACCCATGGCTTTGTTTGCGCTCATGTCCGGCTGGGTTTCTGAGAACAAGGACAACGAGAAACTCACCTTCGTGACCAAACCTCTGCAGCGCGGCCTCGATGCGCTGCAGCAGGCGACGCTGTGGCTCGCGCAGCACGGCATGGCCAATCCGAACGACGCCGGCGCCGGCGCGGTCGACTATCTGCGCATGATGGGCATCGTGGTCACGGGCTGGATGTGGGCGCGCATGGCCAAGATCGCGCAGGAGAAGCTCGCGGCCGGCGCGTCGAACAAGAAGTTCTACGAAGACAAGCTCATCAGCGCCCGCTACTGGATGGAACGCCTGATCCCCGAATGCCCGATGCTGTTCGAACGCATCCAGGCGGGATCGGAAGCGATCATGGCCTATGATCCGGAGATGATCTGAGGCGGATATCGCCGGACTGTGCCCTCGCGCCGACGCCCTGCTAACAGGGCGAATTGCAGGGCGACGCATTTTTCGAGCCCGCGCGCGCGTGCGAGAAAGCCGCGTGCCGCAGGGCTTTCTTCGACGGCAGCCCGAATCGCTATGTCGAAAAACAGGGCGGCGCAGGGCGAAAAATCATCCGTGTACGTCCTGATTGTCGGATAAAATCCATACAGACAGCGCACCTGAGTTCCACCTCCCCGCAAGGGGGAGGTGCAGCAAATCGCTCGATCGCAAATTCTGCTTCGGCCCAAGCAGATGTATGCGCGCGCTTGCGCATCGCCTCATAGATTTTGTGCCAAGCCGGAACCGGCGAACTCTGCCCAACAAAAAACCCGGCCGCTGTCGGGCGCCGGGCGCGTGTTTCCGTTATGGCGAAATGTATACGCCAATTGATCAAAATGGTCAAGCAGGAACGATGTTCGGGTGTGTCCTAATTTGAAAAATCACAGCCTTCGCCGGGCGTTTTTCGGGACCACGCGACTGGCTTCCCCTTTGGTCCGTAAGTGATGTAGCTCGCTGCCTTCTTATTTATGACAATTCGCGAATGTGAGCCGGTAAGTACGAAGAACTTCTTCGTTTCGCGGACTTTGAAGTGTTGCTCACCATCGTAAGCATCAGCGCCAACTATTTTGGTCCCCCATTCAACGTGGTCATTGATCTCGGGGTTGTAACCGCCGCACGCAATCTGGACCGCATATGCCGGGGAACACACGAAGAGCAATACGGTGAGAAATTTTTGCATCAGTGTGACGTTCGCTCCACCAACTCCTCAAGCGTCCACAGCCTATCAGAAACGCCCGCCGCCATGGCAGGGGGAGACCCTCAGCTCAGCTCCAGCCGTTCCGCAATGTGTGCATGCCGCGCCGGTCTGTGTGCGACTTTCGTTCCCAAGATCGCGTGCAGCGCACCCCGCAGGTCCGGGTGGCGGAAGGCGAAGCCGCTTCCGAGTGCTTTGTGCGGCAGGACGCGTTGGCCACCGAGCAGCAGTTCCTTCGCGAACTCGCCGCCGAGCAGGCGCAGCGGTGTGGCGGGGAGCGGTAGCAACGCGGGGCGATGCAGCGCGTGCCCGAGTTCGCGCGCGAACTCCCTGTTCTGCACTGGCCCCGGCGCGGTCGCGTTCACAGGGCCTGAGAGCGAAGGCGTGGCGATCACATGGACGATCAGGCGCACGAGATCGTCGCGCGCGATCCACGACATCCATTGTTTGCCCGCTCCGATCGGCCCGCCGAGGCCGAACTCGAAAGGCGCCAGAAGCCGCGCGAGCAATCCGCCTTCCGTTCCCAGCACCAGGCCGATGCGGAGATTGATCACACGGATGCCGAACTCCGCGAGTTCCAATGCCGCCGCCTCGCACGCCGCACAGCTTTCGTGGCTGAAGCAGGGACGTGAATCGCCGTATTCGGTCAGCGGTTCGTCGTCGCGAAGCCCGTACCAGCCCACTGCCGAAGCGTTCACGAATACGGCCGGGCGATGCGCGAGGCGCGCGACCAGACGTTCGATAGCTCTGATGAGGGTCACGCGCGACTGGATGACGGCACGCTTGCGCGCCTCCGTCCACAAACCGCCGCTGATGGATTCGCCCGCCAGATGGACGACGGCGTCGATCCGCGTGTCCGGCGCGATCTGGTCGAGATCGGTGACGAGCTGAAACGGCGGCGGCAAAGCGAGCGCCTTCTTGGGATCGCGCGTCAGCACGATCACCGAATGATCCTGCGCGACCAGCGCTTCGACCAGACGGCAACCCACGAAACCTGTGGCGCCGGTGACGAGGATCGTCCGGTGGCGCGGCAGCGCGGTTGCGAGTGCGCCGGCGGGTTTGAGCATGAGACGTTTCGTCCGCAACGAAGCCGCCAGATCGCGCGCGCCGAAGACCACGACCGCGATGGCCGCGAGGCTCGCCAGCACGCTCCACCAGCCATGGTTCGCTGAGTTCCAACCGGTGCCCTTGTGTGCCCAGCCGAGCAATACCGGAACGATCAGCACCAGGATCGCGCCGTAATTGAGCGCCAGCAGCGTGTGATTGATGCGTTCACTGGCCGGAAGCTTCCGGCTCATGTCCTCCTCGACGAAATCCATCAGCGTGATGACGAGCTCGGCGCCGAGCACCGCCATGGCGACGACGGCGAACAAACCATCCGCTTCGAACCATCCGAGTGTCACGAACAGGAAGGCGTAAAGCAGATTGCGCGCGCCGTGCAGCAACAGCTCGCGCCGCTGCGTCGTCCGCCACGGCAATCGTTCGGTCAACTCGTGATGGAACAGCGTGTCGAACGCACCCATGGCGATCTGCACGGCGATCAGGGTCCAGACGAGTGTCGAGGTCATGACGCCACCTCATGGAAAGTCGCGAACTGCCGGATGATCCGGCCGAACGCGGGATGAACCACTTCGAGCAGGAAGCTGAATTGTCCCCCACCCTCTTCCGTATGCGTGACGGTGAGCAGGCCGGGCGTCAGCCACGCGGCTAAGGTCAGGCGCAGCGGTCCGATGCGGAAGAAATAATGCGCGCTGCGGAACACGAGCGCGCCTTCCTCCTGATGCACGGTCAGCGCCATGCCGACGCCGCAGCCGACATGCTCTTCGAGGCCCGTTGTGCCGGTGAAACGCTTGGCGGAATGGATGACCTGCGGAAAGCCGTCTTTGCGCGCGTAGACGCGCGTCCAGATCTGTCCGCCGGTGCGCACGTCTTCCGTCACCGACACGACGGCCGGCACATGCGCGTCACGCGAACGCGGCAGCGGGCTTCCGACAAGGCGCGCCAATTGCGCAAAAACCCAGCCCGAGAACGTAAGTTCGGTCTCGACGACCTCGCCGGCATAAATGGCCGTCGCACCGCCCGCGACGCGTTTGGAGAAGCGATTGCGG
This sequence comes from Rhizomicrobium sp., assembly GCA_035524575.1. Classification (GTDB taxonomy): domain Bacteria; phylum Pseudomonadota; class Alphaproteobacteria; order Micropepsales; family Micropepsaceae; genus Rhizomicrobium. Next base: position 9,758 of record DATKON010000157.1, read on the forward strand.
ATCGCGGCCGGCAATGCCGCCCAATCCTCGCGCGACAACAGACTGCGAAAGCGAAGATCGCCTAACGCATCCTGTCTTGTGTCGGGAGGGCCTGCCTGCGCTGCGCGATGTTGCGGCAACATGGGCCCCTCCCCGCCTATCTGGCTTTCTTCGCCGGCAGGAGATTGATGATCTTGCTCCCCAGCCGGATCAGCATCATCAGGCTCGGCCGCGGGACTTTCGCCATCTGCTCGTACCAGGCGGCGACCGTTTGCGTGAACGCGAGCATTTCTTTCAGCCGCGCGGCCGCGACAGGATCGACGGAGCTGTCGCCGTCCGCCGCCGCCACGCAGTCTGCGAGCGCCGCCAGCGCCGGATCGATCTCGCGCTCCTTGCGGCCGGCCGCGATCTTGGCCGCGATGGTCCAGACGTCGGTTTCCGCTTCGAAGAAATCGCGGCGGTCGCCCATCACCGGCACGCGCCGCACCAGCCCCCAGCTTTGCAACTCCTTGATGGAGTTCGAGACGTTCGACCGCGCCAGGCCCAGCGTCTCGGCGATGTCTTCCGCCGTCAGCGGTTTCTCCGAAAGGTAGAGCAACGCGTGGATCTGGCTGACCGAGCGGTTGACGCCCCACTGCCCGCCCATGTCGCCCCAATGCAGGATGAAGCGCTGGAGGGCCTCCGGAAGCTTCTCTGCCGTGACTGTTGTTTCTGTCATGACAGAAATATCGGACGGGAGAGGCATATTGTCAAGACAGGTGGCTTGGGCAGTTTCGAAGATTTCGGTCTTTTAAATCCTCCCCAGCGCGTAGCGCGGGGGAGGTGGATTGCCGTGCGAAGCGCGGCAAGACGGAGGGGGCAGCCGCCAGAACCGCGACTGCATCGGCCCCCTCCACCGCTTCCGCCTTCGCCGAGGCTTCGGCGGACCAAGTGCATACTCAAACCCGCCGAAGCTTCAGCGTAGGCGGGTCGCGGTCCCCCTCCCCCAAACTTCGTTCGGGGGAGGATTGGCTCAGGCGTAAGGCTTACGCCTCACACCCCGCCCATGAAGTCCCGCTTGCCGATCTCGACGCCGTTATGGCGCAGGATCGCGTAGGCCATCGACGTGTGGAAATAGAAATTCGGCAGCGCGAACTGGATCAGATAGGTCTGGCCGTTGAAGGGGAATTTCTGCGTGCCGAAGGTCAGCACGATTTCCTTGCCTTCGGTGCCGTCGATCTGTTCCGGCTTGAAGGTTTTGACATAGGCGAGCGTCTTCTGGATGCGCGCTTCGAGTTCGTCGAAGGTCGTTTCCGTGTCTTCGTATTTCGGCGGCTCGACGCCCGCGAGCCGCGCCAGCGAACCCTTGGCGTGATCGGTCGCGATCTGCACCTGGCGCGCCAGCGCAAACATGTCGGGCGCGATGCGTGCATTGATCAGCACGGTCGGGTCGATCTTCTTCGCTTCCGCAAAGGCGGCGCCTTTTTTCAGGACGTTCGAAAGCGCAGTCAGGAATTGCGTGTAGACGGGCACGGAAGCCGAGTACATGGAAACGGTCATGAGAACTCCCTTTGGTGAGGACGGGAGTGGAGTCATTACACACGTTGGCGCGGGTTCAAAGCATCGTCTTGCGGCGCCATGACATTTCCGCAGGCATCGTCGCGCAAGCCATGCAGGCTGTGCAAACCCACAGCGGGAAAAAGGGATCAGCCTGCGAGCTTGGGAATATCCGCCACGACCTGCTTCGGCTGGCGTGTCGCGGTGAAAAGCCCCCAATAGGCCTCTTCGGGATGCTGACCGGGTGTCGGATTGAAATCTCCGGGGCGCCAGGGCTCGTCAAACGCGGTGAAATAAGCAAAGGCCCGACGACGCGACGGCGGAAACCGCCTGGCGAGCAGATCGTAGAAATCGCGCTGCATCGTCTCGTTGAATCCCGCGGCGGCCGGACCGGTCGGGATTCCCGTTTCCTTGACGAGAATGGGCTTGCGATAAATCCGCTGAAGCCGTGCCATTACGCGCACGACAAAATCCGTCCAGTTGTCGGCCGTCGCTGTCCTGAACCATGGTTCGAAGACGGGATGGATGTTCACCAGCATGAAATCCGTCAATGCGAGCACGGATTTCGCTTCGGCATAGTCGGTGTACTCGGCAAAAGGTTCGGCGATGGCGAGCGGCAGGCCCGGCGCGGCGGCGCGGACATCGGCGATATAGGCCTTGTAGTCGTCCCAGGTGCCGCGCTTGCCGAACACGATCTCGTTGCCGAGCGAGAGTCCTGCGACGAGCTTCGGGTTGCGCCGCCATGCGGCGACGGCGTTGGCGACTTCGGTCTTGTCGCCCGGATCCCACACGCCGGCGATCACCGCGCGATAACCGAGTGACGCCGCGACATCGGCCACGCGCTCGTTGCCGTTCAGCGCGCCATAGGTGATGAGCCCGTCGAACCACGGCCGCAGGGTCTCGAGATCGGCGCGGATGCTCGCTTCGTCCACGTGCCCGAGCACACCGTTCTCGACTTTCAGCGCGGTCGGCTGGTAGGCGACGAAGCGTCCCGTCGCCATCGTGCGCTGGAGGAGATCTGTGCTTGCCCGCGCGGGCTTCGCGTATGCGGCAGCAAGCGGCCAAGCCGCGAGACAGGAAAGAACTACTCGCCGAGTAATAAGAGTCACTTCACACACAATCATTGTCATGGCCCGCGACTGCGGGCCACCCAGGTGACGTTAGCGTAATCCCCCGACGATTGAACTTCGATGAATCTTCGACCGCGGAGCAATATCCAACTGGGTGGCCCGCAGTCGGGGGCCATGACAATTACAGATCAAGTTCACGCCGCGTCGGCAAGCTTGACCAGCTGGCTCAATACGGCCTGAGTGCCCTTGAGCCGCTGCTCCGGCGTCGGCCAGTCGCGTGCGATGAAGACCTTCTGGTCGGGACGCACTTTCATCGTCTGCTGATGCTGCGCGATGAGACGCACAAGGCCGCCGGGGTTCGGGAAGGTGTTGTTGCGGAAGCTGAGCGTGGCGCCTTTCGGCCCGGCATCGATCTTCTCCACCAGCGCCGCGCGGCACAGCGCCTTGATCGCCACGATTTCGAGAAGATGCTTCACTTCATCCGGCAACGGCCCGAAACGGTCGATCAGCTCGGCCGCAAAACGGTCGATCTCCTTGCGGTCCTCGATGGTCGCCACACGGCGATACAGCGCCATGCGCACGGCCAGATCGGGCACGTATTGCTCGGGGATGAGCACCGCCGTGCCGATATTGATCTGCGGAGACCAGTGATCCTCGAGCTCGCTCGCTTCGTCGCCGAGGCGCAATTGCGAGACGGCTTCTTCCAGCATCTCCTGATAAAGCTCGATGCCGACTTCGCGCACATGGCCCGACTGTTCGTCGCCCAGAAGATTGCCGGCGCCGCGGATGTCGAGGTCGTGGCTGGCGACGGAAAAGCCCGCGCCCAATTGATCGAGCGACTGCAGAACCTGCAGTCGCCGTTCCGCCGCTTCCGTCAGCTTCCGGTCGGCCGGCGTCGTCAGATAGGCATAGGCGCGCTGCTTGGCGCGGCCGATGCGACCGCGCAACTGATAAAGCTGCGCCAGGCCGAACATGTCGGCGCGGTTGACGATCATCGTGTTGGCCGTCGGGATGTCGAGGCCGCTCTCCACGATGTTGGTCGAGATGAGGACATCCACCTTGCGCTCGTAGAACGCGGTCATCACGTCTTCGAGCACGGTTGCCGCCATCTGGCCGTGGGCCACGGCCACCTTCACCTCGGGCACGGTGTCCTTGAGGAATTGTTCCGCATCGCGCAGGTCGGAGATGCGCGGGCAGACATAGAAACTCTGGCCGCCGCGATAATGCTCGCGCAGCAGCGCCTCGCGCACGACCAGCGGATCGAACGGCGTGACGAAGGTGCGCACGGCGAGACGGTCGACCGGCGGCGTCGTGATCAGCGACAGATCGCGCACGCCGGACAGCGCCAGCTGCAATGTCCGCGGAATCGGCGTCGCCGTCAGCGTCAGCACGTGCACGTCGGCTTTGAGCGCCTTGAGACGCTCTTTGTGACCGACACCGAAATGCTGTTCCTCGTCGACGATCACGAGCCCCAGATTCTTGAAGCTTATCGTCTTGGAGAGAAGCGCATGCGTGCCGATGACGATATTGATGTCGCCGGAGGCGAGGCCCTCTTTCACCGCCCTCACCTCTTTCGCATCGACGAAGCGCGAAAGCTGGCCGAGCTTCACCGGGAAGCCCTTGAAGCGTTCGCGGAAGGTGCGGAAGTGTTGCCGCGCCAGGAGCGTCGTCGGCGCCACGATGGCGACCTGCTCGCTCGCCATCGCAACGACGAAAGCCGTCCGCAGCGCCACTTCGGTTTTGCCGAAACCGACATCGCCGCAGACAAGGCGATCCATCGGCCGCCCCTTCGCCAGATCCTCGATCGCATCGGCAATGGCGCGTTCCTGGTCCTCGGTCTCCTGATAGGGAAAGCGCGCGCAGAATTCGTCGAAAAGGCCCTGCGGCGGATCGACGGCAGGCATGGATTTCAGCTGCCGCGCCGCCGCGATGCGGATGAGCTCGGCTGCAATCTCGCGCACCCGTGCCTTCATCTTCGCCTTGCGGCTCTGCCAGCCGGCGCCGCCCAGCCGGTCGAGCTGTGCGGAGCCCTCATCCGTGCCGTAGCGAGTCAGAAGCTCGATGTTTTCGACGGGCAGAAATAGCTTGCCGCCGTCATATTGCAGCTCAAGGCAATCATGCGGCGCATCGGCGACGTCGATCGTCTGCAGCCCGACATAGCGGCCGATGCCGTGCTCGATATGCGTGACGAGATCGCCCGGCGCCAGGCTCGACGCTTCGGTCAGGAAATTCTGCGCGCGTTTCGAGCGGGCGCGCGGCCGCACCATGCGATCGCCGAGGATATCCTGCTCGGCGACGATGGCGAAGTCGGCCGCCTCGAAGCCGTGCTCCAGGCCCAGCACGCCGACGCCGACGGCGTTGCCGTGCAGCTTGAGCGCATCGGGCCAGTCCTCGACGGGACGCATCGCCGATAGTCCGTGGTCGGACAATACGCCGCCAAGCCGCTCCGCCGAGCCTTCCGTCCACGCGGTGACGATGACGCGCTTCTTCGCCGCCTGCAGCGAGCGCACATGATCCGCCGCCGCTTCGAACACGTTCACGTCGGCGGTGCGTTCCGGCGCGAAATCCCGCCCCTTCTTGCCGCCGGCGTCGACGGTGTGTTTCGACTCCGGCGCCTGGAACGGCGACAGATCGCGCACATCGTGATGCGACAGCGCCGCCTTCCATTCCTTGTCGGTGAGATAAAGCTGCTCTGGCTTCAGCGGCTTGTAAGGCGGCGCGGAGAGGTTTTCCTTCCCGTCCGGCTTGTGATCGAGGAACTGCCGCCGCGTGGTGTAATAATCCTGGATCAGGTCCAGCCGCGCATTCTTCGCTTCCTCGGTCTGATGCGACAGAAACAGCAGCGCGTCGCCGGTATAGTCGAACAGCGTCTCGAGATGATCGTGGAACAGCGGCAGCCAGTGCTCCATGCCCTGGTGCTTGCGGCCGGCGCTCACGGATTCGTAAAGCGGATCGGACGTCGCCGGTCCGAAGGTCGCGACATAGCCGGCGCGGAAGCGGCTGACCGTCTCCGGGTCGAGCGGCGTTTCGCTCGCGGGCAGGATCTCGATCTTCTCGATCTGATCGGAGGAAAGCTGCGTCTCGGCATCGAAGCGACGGATGGCTTCGAGCGAATTGCCGAAGAGATCGAGGCGCAACGGATCCGACGTGCCCGGCGGCCACAGATCGATGATGCCGCCGCGCAGCGCGAACTCGCCGGGCTCTCGCACCGTACTGGCGCGGCCATAGCCATTGGCCGCGAGGAAGGCGACCAACTTGTCGTGATCGACGCTGTGGCCTGCCTGCGCGAAGAAGCTCGCGCCTTCGATCGCCGTGCGCGGCGGCACACGTTGCAGGACTGCATTGATGGTGGTGACCACGAGACCGTGCCCCCAATCCGCCTTGCGCCGCACGAGCGCCGCCAAGGTAGCCAGCCTTGCGCTTTCGATGTCCGATTTCGGCGACATGCGGTCATAGGGCAGGCAATCCCACGCCGGAAAAGGCAGGATCGTCAGCCGAGGCGCGAAAAATCGCGCCGCGCGCACGGCCATCTCGGCCTTCAGGTCGTCGGCGGCGACAAGGACAACCAGTCCTTTCCGCCTCAGCGCGGCTTCCGCGGCCAGATAGGCGTCATAGCCCTCCGGCGCGCCGGAGACGGTGAGGCGCCCCTCGGCGCGGGCGATATAGTTCAAACGTTCCATTGGGGATTCTTACGCACACAGAGCGACTGGAGTTTCGCGAAGACCGGCGTGTCATGGGTGCCCGGCACCGGCCGCTCGCCCTTAAGCCAGGCAAACACGTCCTGGTCGGGCACATCGAGCAGCGCTTCGAACTGGTCGAGCTCCGCCTCGTCAAGTCCGGGCAGGAATTCCGCCGCGAACGCGCCGAAGATCAGGTCGACCTCCTTGAAGCCGCGGCGCGCGCTGCGAAAACGCAAGCGAGCCCTTCGCCTTTCGGCGGGGCTTTTTCCGACATCCTCACTCATGGCCGGTCGTATAGCGCGCGGCAAATGCCCGTTCCAGTGGTCATTTGGCGCGGCCTTGCGCGGCTTCGCAGGCTCATAGCACTCTATGACCGATCGATAACGACCCACTCATATCAGGGCGGAAAACCATGGATTTCGAGCTCTCCGAAGAAGACCGCATGCTGAAGGACCTGGTCCACAAATTCGTGGAGAAGGAACTGATGCCACTCGAGGCCGACGTGCTGGCGCGCGAGGCGTCCGGCAAGGGCTGGGGGATCGGGGCCGAAGAGCATGTCCGGCTCGACAAGATCTCGAAGGAGCTGGGGCTGTGGGGCCTCGATGCGCCGGCCGATGTCGGCGGCAGCGACCTGCCCTCCGTCTCCATGATCGGCGTCAATGAGGAGATGGGCCGCACCATCACGCCGTACACGCTGCCGCCGGACTCGCCGAATTTGCGCATGCTGATGGCGACAGTGAACGAGCGCCAGCGCGAAGCTTATCTCGCGCCTTACGTGCGCGGCGAAACCATTTCCGCCATCGGCATTTCGGAGCCGGGCGCGGGCGCCGATCCCGCCGGCATGACGACGCGCGCCGAACGCGACGGGGAGGACTGGATCATCAACGGACGCAAGATCTGGATCAGCCGCGCAGCCGAAGCCGATTTCACCATCCTGATGGCCGTGACCGACAAGCAGAAAGGCGCCCGCGGCGGTATCTCTGCCTTCCTGGTCGACAAGAACGCGCCGGGCTTCAAGGTGCTGCGCCGCATTCCCATGATCGGCGGCGCCGCCACTTACGAAGTCGTGCTGGAGGATTGCCGCGTCGAAGGCTGGAAGCTCCTCGGCCAGGAGGGCAACGGCTTCGCGCCGATGCAGCTCCGTCTCGGCACACGGCGCATCCAGATGGCGGCCTGGTCCATCGGCATGGCGCAGCGCGCCCTCGACATGATGTGCGAGTTCGCGCCCCAGCGCGTGACCTTCGGACAACCTTTGTCGGAACGCCAGGCGATCCAGTGGTGGGTTGCGGACGCGGCGACGCGCATCCATGCGGCGCGCCTTATGACATATGATTGCGCCTGGAAGCTCGATCAGGGGCGCGACGTCCGGCTCGAGATCTCCATGATCAAGGCCTATGCGACCGAGATGGCGTGGGAAGTGGTCGACCGTGCCATGCAGACCTTTGGCGCCATGGGCATGACGAAGGAACTGCCGCTGCAGTTGATGGCGTCGAAGATCCGCACCATGCGAATCTATGACGGCCCGACCGAAGTGCACAAATGGGTGGTTGCTCGCAATCTGCTCGGCGCCAAGCGATAGAGGCTCGCGATGAAAGAGCGTTACGGCGATATCAGTACACGGACCGACGGACACGTTGCGCTTCTCGAGATCGACAGGCCGCCGCACAATCACGTCACCGTGACGCTGATGAAAGATCTGGCGGATGCGCTCTTCGACGTCGACGCGGAGAAAGCCCTGCGCGTTAGCCTCTTGATGTCGGCCGGCAAGAGCTTTTGTGCAGGTGCGGATTTCGCGGCGCGCGACAGCGTCGGCGACGGCGGCACGGGCTCGCTCTACGAGCAGGCCGTGCGCCTTTTCTCGACCAGGAAGCCGGTCGTGGCGGCGGTGCAGGGCGCGGCCATCGGGGCCGGCCTCGGCCTCGCGCTGGCGGCGGACTTCCGCGTTGCGGCGCCCGAAGCGCGCTTCAGTGCCAATTTTGTGAAGCTTGGATTTCACCCGGGCTTCGGCATTACCGCGACATTGCCGAGACTTGTCGGCGCGCAGAAGGCCGCGCTGATGTGCCTCACCGGCCGGCGCATCAAGGCCGAGGAGGCGCTTGGCTGGGGACTTGTGGACGACGTCGTGCCGCAGGAGCGTTTGCGCGAAACGGCGCTCGCGCTGGCGCGCGAATTGGCGGAGAATGCACCTCTGGCGGTCGAAGCGACTCGCGCGACGTTGCGCGCCGACATCGCCAAAGAGGTGAAGGCGCAGACGGACAGGGAGCTCGTCATCCAGACGGCGTTGCGCAAGACGGCGGATTTCGCCGAGGGGATCCGCGCCGTGGCCGAGCGGCGTCCGGGCAACTTCACCGGCACATAATTTGGGAGAGACCGCGTGGCTTTGATCGATCGGGAAGGCGTCAAGATCTACTACGAAGTCTACGGCGAAGGCCCGCCGCTGCTTCTGACGCACGGCTATTCGTCCTCCTCGCATATGTGGGCCGGCCAGCGCGAAGCCTTCGGCAAACATTTCAGCGTCATCACCTGGGACATGCGCGGCCATGGCCGCTCCGACTATCCGAACGATCCGCTGCAGTACTCGCAGGCGCTGACCGTGCAGGACATGGAGGCGGTGCTCGACGAAGTCGGCGCAAAAGAGGCGATCGTCGGAGGGCTGTCGCTCGGCGGCTATATGAGCCTCGCCTTCCGGCTGGCGCATCCCGAGCGCGTGCGCGCGCTTCTGATCATCGACACGGGTCCCGGCTTCAAGAGCGACGACGCGCGCGAGAACTGGAACACCTATGCGCTGCAGACGGCGGATCGCTACGAGAAAGAGGGTTTGGGCCGGTTGAGCGAAGCGAGCGCGGAGCAGCGCACGGCGCCGCATCGCGATGCATCGGGTCTTGCGCACGCCGCGCGCGGCATGCTTACGCAGAAGAATGCGCGGGTGATCTCGAGTCTGCCCGACATCGACGTTCCGACGCTGGTCGTCGTCGGCGCCAACGACAAGCCGTTCCTGGCCGCGAGCGATTACATGGCCGCGAAAATTCCCGGCGCGAAGAAGGTCGTCATCCCCGACGCCGGCCACGCCGCCAACATCGATCAGCCGGACGCGTTCAACAAAGCGGTTCTGGAATTCCTGAAGGGCGCGGGGTTCGTAAGGTAGAACGAGATTCGTCTCCAAGGACGAGGTTCACCCCTCACCCACACCGGCGCAGACATCTCCTTCGGAGACCTGCATCCCTCTCCCTCAAGGGGAGAGGAGAAACTCTGCGCACTGCACGGGCAGCAGTATTGTCGGAGCGAGGTCAAAATTTCTCCTCTCCCCTTGAGGGAGAGGGATGCAGGGTTCGGTGCAATATTCTGCTCAGGTGCGGGTGAGGGGCTCTCTCCGCGCACGCAGCGTTCAACCGAACACTTCGAACTCGCTGCCGAACCACAAGGGCGAGCGCGCCAGGTCGATGAATTTGCGTTCGTCTTCCAGCAATTCGAGGCCCGCGGCCTGCCCTTCCGGCGACGCCATCGCCGCCTGAAGATCGTCGAAGGTCTCCCACCACAGCTCGGCGACGCCGTCATACATCTCCGGCGCATTGCGGCCGGCACGGATGAGATCGTTCAGCTCTGTGGTCACGGCATGGCATTGCACGTAGCGGCGGATACGCAAAGGCGCACGGTTCTTCTTCACCAGCGGCGCATGGGTGTGGCGCCAATAGGTCTGGAATTCCTCCCGGCTCAGATGCGGCAGCCGGTGCAGGCAGAAGCTGAGCTTGATCATGGGGTGTCCTTTCGGGGCCGATGATAATCCCGCCTCCCCCTTGTGGGGAGGCGGGTCGCACCGCGTCCCTTGAGCGGGCAGCTTCTCCGGCTATCTTTATCCCCGATATGCGCCCCGCGATTCTGTTTCCGCTCTTTGCCGACACACGCACGCTGCCGGGCGTGGGGCCGAGGATCGAGAAGCTGATCGCGGTGGCCGCGGGCAAGCGCCTCGTGGATCTGATCTTCGATCTGCCGACGGGCCTCGTCGACCGCTCCTATCGCCCGAAGCTGATCGACGCCGAAACGGGCCGCATCGTCACGCTGCTGCTCAACGTGCTCGACCACAAGCCGCCGAAGGACCGCCGCCAACCCTACCGCGTGCAATGCTCCGACGAGACGGGGCTCGTGGAGCTGGTGTTCTTCCATGCGCGCGCCGACTACATCACGGGCCTTCTGCCGCGTGGAACAAAGCGGCTCGTCAGCGGGCGGCTCGAGGAGTTCAGCGGCCGCCGGCAGATCGCCCATCCCGACTATGTCGTGCCGCCGGAAAACGAAGACGCATTGCCGGCGCACGAGCCTGTCTATCGCCTGACCGAAGGTCTGCCGGCGAAGTCGCTCTACCGCGCCATCCAGGCGTCGCTCGAGAAAGTGCCTCAGATGCCGGAATGGCAGGACAAGGCGTTCCTGCGCGGCAGAGGCTGGAAGAGCTTCAACGAGGCGCTGAAGGAGGCGCACGGTCCGAAAAGCGAAGCCGATCTGTCGCCGACGACTCCGGCCCGGTTGCGCCTCGTCTATGACGAGTTGCTCGCCAATCAGCTGGCGCTGATGCTGATCCGCGCGCAATTGAGGACGCCGAAAGGCCGCGCCATCAAGGGCGACGGGCATCTGAGAGCCAAGGCGCTGAAGGCCCTGCCCTTCGCGCTGACCGACGCGCAGACATCCGCGCTCGCCGAAATCGAAGCCGACATGGCCTCGCCGACGCGCATGTTGCGGCTCCTGCAAGGCGATGTCGGCGCCGGCAAAACCATCGTCGCGATGCTGGCGCTGCTCGACGCCGTCGAAGCCGGCGCGCAAGGCGCGCTGATGGCGCCGACGGAGCTCCTGGCGCGGCAGCATTTCGCGGCGCTCGATCCGCTCGCGCGCGCGGCAGACGTGCGCATGACGCTTTTGACCGGCCGCGAACGCGGCAGTCCGCGCGAAGATATCCTGGCGAAGCTCGCCGGCGGCGAGATCGATATCCTCGTCGGCACCCATGCGCTGTTCTCCGAAGACGTCGCCTTCCGCGATCTTGGTCTCGCCGTCGTGGACGAACAGCATCGCTTCGGCGTGCATCAGCGCATGAAGCTGCAAGGCAAAGGCGAGCGGCCCGTCGACGTGCTGGTGATGACGGCGACGCCGATCCCGCGCACGCTGCAGCTCACGGCCTATGGCGACATGGATGTCTCGCGCATCATGGGACGTCCGCCCGGGCGCAAGCCGGTCACGACGCGCGTGCTCTCTGCCGAACGCCTCGACGAGGTGGTCGCGCATCTGAAAGGCGCCATCGCCAAAGGCGCCCGCGCCTATTGGGTGTGTCCGCTGGTCGAGGAGTCCGAGAAAGTCGATCTCGCCGCGGTGGAAGACCGCGCCGCGATGCTGAAACAGCAGCTGGGTTCGAAAGTGGATCTCGTCCATGGCCGCATGAAAGGGCCGGAGCGCGATGCCGCCATGGCCCGCTTCAAAAGCGGCGAGACCGCCGTGCTGGTCGCCACCACCGTCATCGAAGTCGGCGTCGACGTTCCCGAGGCAACCATCATGGTGGTCGAGCACGCCGAGCGATTCGGGCTGGCGCAGCTCCATCAGCTCAGAGGTCGCGTTGGCCGCGGTTCGGGCCGGTCGACCTGCCTTCTCGTCTGGCATCCGCCTCTGGGCGAGACCGCCAAGGCGCGGCTCAAGACCCTGCGCGACACCGACGACGGCTTCGTCATCGCCGAGGAAGACCTGAAGCTGCGCGGCGCGGGTGAATTGTTGGGTACCCGACAGAGCGGCCTCGAGGAATTCCGCATGGCGGACCTTGCCGTCCACGCGGACCTCCTTGCAGCGGCGCGCGACGATGCGAAACTGGTGCTGGCAAAGGATCCGGGGCTGAAGACTTCCCGCGGCGAGGCGCTGCGCGTGCTGCTCTATCTTTTCGGGCGCGACGAAGCCGTGAAGTATCTGCGGACAGGGTGAGTGGATGACGGACGATTTCAAGGCGAACCTCGAGCATGCGCTGCTGAAGGCATTTCACGGCGTCGCGCACATCACCGCGATGACGCGCCTTTCGGGCGGCGCGAGCCAGGAGACATGGGCGATGGATGTCGCCGTGCACGATCATCTTCTGCCGCTGATCCTCAGGCGCGCGCCGGGAGGCATCCCGCGACAGGGCGGCGCCAGCGCCAATTCGGTGCCGCTGGAGACCGAAGCGATCGTCATCGAAGCGGCGCGGGCGCAGGGCGTGGCAGCGCCGCGCGTGCGCTATGTGCTGAAGCCGGAAGATCATGCCGGCGTCGGCTATGTGATGGACCGGCTGCCCGGCGAGACCATCGCGCGCAAGATCCTGCGCGATCCGGATTTCGACTCCATCCGTCCCGACCTCGCCTTCCAGTGCGGCGAAATCCTCGCGCATATCCACAAGGTCAATATCGAGCCGTTGCGCAAGGTGCTTCAGGTGATGGACGGGCCGTCGCAGCTGAAACGCTATCGCGAGATCTACGATCTCTACGACTATCCCCATCCGATGTTCGAGCTGGCGTTCCAGTGGCTCGAGCCGCGCATGAAGATGTCCAAACGCCAGACGCTGGTGCATGGTGATTTCCGTCACGGCAACCTCCTCATCTCGCCCGACGGCGTCGAAGCTGCGCTCGACTGGGAGCTGACGCATATCGGCGACCCGATGGAAGACATCGGCTGGATCTGCACGAACTCGTGGCGCTTCGGCGTGGCGGAGAAAGTCGTCGGCGGCTTCGGCGATCTCGAGGACCTGATCAGGGGCTACCGCAAAGCGGGCGGCGAAGACATCGATCCCGACGAAGCGCGCACCTGGATCGTCTACGGCTCGCTCAAATGGGGCATCATGTGCATGTCGATGTATCAGGGCTTCCGTGCCGACCATTCCGTCGAGCGCGCGGCGATCGGACGGCGTTCCTCGGAAACCGAAATCGATCTCGTCAATCTCATCTTCCACGGAAAGCTGTAAGCCATGATGGACCAGCCCTCGATGCGCGAACTCGTCGAAGCGGTGCGCGAATTCCTCGAGACCAAAGCCATGCCCGAGCTGAAGGGTCACACCGCCTTTCATGCGCGCGTGGCAACCAACGCGCTCGCCATCGTCGTGCGCGAGCTCGATCAGGGCCCCAGGGCCTCGCATGAAGAACTGGCGCGGCTGCGCGGGCTTCTGGCGCAGGACGGCACGCTCGAGGAACTGAACCGCGAACTCTGCAAACGAATCCGCTCAGGCAAGTTCACGATCGCGACGCCGGGCCTCGTCGAACATCTCGAAAAGACGACGCGCGACAAGGTGGCGATCGACCAGCCGGGCTATTCGGGACTGAAGCAGGCTGCGGAAGGCGCGCCTTAGCACGCGAAATTCCGTGATCAAGCCGCATTTGCAGGCAATTTTCTCACGCGAAAAATCCGCCGGCGAACGAATCTTCAATGTCCTTCAAAGCGTTCGCGGCGAGAGTCCGAAAACTATCCTGACAAAAACACGCAATTGGCACGGTAACAGTCTCGCGCCGGGCCCCGCGCGCGAGCAAACAAAAGCCCGGCCGCTCGATCAGAGCGCCGGGCGCAGCAATTCGTTATAAAAAAAACGGTATGCCATTTGATCAAAATGGTCAAGCAAAATCGCCCGTTTGTGCATGCAAAACCGCGCCGCACGAGATGTATTTGCGCTCACATAAGTTTCGCGGTGTGACGGCGCGCGCCACGCAACAACGGGCACCGGCCTGTTGCAACAGGCGCTCACGCAACGCCTAGACCGCCGCCGCCGCGCTCGGCCGACGCACGCTTCCCGCGATGCGGCTGACCGTCAAGACGACGATGATCAACGCTTCCGCCCATGCGACGGCTGGGCTCGTCCAGACAGGCGTCGTCAGCTGCGGATAGAAGATGACCAGGGACTGGCTCGCGCCGAAACCGTTCGCAATCGCCGGCGCCAGCACATAGAGCGCGAAGAGCGTCACGACGGCTGCGAAATCACCGCGGCGGGGGCCGGGCAAGGCCTGCAGCAGCACGAAGATGCCGACGTCGCGCAAGAGGAATCCCAGCGCCGCGCCGACGAACGCCGCGGCAGGAGCGGCATCCTCATGCACCAGCCAGACGATCAAGGCGATGCCGATGATGAAGGCCGCCTTGCAGCTCATCATCCAGCCCTGCATGGCCCAGGCGATGCGGCCGAGATGGCCCTGCGCCAGCTCCGCGCCCATCCAGCGGTACAGAACGCGGTCCTTCGGTTCCAAAAGCACCATGATGTAGGTGATGATCGCGAAGGTCGTCCCCGCCAGCGCGAGCCGCAACGCCACCGCGTCGCGCACGCTGATGGCGTCGCTTTTCGGCAGCCAGGCATCGAAGCCCGCGACATAGATGCCCATGAAGATCAGGAACGACAGCCACACGAACGGCCCGTTGAGCATCTTGAGCTCGAGCCGCATGGCGCGATAGCAGCCGACAAGAGTCCAGCCGGCGAACACGGCGAGCGACGTCAGGAGAAACGCACGCGCGTTGAGATCCTGACCCCACCACGGGATCGTATCGGCCGCAGCCTTGAGGCGAACGCCGATGGCTCCGGCGGGATCGGCGATCTTCCAGACGCTGTAGGCCAGGAACGCGGCGACGATGCCGAGCACCTGATAGGAGAATACTTCGAGCTGCGTATGGCGCTGGCGGCGCATGGCGGCGATCAGGCTCGACAGCAGCGCAACCGACTGCGCGATCAACCCGATGACGACAAAATAGACGAGGCTGATGAGACCGGCGATGGCGCCGTCATGCGCGATGCGGTAGCCGAGAATGACGACGAGACAGATGGCGCCGCCATACCAGTTGAAGATCGTGGCGCCGAACAGCTTGCCCCAGGTCATCTCGCCGGCGCCGAGCGCGGACAGGCGCTGGAAATCCCAGGTGCGCTCGCGGATTTCTCCGACCACGCTCAGGGCCGCATTGCGCGCGCCCCAGAACACGACGATGAAATAGAACAGCGTAGTCGCGGCGGAGAGCGGCAGCCATTCGTTGCCGGACACGGCGGCGGCGAAGAACGCCAGCACCAATACCGCCGTCATCGTCATCAGACGGCGCGGCGTCAGTTCCAGCCAGACATTGCGGCGGAATTCCGGATTCATGACGCTTTCACCTGCGCGAAATAAGTCTCTTCGAGGGCGCGGGTCGTTTCCGCGAAGCTCGACACGTCGAAGCCCGCCTTGACGAGATCGCGGATCAGCTTGGCGCGGGCACTCGGGTTGCGCGTGAAGGTGAAGAGCGCGTGATGATCGCCCGTCTCGATCACGTCAATGCCGGCGGCGACGAGGAACTGACGCAGGTCGCTGCGCGCCGTCGCAAGCTCCAGCATGTAGCGCGGCCGCTCGTCGTCACGCACCTTGATCGGCTTGCCGCCGACCACGCGCCCGTCATCGACGATGATCATGGTCGAACAATAGTCTTCGAGCTCGGCCAGGATGTGCGACGACACGACCAGTGTCATGCCGGCATCGCGCAGCTGCAGCAGCAGCGAAGAAAGATCGCGCCGCGCCTGCGGATCAAGGCCCGCGGCCGGCTCGTCGAGCAGAACCACTTTCGGCTCATGCACGATCGCCTGGCCGATGGCGAGCCGCTGCCTGAGGCCGCGCGAGAGTTCGCCCGCCTTGGAGTCGAGACGATCGGCGAGACCGACGCGGCTTGCGGCTTTTTCGACCGCCGCACCGGCAAGCGCCGGCGCAAGCCCGTGCGACCAGGCGGCGTAGGTGAGGACGCGCCGGACGCTCAGCTCGTCATAGAGTCCGTAGAAGTCGGGAAGATAGCCCAACCGCTCGTGGATCTGGCGCGGGCTCTCGCGCGTGTCGAGGCCGTCGATGGTGACGCTGCCTGCATAAGGCGGCTCGAGCGCCGCGAGACAGCGCAGCAGCGTCGTCTTGCCGGCGCCGTTCGGCCCCACGAGCGCCGTGATGCTCTGCGGCGCGACGGTGAGGGAAACGCCGTCCAACGCGCGCTTGTTGGGATACTCGTATACGAGATCGCGAACTTCGATCATGCCGCCCCGAAATTGGCCACGCCGAAAAAGCCGGATTCGACTTTAGCCTATCACCATGGCAGCGGAATATGACCGATTTCTGCTTTACGCCGTCTACGCGCCTTCCGCCCCGATGATCGCCACCGAGCAGACATTCATGGACGGCGCGCCGCCCAGATTGTGCGTCAGGCCGATCGTGGGATTCTTCAGCTGCCGTGCGCCGGCGCGTCCCAGAAGCTGCAGATACATTTCGTAGAGCATGCGCAAGCCGGAGGCGCCGATCGGATGACCGAAGCATTTGAGGCCGCCGTCGATCTGGCACGGCGTGTGACCGTCCGCATCGTAGAAGCCGCTCATCACATCCTTCCACGCCTCGCCTTCCTTGGAGATGTGAAGGTCTTCCATGGTGACGAGCTCGGTGATGGAGAAGCAGTCATGCACTTCGATCATCGACACGTCTTCGCGCGGATTCTTGATGCCGGCTTCTTCATAGGCGCGCCTGGAGGCGATGCGCGCGGTGTGGAAATAGCTGCCATCCCAGGAATTGTGCTGGCTTTCGAGACCGTTCGACAGCGCGAGCTGCAGCGCCTTGACGGTGATGATGTCCTTCTTGCCGAGCGAGCGCGCGATCTCGGGCGTCGTCACGATGGCGCAGGCGGCGCCGTCCGACACACCGCAGCAATCGAAGAGGCCGAGCGGCTCGGCGATCATCGGCGCGTTGAGGCACATCTCTTCGGTAATCGGCTTCTGCAGATGCGCCTTCGGATTCTTGGCGCCGTTTGCATGGCTCTTCACCGACACATGCGCGATGGCGCGCTTCAGGTCGTCCTTCGAGACGCCGTGCTTGGCGCGATAGGCCGAGGCGAGCTGCGCGAAATTGCCGGGCGCCGAGCCGTTCGCGGTCCAAAGCGGATTGAGCGTGCCCTGCTCGCGCTGCGGCAGGCCGCCATAACCCGTGTCCTTCAGCTTCTCGACGCCGAGCGCCAAAGCGATGTCGCAGGCGCCGGCCGCAACCGCATAGACCGCGCCGCGGAAGGCTTCCGAGCCCGACGCGCAGAAATTCTCGACATGGGTGACGGGCACGTTCGGCAGCCTCAGCGCCACCGACAGCGGCGTGCCGCCCTTGCCGACATGCTGCTCGTCCATCGCGGTCGAGAACCAGGCGGCCTGGATCTGATTCGTCTCGACGCCGGCATCCTTCATCGCCTCGAGATAGGCTTCCACGATGAGCTCTTCCGCGCCCATGTCCCAGCGCTCGCCGAATTTCGAGCAGCCCATGCCGAGGATCGCGACCTTGTCCCGGATTCCCGATGCCATAATTCTCTCCCAATATTGACTTGGCGTCATCTAACTGCCGCCGCGCCCCGCTGTAAAGCCGCCTCGCGCACACGTTTTTACGGCCGAATCCGGGTAGTTTACGGGGTGAAACCGAAGGGGTCAGGCCCCATGCTCGCGATTGTCCTCCTCGCCATCCTCGTCGTCATCGCCCTGTCGGGCTTCCGCGTGGCGCAGCAATACCAGCGTGCGCTGGTCTTCCGCTTCGGCCGCTACACCGCCACGCGCGGGCCGGGCCTCTTCTGGATCATCCCGCTGGTTGAGAGCGTCGTGATCGTCGATATGCGCGTCCTGACCGACGGCGTCGAGCAGCAGGAGACGATGACGAAGGACAATGTGCCGATCAAAGTGAACGCGGTGATCTGGTATCGCGTCGTCTCGCCCGACCGCGCCATCATCGAAGTCCAGGATGTGCGCAATGCCGTCATTCAGACGGCGCTGACGACGCTGCGCAACACGATCGGCCAGCACACGCTCGACGACGTGTTGAAGGAGCGCGAGAAGCTTGCATCCCTCCTGAAGGAGCGCGTCGACACGATCACCGAGCCGTGGGGCGTCGCGATCCAGAACGTCGAGATGAAAAACGTGGAGATTCCGGAATCCATGCAGCGCGCCATGGCGCAGGAAGCCGAAGCATTGCGCGAGAAGCGCGCCCGCATCATCAAGGCGGAAGCGGAGCTCGAAGCGGCACGCAAGCTGCGCGAAGCCGCCGACGAGATCATGAAGACGCCCGCCTCGCTCGAGCTCCGGCGCATGCAGATGCTGACGGAAGTCGGCGCCGAGCAGAACACCATGACCATCGTGATGATGCCGAGCGAGTTCGTGGAAGCGGCGCGCGCGCTTGCAGAGAAGCGATAGCACACGCGGCCGCAATTTTGCCGCGATGCTCGCAATACGCGTGAAGTTTCGTTAAGACGACCACAAATTCGAAAGAGGTTAGGAACCCCCGGCTTCCGACATGCGTTCCTGCCCCGACCAGTTCATGCGGCCGGCGACAACCGGTGCAGGACGGGTCGTGAGCTCGCGCAGTACGCGAGGGAGACGCAGGAGATATTTACATGTCCAAGAACTTGAGCCGCCTGAGCGGTGCATTGGCGCTTGCCGCCGCTGCCGCCGTTGCATTCGGCGCACCAGCCAAGGCCGAAGGCGTGAAGGTCGGCGTCCTTACCTGCCATGAAAGCAGCGGGTGGGGTTTCATATTCGGATCGTCGAAGTCGATCCATTGCATCTATCATCATGGTCCTTACGCCGAACGCTACAGGGGCGACGTCAGCAAATTCGGCGTCGACATCGGCTATACGTCGAGCGCGGTGATCGTCTGGGATGTGTTCGCCCCGAACACCGGGCCCGAGCGCGGCGCGCTCGCGGGTCATTATGTGGGTGTGCAAGGCAGCGCGGCCGTCGGCGCAGGCGCGGGCGTGAACGCCCTTGTCGGCGGATTCAACCGTTCCTTTACGCTGCAGCCTGTCAGCATTCAGGGCGAGACCGGCCTCAACGTCGCTGCCGGCATCGGCGACATGACGCTGCACTATGTGGGTCCGGATGAGCGCATGGGCGGCATGGACCGGGACCGCGATCGAATGGGCCCGCCGCCGTCGGACGACGAGCCGCCGCCGCCGCCGCACTAAGCGCAAAGTCAGCCTGGCAATTGCGAGAAGCCCCGCCGGACCTCCGGCGGGGCTTTTTTGCTGCCTGAGCCGGCCGGGGCCCCGATGCGCCATCGCACACCGGGTGATGACGAATGGCGGGGAGCGGTTCTGTCTCGGCCAATCGCGGCTTACGCGGCCACGGACAACCGCGGACGCCGCAAATCGGGCGCCAAACCCTCGCCCATGAGATCGATGAAGTTGTTGCAGTAGAAGCCGTCGATCTCTTCCTGCGTGCGCCCCTTCAGCGATTCATCGAACCGCTTGAGCGGATTGCGGCCGCCTTCGACATGCGGGAAGTCCGACGAGAAGAGGCACACTTCCGGCCCCGAATTGGCGATGATCCAGCCCGCGTCTTCGTGCGGATAGGGCGTCACGCGCACCTGGCGGCGCACGAACTCGGACGGCGTCAGCGAAAGCTTCTGCAGGCGTTCTTCGTTCTTCACGAACGCCAGCGCGCCGGAATCCATGAACCGCATCCAGCCCGGCACCCATGAGGCGCCGAGTTCGATGACGCCGAATTTCAGCTTCGGAAAACGATCGAGCACGCGGTCGAAGATGAGCGCCGCCAGCGTCGTCATCACCGAATGCGGAATCGGCATGTAGCTCACGGAGGTGAAGTTCTCTTCGCCGCCGTGGAAATCTTTCACGCGCGGCAGGCCGTTGTCGAAGTAGTCGGGGTTGAGCTTTTCTTCGCCGCCGACATGGAAAAGGATCGGCAATCCCGCTTCCTCCGCCATCGCCCACAGCGGATCGAAGGCGATGTGGCTCGGCGAATGGCCTTCGGGACAACGCGACGGAATGAGGAGCGCCTTGGCGCCCATCCTGATGGCGCGTTCGGCGATCGCCCTCGTCTGCCCGAAATCGACCAGCGGGATATAGGCCGTCGCGAGAAGCCTGCGGTCGACGGAGCAGAAATGCGTCATCATGCGGTTGTGCGCTTCGGCGACGCCGTAGCAGAGCTCGAAATCGTCGCCCTGATCGAGACCGAAATTGCCGAGCGACCATGTGGTGAACACGAGCTGGCTCGCGAAGCCCAGCGCATCGAGCGCTTTCGGACGATCCTCGCGGCGGAACGATCCGAGGGCCTGATAATTCTTGCGCAGCATCAGATTGGCGATGTCGCCCGAGCGGAAATCCGGATCGTCCTGCTGCGCCCGCGCCTTCTTCACCCATTCGCCGTCGCGCGGCCACGCCTTCAGCTTCGGCAGCGCGTCGTAGCGGGGGCGGATCTTCGGATCGAGGAAATCGTCGAGGCAGTCGGCGAGTTCCATCAGATGGGAGTCGGCATCGTGGATGATGCGGTTCTCGACATAGGGCATGGGCGTCTCTCCGATTATCTTTGCGGCCGATGATAGCCAAATCAACCGAAGCGCGCGAGCCGGAAGGGCGCGAGATCGAAGGCCGGCGCGCGGCGCTCGGCCATGTCGGCCAGGATTTCGCCGATCGCCGGGGAATGCTTGAAGCCGTGGCCGGAGCAGCAGGAAGCGAGGATGACCCGGTCCGACTGCGGCGCGCGGTCGATGATGAACCCGGCATCCGGCGTCACGGTGTAAAGACAGACGGCCGATCTGGTGCTGCGGCCGCTGAGCCCTTTGATGTTCGGGACGGCGATGCGCTCGCGCATCAGCGCGATTTCTTCGTCGCCGACGCTCCGCGCCACGGCATCGGGCGACGTCGTCTCGGCATATTGCTCGGTCGCGACTTTCAGGCCGAAACCGTCGATGACCGGGAATCCGTAAATGCCCTGCGGCCAGTCCGCGAGTTCCCAGATGAAGACCGGAAAATGTTCCGGCGTGTGCTGCGAGACATCGCCGTCGACCGCGAACCAGTGCTGCACCTGACGATAGACGCGCAGCAGCCTTTCGAACGGTCCGCCCAGAAGCGTCGGCAGCCATGCGCCGGCCGCAACGATGATTCGGTCGGCAGCATAGCGCCCGCGGTCCGTCGTGACGGTGACGCCGGCTGCTGTCGACTCGAAAGTCATCACTGCCTCGTTGCGGTGAATCGCGGCGCCGTGTTTCTCCGCCAGCAACAATTGCGCCCCGATACAGGCTTCGGGCCGCAGGAAGCCGGCTTCCGGCTCGAAAAAGCCGTGTTCGTCATCGCGGATGTCGAACAGCGGAAAGCGTCGGCGGATCTGGTTCGCATCGAGAAGCTCATGCGCAATGCCATGCCGCCGCGCCGCATCCACCGTGTTCTGAAAGAAGCCTTCGATGTGGAGGGAGGATTTGCGCGCGGCACTGCTGATGATCAGCTCGCCAGATTGCGTCAGCAGGTCGGCGCCCGTCTCCTTCTCGATCTCGCGCCAGATTTCATGCGAGCGCTTCACGAGCGGGGTGTAATGCGCGCCCTCCCCGATCGCCAGCCGCGTGATGCGCGTGCCGCCATGGCTCGAGCCCTGGTCGTGCGGCGGCGAATACCTGTCGAGGCCCGCGACGCGCACGCCGCGCTTCGCAAGCTGGTAAAGCGCGGCGCTGCCCATGGCGCCAAGCCCGACGACGATGACGTCGAATTTCTGCATGGGACGCGCCTACTTGGCGCCGTCGCCATCCTTGATCAGCCTGCGGACCGACAGGCGGTCGATCTCGACCTTGCCGATCCTGATCTTGCCGATGGCCAGGGCGCCGATCGCAATGGTCCCGATCGCCAGCGCACCGACGGCCGCTGCGCCGAGGAACAACAGACCGATCGGCATAGTCGAGAGAAATTTCGGACGGTTGAAGCGCATCGCGTTATTTCCAATCTAAATTCAGTGTCATCCCCGCGAAAGCGGGGACCCAGCGGATCGTAGTACGTTTGCGTACCATGTTCTCCTGGGTTCCCGCTTTCGCGGGAATGACACCAAGGTTGACAGGACGACCTACGCCGGCACCGCCTTCCAGAAATATCGCACGAAGCCGCGGCGTTCGTCGCGGTCCTTCACGCGGAAGCTCATCTTCACTTTGGTGCCGGAATCGATCTGGCCCTGATCGACATCGGTGATGTCGGCCATGAAGCGGCCGCCGTCGGCAAAGGTGATCATGCCGTAATGGTTGGGCGGCGACATGGAATAGGTGAGGAAGTCGGCCGACCATGACAGCACCGTGCCGGTCTGCTCCGCAAAGCTGTAGGGGTCCTGGCTGTCGACCGACTTGCAGTTCGGCCCCACGCAGACGCGGCTCCTGGGGAACTGCGCCGTGCCGCAGACGCGGCATTTGCCGCCCACGAGGCCCATCAGCATGTCGTTCTTGCGATAGACGACGGTCAGCGCGGTGCGCTTGTCGACTTCGGCGCGCATGCCTTTCTCGAGCTCGATGAGGCCGTTGAAGGCCAGGAGCTTCATGTAGTTGGTTTCTTCCTTGCGCCGCGCCAGCGAGGCCGAAACGTTGCCGCGGTTTTCGAGCCGCTCGATCTCGGGCGTCACTTCGAAGAGGAGCGCATCGCAGCCCTGGCCGAATTGCGCCACGAGAATCTTCTCGCCGGGCTTCGCCGTCTCGAGCGCATGCGCCAGCATCAGGATCGCATGCGCCGAACCCGTATCGCCGACCGTGCCCGCAAGATTGTCGCGCACTTTGGCGGGATCGATGCCGCAGGCCTTCGCCAGCTGCTGGTCGAGCTTGGCGAACGGGCACGGCAGGATGAAATGCGCGACGTCGCCGCCGGAAATGCCCGTCTTCTCGAACAGCTGCTTCACCACGGCCGGCACGATCTTGGTATAGCCCTCGTCTCTGATCCAGCGCTCTTCCCAGGCGTAATCGAACTCTTCGGACTCGCCGCGGAAATGATCGACGAAATCGAGCGTGCGCGAATGGCTGCCCAGGAGCTTCGCGATCACCTTGTCCTTGCCGAGCGTCACGGCGGCGCCCGCATCGCCGAAAGAAAGCTCCTGCGTCGACGCCGCGCGGGCCTTGCGCTTCTCCCCGGCGACGACGATCGGCGCTTTCGCACGCCCGCTCGCCACCGCATCGAGCCCCGCGATCAGCGCCGTGGTCCCGGCGCGCATCGACGACGTCACGTCGGCGGACGAGATGTCGTCGGACAGACTCAGGGCGCTGGCGACGATGCCGGCGTTCTGGCGATCCGAGAACGGCATGCTGGTGGAGGCGAAATACGCCGCGTCAATGCGGGCGCGATCCTTGATCGGATCATTCGCCGGCACGCAGGCGCGCCCCGCTTCCACCGCCAGCGTCACCGCGTCCTCGTCGAAATTGGCCATGGCGCGCTCGCCCTTGGCCGCGCCCAGAAGATTCGGCGCGAACCAGGCGTTCGCCTGCGCAATGGCTTTTCTCTGGAGTCTCAGCCTCGGGATATAGGCGCCGTAAGCGGTAATGCCGGTCATGTCTTCCACCCTGAATATTCTGATCGGATGGAAAGAAACCAGCTTTGGCGCGGCCTGACAACGTATAGGGCGAGGTTCCCCCCTCACCCGCATCTGCGCAGAATTCGAAACCTCGCTTTGCATCCCTCTCCCTCAAGGGGAGAGGGGAATTCAGCGCCTTGCACAACATCGTCTCGTGGACGCTGAGTCTTACAGACTCTGCGCGAAGCTCAGGATTCCCCTCTCCCCTTGAGGGAGAGGGATGCAGGGCTCGGGCTGAAACGTCTGCTCAGGTGTGGGTGAGGGGGAACCTCCGCCCATAACGGCGGATTACAAAGCCTGTTCAGGCGCGGCATCACCCCGCCCGGCTGCCGTTGGGAACCGGGCGTTCAGGCTGGGCCAGCGCCGGCAAGATGCCGTCCTCGTAACCGATATCGAAGAGCATGCCCTGGCTTTCCACGCCCGCCATCTTGCGCGGCGCGAGATTGAGAACGAAGAGCGCCTGGCGTCCGACGATCTCCTGCGGGTTGGCGCGCTCCTTCTTCATGCCGGACAGGATGGTGCGCGTATGATCGCCGAAGTTCACGGTCAGCGCGAGAAGCTTGTCGGAGCGCGGCACTTCGTTCACCGCCTCGATCGTGCCGATGCGGATGTCGATGGCGTCGAGCGTCTCTTTGGCGATGACGGGTTTGATCGGCGCGGGCGTCATACGTACCTCAGGCGAGATTGAGCTGCCAGGACACGCCGAAGCGGTCGGCGACCCAGGCGAACTGGCGGCTGAAGCCGTAGGTGCCGAGCGGCATGAACACGCGGCCCTCTTCCGATAACTGCGCGAACAGCCAGGCCAGCTGCTCCTCGCTGTCGCATTCGACGAAGAGCGAGAACGACGGGGTGAACGTGAAATCGTGGCGCACGGCGCTGTCGATCAGCACGAGCGACTGGTCGCCGATCGAGAACACGGCGCGCTTTACCGAGCCGGGCTTGCCGAGCTCGCCTTCCTGATAGCGCTCGATCTCGTCGATGGTGGCCTCGGCGAACAGTGTCGAATAGAAATCCATCGCCGCTTCCGCGTCGCCCTGGAACATCAGAAAGGGCCGAACGGTCGTCAGGGGACGATCTCCTTCTGCCTGAGATAGGCGACGATCTCTTCGGCCAGCGTGGCCGGATCCTTGCCGACGGTCTTGAGCGTCAGCTCCGCCGCCTCCGGCGCCTCATAGGGGCTGTCGATGCCGGTGAAGTTCTTGATCTCGCCGCGCTTCGCCTTGGCGTAAAGGCCTTTGACGTCGCGCCGCATGCATTCCTCGATCGGCGTGTCGACGAAGACCTCGATGAACTCGCCCGCCTGCACCAGCTCGCGCGCCATGCGGCGTTCGGAGCGGAACGGCGAGATGAACGACACCAGCACGATGAGGCCGGCATCGACGAACAGCTTCGCCGCTTCCGCCACGCGACGGATGTTCTCGACGCGGTCGACATCGGTGAAGCCGAGATCGCGGTTGAGGCCGTGGCGGACATTGTCGCCGTCCAGCAGATAGGTGTGCCTGCCTTGTGCGAACAGCGTGCGCTCGACGAGATTTGCGATGGTCGACTTGCCCGAGCCCGAAAGGCCGGTAAACCACAGCATCGCCGCCTTCTGCCCCTTGGCCTGTGCGCGCAGCGTCTTGTCGACGTCGAGCGCCTGCCAATGGACGTTGGTCGCGCGCCTGAGGCCGAAATCGATCATGCCGGCGGCGATCGTCGCATTGGTGAAGCGGTCGATCAGGATGAAGCTGCCGGTGTCGCGGTTGTCGCGATAGGCATCGAAGGCGATCGGCTGCGAGGTCGAGATGTTGCCGTAGCCGACCTCGTTCAGATGCAGCGTCTTGCCGGCCAGATGATCGAGCGTGTTGACGTCGACCTTGTGCTTCAGCTCGGTGATGGAAGCCGGGACGGTGGCGGTGCCGATCTTCAAAAGATACTGCCGGCCCGGCAGCATTTCGTCTTCCGCCATCCAGAGGATGTGCGCCGCGAACTGGTCGGAAACCTCCGGCCGGGCGGCGGGCGCGCTCAAAAGATCGCCGCGCGAGATGTCGATCTCGTCGGCCAGCGTCAGCGTCACCGCCTCGCCGGGCGAGGCTTCGCCGAGATCGCCGTCCATGGTGACAATGCGTGTGACCTTGCTGGTGCGGCCCGATTTGGCGACGACGACGGCATCGCCCGGCTTCACGCGGCCGCTGACCACGGTGCCGGAAAATCCGCGGAAATCGAGATCGGGCCGATTGACCCACTGCACCGGCATACGGAACGGCAAAGCACCGAGCGCCGTCTCGACATCGACCGCTTCCAGATGCTCGAGCAGCGAAGGGCCCCTGTACCACGGCGTCGCGGCGCTTTTGCCGATGACGTTGTCGCCGAAGCGCGCGGAGATCGGGATGGGGACGAGGCTTGCGAAGCCGAGCTTGGCCGCAAAAACCGTGAACTCTTCCACGATGTCGCGGAAGACCTGTTCGGAGTAATCGACGAGATCGATCTTGTTCACCGCCAGCACGACATGGCGGATGCCGAGCAGCGAAGCGATATAGGCGTGGCGGCGCGTCTGCGTCAGCACGCCCTTGCGCGCATCGATGAGGATGACGGCGAGCTCGGAATTGGACGCGCCCGTCGCCATGTTGCGGGTGTACTGCTCGTGGCCCGGCGTGTCGGCGACGATGAACTTCCGCCGGTCCGTCGCGAAGAAGCGATAGGCGACGTCGATGGTGATGCCCTGCTCGCGTTCGGCCTCGAGCCCGTCGACCAGCAGCGCGAAATCGATATCGCCGCCGGTGGTGCCGTGCTTCTTCGAATCCTTTTCCAGCGCGGCCAGGTGATCTTCGAAGAGAAGCTTGGAATCGTAAAGCAGCCGGCCGATCAGCGTCGACTTGCCGTCGTCGACGCTGCCGCAGGTCAGAAAGCGCAGAAGCGATTTCTTCTCCTGGCTGGCCAGATATTCGGTAAGCGACGAGGCCTTGTTCATCAGAAATAGCCCTCGCGCTTCTTCTTCTCCATCGAGGCGCTCTCGTCGCTGTCGATGAGGCGGCCCTGCCGCTCGGAGGTGCGCGCCGTCAGCATCTCGCTGACGATGGCTTCGAGCGTGTCGGCCGCGGAGTCGATGGCGCCGGTCAGGGGGTAGCAGCCGAGCGTGCGGAAGCGGACGAGGCGGTGCTCGATCGTCTCGCCGGTGCGCAATTTCATCCGGTCGTCGTCGACCATGATGAGTGTGCCGTCGCGCTGCACCACGGGGCGCTTCTTCGCGTAGTAGAGCGGCACGATGGGGATGTCTTCCATCATGATGTATTGCCAGATGTCGAGCTCGGTCCAGTTCGACAGCGGGAAGACGCGGATGGATTCGCCGGGGCGCACACGCGTATTGTAGAGCCGCCAGAGTTCGGGGCGCTGGCTCTTCGGATCCCAGGCATGCGCCGCCGTGCGGAACGAGAAGATGCGTTCCTTGGCGCGGGATTTCTCCTCGTCGCGGCGCGCGCCGCCGAAGGCGGCATCGAAGCCATATTTGTCGAGCGCCTGCTTCAGGCTTTCGGTCTTCATCACCTGCGTGTGCAGAGACGAACCTGAGTCGAAAGGATTGATGCCGCGGCGGACGCCGTCCTCGTTGATGTGCACGAGCAGGTTGAGCCCGAGCCGCTTTGCGGTCTCGTCGCGGAATCGGATCATTTCACGAAATTTCCATGTCGTATCGACATGGAGCAGCGGGAACGGCGGCTTCGACGGATGGAAAGCCTTCATCGCCAGGTGAAGCATCACCGACGAATCCTTGCCGATCGAATAGAGCATCACCGGATTGCGGAATTCCGCCGCAACCTCGCGCATGATGTGGATGCTTTCGGCCTCGAGGCGCTTCAGATGCGACGGCGCCGAGGACGTTTGGAGTTGTGTCATGCCTGCCAATGAGAGCCCGCGTCAGGTGCGTCCAGTAATCTAGGGAGCGCCCCCCGGCAACACAACCATCCGCCGGGCCGCGCGCATGCCGCGCAATTTCATCCGTTCACGGCATTTTCCCCACGACTGAAGTTGTGCAACTCGGCAGCGGCGTGACGCGCTCGTCAGCGGAGCGGTGAAACACTGCCCTGTCGTGCTCTTGTGACTTTCGTGTCGTCGTAGGCCCCAGGTCGCATCGGGAAGGTCGAAATGTCCGGTGCATCGGGAAAGCCGGGCCGGCAAGGCAATGCGCCGGCGGCCATGGCGCGGGCGGACGTCCCAGGAGCGTTACGAGCCGCCGGTAATAGAGGCCGTCCCGGCCCCCGCGGCCGGCAGGGCTGGGCCCTGTTTTGTGCATGGCGATGCCGCTATGGGGCGCATTGCCGGGTCTGACCCTACGGTTCGCGCGTTACGTTCCGTTAAGCTCGCGCCGACGTGTCCTGCCCGCGGTTATCGCGACACTTCCGACAAAATTCCCGCGCTTGCCTTTGGTAAGGAACACTGCATGGTGCGCGGGGCTGCTATTATGCAGCCGGCTGCTTCGGGACCGATTTGGCCGATCGAAATTCGCCGCGCGCCGGGCGAGACGGTTTTTTTGATGGACGACAGACACGTGGATGCTCCTTTGGGTTTGGGCCAGCGCTGGACCGTGCCGGACACGCCGGCCTGGCGGCGCTATCTCTGGATTCTCGCGGGGCTGGCGCTCGTTCTCATCATCGTCTGGGTGATGCTGAGAGTTAACTCGGGGGCGCCCCGCAGCGGCCGCCTCGGCGTCGGCGGGCCGGTTCCGGTCGGCGTCAGCCATGTCATGAACGGTGACGTTCGGGTGACGGTCAACGGCCTGGGCACGGTGACCCCGCTCGCCACGGTGACCCTCCACCCACAGGTAACAGGCTACATCGTCCGCTTCGACATCACCGAGGGCCAGATGGTGAAGCAGGGCCAGTTGCTGGCCGAGATCGACCCGCGTCCGTTCCAGGCGACACTCGACCAGGCCAAGGGCCAGCTCGCGCGCGACGAAGCCTCGCTCGCCAACGCCAAGATCGATCTCGCCCGCTATCAAGCGCTGTGGAAGCAGAACGCGGTTTCCCAGCAAACCCTGCAGACGCAGATCGCGACAGTCGGCACCGACCAGGGCACGGTCAAAGCCGATCAGGCGGCCGTCGAAAGCGCCGCCATCAATCTCGGCTTCACCCGTATCACCTCTCCTGTTGCAGGCCGCGTCGGCCTCAGGCAGGTCGATCCGGGCAATCTCGTGGTCTCCGGTTCGACCGCGATCATCGTCGTGACGCAGCTGCAGCCGATCTCGGTTCTCTTCTCGCTGCCGGAAGACGACATCCATCAGGTCATGAGGCATGTGAATGCAGGCCAGACGCTGACGGCGACGGCGTTCGATCGCTCGATGACGACCAAGCTCGCGGACGGCACGCTGTCGAACGTGGACAACCAGGTCGATGCGGCGACAGGCATGGTCAAGATGCGCGCCATGTTCGACAATGCGGACCATATGCTTTTTCCCGAGCAGTTCGTGAATATCCGGCTGCTCGTCGATACGTTGCACCATCAGGACTTCGTGTCGGCCGCCGCGATCCAGCACGGCGCACAGGGCACCTATGTCTATGTGATCGACAAGGACCGCACCGCGCATATGCGCACGGTGACGACGGGCGTGACCGACGGCGATAAGGTGGCGATCACCAGCGGCCTTCAGCCCGGAGAAACCGTCGTCGTTGACGGCGCCGATCGCCTGAAGGAGGACCAGAGCGTGCTTCTCCCTGGCGACAAGGGCGCAGCTGTGCCGACCGCCGGACCCAACAGCGGCAAAGGCAAGCACGGCGGACATCACCGCCACCGGCCCGGCGGCGACAGCGGCGGCGGCCAATGAACCAACCTTCTTGCGTGTGAACGAGCGGCGATGAATCCGTCGCGTCCCTTCATCCTTCGGCCTGTCGCGACATCGCTGCTGATGATCGCGATCATGCTCGTCGGCATCGTCGGCTTTGGCTATCTGCCGCTGTCGGCCTTGCCGGAGGTCGATTACCCAACGATCCAGGTGCAGACATTCCTGCCCGGTGCGAGCCCGCAAGTGATGACGACGACGGTCACGGCGCCGCTCGAAGTGCAGTTCGGTCAAATGCCCGGACTGAACGAGATGTCCTCGATCAGCTCCGGCGGGTCCTCCGTCATCACGCTGCAATTCGACTTGAGCCTCAGCCTCGATGTCGCCGAGCAGGAAGTCCAAGCGGCGATCAATGCGTCCAACTCCCTTCTGCCGACCAGCCTTCCCGCACCGCCGATCTACGCCAAGGTCAACCCGGCGGACGCGCCGGTCCTGACGCTCGCGGTGACCTCGAACGCAATGCAACTGCCGCAGCTCGAGGACATGGCCGACACCCGCATCGCGCAGAAGATTTCTCAGCTCGCCGGCGTCGGCCTTGTCAGCATCGCGGGCGGACAGCGGCCGGCGATCCGCATCCAGGCCAATCTTCAGGCGCTGGCGGCCTACGGTCTCAACATCGACGACCTGCGGACGACGATCGGCAACGCCAACTCGAACGCGCCCAAAGGCAGCTTCGATGGCGCCTCGCGCTCCTACACGATCAACGCCAACGACCAGATAAAGAACGCCGACGACTACAAGAACATCATCCTCGCCTACAAGAACGGCAATCCGGTCAAGCTCTCCGATGTCGCGACCGTCATTCAGGGCGCGGAGAACACGCGGCTCACGAGCTGGATGAACACGACGCCGGCGATCCTCATCAATGTGCAGCGCCAGCCCGGCGCCAACGTGATTTCGGTCGTTGACAACATCAAGCAGCTGCTGCCGCAGATAAAGGCCGGTCTGCCGGCGTCCGTGAAGGTGTCGACCGTCACCGACCGCACCAACACGATCCGGGCTTCGGTCAGCGACGTCGAATTCGAGCTTGGCCTGGCCGTCGTGCTCGTCGTGCTCGTGATCTATGTCTTCCTCCGGAGCGTGCCGGCGACGGTGATCCCGAGCCTGTCGGTGCCGCTGTCGATCGTCGGCACTTTCGCCGTCATGTATTTGATGGGCTTCTCACTCAACAATCTTTCCCTGATGGCGCTGACGATTGCCTCGGGCTTCGTCGTCGACGACGCGATCGTGATGATCGAGAACATCTCGCGCTATATCGAGGCGGGCGAATCCCCGCTCGAAGCCGCGCTGAAGGGTGCGGGCGAAATCGGCTTCACGATCGTGTCTCTGACGGTGTCCCTGATCGCGGTGCTGATCCCGCTTCTCTTCATGCAGGAGGTGGTCGGACGGCTGTTCCGCGAATTCGCGGTGACGCTTGCTGTCACCATCCTGGTCTCGGCGGTAGTTTCGCTGACCCTGACGCCGATGATGTGCTCGAAGCTGCTGAAGCACAAACCGGAAGAGTCGCAGGGACGCCTGTTCCGCCTGACC
>DATKON010000158.1:0-2558 GCA_035524575.1 Rhizomicrobium sp.
GCCGCGCTCGATCGTCCGTTCGAGATTGTCCCAGTGATCGAGCACGCGATGCTCGAGCTTCGGCGCGGACGCGATGTCGAGGCCCGCGAGCGTCTGGCGCGTCTGCATCAGCCTGAGGAACGCGAAGGCGCCGTAGAGCACGCCGGCATCGCTGTTCGCGGCGATGACGATTGTCCTGTGCCCGCCGACCCTGGCACTGCGGATGAGATATCCCTCGCCGCCAAGACCTGCGAGCGGCAGATGAAGGCCGGCGATCTGGTTGCTCCCGGAAGGCGTGCCGAAGAGGACGGCACCGTCGGTCGTCACGGATGACGCGACCGCGGGTTTGCGTTCGGTGAGACCGGTTATCCCGCGCGCGAGTTCGTCCTGTGCCGCCGCGAGCGTCGGCGAGGCGCCCGCCGCCACGAGCGACGCAGTCTCCGCGCGATAGGCCGCGAGATATTGCGTCTCGACGGGCTTGTAACGAAGCCAGAGATCGTAGCCGTCTTCGGCGCGAGCCGAGACCGCAAACAGCAACGCGAAGGCGCCGACGAGAAAAGCCTTCATCCGATCTCCAGTGTGGGGCGTAACGGTGCGGCGCGGAAGGCGTCGGCGATCGCCTCGCGCAGCGGTTTGGGTTGATAATTTCCGTCGTAAGGGCAGGGGCGCTTCGGCAGTCCGTCGGTGCGCGGCCAGCGATCTTCGAGCCAGGAATAACGGTCGACGAGGCCCCACGCCATCACATAACGCAGCTGCCTGTAGCTCAGCATGAGATCGAAATAGTCGCGCGCCAAGGCGGCGACGTCGCGATCACGCACGGCAATGTCGGCCGGCATGGTCTGGTCGCCAACGTCGAATTCGGTAATGACGAGATCGAGCCCCATGGCGGTGGCGGAATCCAGAAAGCTCCGCCAGCTTCGCTGGTCCTCCGCATTGAAGAATGCGCCCGCGTCGGTGGCACCCGGCCCGATGTGGCTTTGCACGCCCAACGCGTCGACCGACACGCCGTTCGTCTTCAGCCGCGCGAGCAGCTCGAGGACGCCTGCGCGATGGACAGCATTCGTCGGGCCCCAGCTCATGTAATCGTTGTAGACCAGCTGCGCATGCGGCGCAGCTTCGCGGGCAGCATGGAACGCGATGTCGATGGCTTCGGGACCGAGATATTTCGTGAAGACTGTGTCCCGGAGCTTGCCGGTATCCGGATCGATGGTTTCATTGACGACATCCCAGGCGAAGATGCGCGTGCCGTAGCGCCGGCACACGGTGGTGATGTGCTCACGCAAAAGCCGTTCGGCTTCGGCGGCAGGACGCGCGCCGAAATCGTGACTCGCCACCCAGGCGGGAAACCATTTGGCGGCGTTCCAGAGGAGCGTGTGGCCGCGAACCGCAAGGCCATGGTGTTCCGCAAATCCCACCAGAATGTCGGCGCGCCGGAAATCGAACCGGTCGGACGATGGCCGCAGCACGTACCATTTGAGCTCGTTTTCCGGGACCATCAGGCCGCCCTGCGCAACCGTCAGCGCGCGCACGTTCGGATCGTCAAAGGATCTGGACCGCGCACCTTCGAAGGCGGTTGACGGGGAGGCGCCGCTCGGACCGGTGCCGAGGCAGCTGCCGAACATCAGGCCCTTGCCCTTGGCGAGCGCATTGAGCGTGTCCGGCGCCAGACCGGCGCGGGCTGGCGGATCGCCCGCGCCGCCAGCGGCAAGCGCCGCCAGTCCCAGTGCCACACATTCGCGACGGTCGAGTTTGCGCAAAGGCTTCCCCTCTTGCGGCGCAACATAGGATGCGCCGATTTTTCCTTGGCATTGCGCGCAAGGTAGCGTTACCACTAACAGCCAAGAGGCTCAACGGCCCGGATGGGGAGGAATGAAAAAGCTCGGTTTCCTTCTGCTCACGCTTCTGTGGGCGGGACCCGCATCCGCGGACCTGTTGGCGGGCGTGTTCCAGGATCACGCCGTTCTTCAGCGAGATGCGCCGATCCATGTCTGGGGGCACGCGCAACCGGGTGCCGACGTCACCGTGTCGCTCGCCGGAAATTCCACCCAAGCCCATGCCGATGCGGACGGAAGCTGGCGCGCGAGCCTGCCGGCAATGCCGGCCGGCGGACCCTATGTGCTCAGCGCCAAAGCCGGCGGCGGCGAGCAGGACGTGCGCGACATGCTCGTCGGCGATGTGTGGCTCTGCTCCGGTCAGTCGAACATGGTGCTGCAGGTCCGCCGCACGCTCGATTCCCGTTCGGAGATCGAGAACGCGAACAACGACAGCATTCGCATGTTCACCGTACCGGACGTCGCGAGCCCGACGTCGCTGGCGGATTTTCCACAGCGGCCCGAGTGGCGACCGACCACGCCGGCGACCGTCGGCGATTTTTCCGCCACCTGTTATTACTTCGCGCGCGAACTTCAGAAAAAAGTGCATGTGCCGCTCGGGCTCATCAACGCGTCCTGGGGCGGCTCGAAGATCCGCACCTGGATGAGCGCGGCTGCGCTGCACCAGAACGGCGCCTTCGACGACGGGCTCAACATCCTCGCGCTCTATGCGGACGATCCCGTGCGCGGCGCAGCGCCGTTCGGATC
>DATKON010000159.1:0-7129 GCA_035524575.1 Rhizomicrobium sp.
CCGCCAGTTCCGGATAGAGATTGGCGAGCGCGCGGCGGACGCGGTTGTGCTCGTCCATGATCGTCTGCGCGGCAGTCCTCAGATCCGCATCGCTGCCGCCGTCGCGGACTTTCTGCGCGAAATTGCGCGCGGCCGCCATGAGAGCGGCCAGCCCGAGACCGCCCGCGGCGCCGGCGATGTCGTGGGCGATCCGCGTGGCATCGTCCCAGCCCTGCTTCTCGCTCGCGTCCGCAAGCCCCACGCACAGCGATTCCGCCGTCGCGATATAGGCGTGCAGGATCTCGATCATCGTTTCGAGGCCGAGCGATTTCTCGAGCGCTGCAAAAGCCGGCGCGTCGATGGCGGCTATCGTTTGCTGGGACTCGAGCCGCGCGCCGGCGTCGGCGCCGCGGCCCAGAAGCTCGCGCAGAGCGCCATAGAGAACGTTCGCGCGCGCCGGCCAACGCAGGATTTCCGCAATGGCGTCGGGAAGGCGCATGCCGGCCGAAACCACCGCCAGGATCGGCGCCCGCACGCCCGGCGCCGCAGCCATGGAATCGGCTTCGTTCGCGTCGATGATGATCGCATCGAACGTCTCGCGACCGGCGAGGCCGATTGCGTCGGTAAGCCTCTTTGCGACCACCAGATGATTGCCGAACGGCTCGAGCATGTTGACCATCTCGGCGCGGGTCGCTTCCTCCGCACACCACAGAAGGATTGAAAGTCCCCAAGGAGGAGGCGCATCGGCCGCGATGGGGACGGCTTCCAGCCGCTCGGCGGGATTTCGGTCGATCGCCGGCACGGTGAACCAGAACGTCGAACCTTCGCCGGCTTCGCTTTCGAAACCGATCTGCCCGCCCAGCTGCTCGACGATGCGCCGCGCGACCGCAAGGCCAAGGCCCGCGCCGTCTGTGCGGCGCGCATAAGAGTAGTCGCCGGCGGCGAATGGCTCGAAGACCTTGTCGAGTGCTTCGGAGGGGATGCCCAATCCCGTATCGGTTACGGAAAAGCGCAATGCCGTGCCCTCCCCGGCGCGATGCGTCGTCACGCTGAGCTCGACGCAGCCGCGATGCGTGAATTTGAGCGCGTTGTCGGCGAGCTTCAGCAGCACCTGCCGGACGCGGCGCGGATCGGCGGCCACGCGCGGCAGATTGGTGGCGGCCGTGACACTCAGCTTCAGCTGTTTTTCCCAGGCTTTCGGTCGCAACACGCGCGCCACGGTCCGGGCGGCCTGGGCCGCATCGCAGCTTTCGTCCTCGAGATCGCGCGCCTCGCCTTCATCGCGCGACAACGCGATCACGTCGTCGAGCAATGTCTTGAGACCGGCGCCTGCCTCGAGCAGAACCTTGACGTGGCTCCGCTGGGCGCGGTCGAGTTCGCTGCGGTCGAGCAATTGCGCCATGCCGAGGAGCGCATTCAGAGGTGTGCGGATCTCGTGGCTGATATTGGCGACGAATGCGGATTTCGCGCGCGTGCTCGCTTCGGCCATGTCACGAGCAAGCTCCGCCTCGCGCTTTTCCACGAACAGTTCGGCCGCGAGTTCCGCATTGTGGTGGCGCAGGCGCAAACTGTCGTCGATCAGTTCCCCGATACTGTCGCAATAGGAATAAAGGACGCCGCCGAAGAACAGCACCAGCAGCGCGGAAAAGCTGGCATAGATATTTCCCGCGAGCACGAGCATTGCTGCGAGCGGTCCAAGCGAACAGACCGCATGCGCAACATAGGCGGGACGATAGGCGCAGCGCGCGATGAATTCCGTAGCGGTCAGACCGAGGAAGGCGAGCACGAGGAAGGCTTCGGCCGGAAACAGGTTGGGGATGAACCAGAGGACCGCCCCCACGCCCCAGGCCGCGCCCGAGGCCGCCGACGCGATCGCATAGCGCCGCCCCCAGAGTTTCGGAGCGTCGACGGAACGCGCGTCATAGGCGCGGGCGAGACTGCTCGTCGCCACCGTCACCAGGATCTGAAGAAGCAGCGGTAGGACGACGGTCGCAACCGATTCCCGCCCCGAATAAAGCATTCCGGCAATACAGAGCGCGGCGAAGGGAAGATAGAGTTGCAGCCTGCCGAGGCGGTACAGTAGATCGATGCGCCCGGCGAAGATCGCGGCCGCTTCTGCGTTCGGCTTTTCCGCCGACACATTGCGCGGTTCTGGCGCTAGCCCCAACATTGACGGCCCCTCTGGTGGAGCCTAGCTTCAGCCCCTTTCAAAACGTTTAAGGTTTACAATGCCTTCGGCTCCCGTCCCCCGCTCGCAAGAGCTTGCCTATGATGCCCATGCTTGGCCCTTCGAAGAGGCGCGCAAGCTTGTGGAGCGGGTGGAAGCGCGTGCGGCGCACGGCAAGCCGATCGACACGGTGCTGTTCGAGACGGGCTACGGCCCGTCCGGCCTGCCCCACATTGGGACATTCGGCGAAGTTGCGCGCACGAGCTGGGTCCGGCGCGCTTTCGAGTCCATGTCGGACGTCAAGACGCGGCTCATCTCGTTCTCCGACGACATGGATGGTCTGAGGAAAGTCCCCGGCAATGTGCCCAATCAGGAGCTGCTCGCGGCCAATCTCGGCAAGCCGCTCACTTCGGTGCCCGATCCTTTCGGCACGCATGAGAGCTACGGCGCTCACAACAATGCGCGGCTCAGAGCTTTTCTGGATCGCTTCGGCTTCGAGTACGAATTCCTGAGCGCAACCGAATGCTACAAGAGCGGGCGCTTCGACGCGGCGCTTCTCACAATCCTCGAGAATTACGAGAAGGTCCGCGACATCGTCCTGCCGACCCTTGGCTCAGACCGCAGAGCCACCTATTCGCCGTTTCTGCCGATCTCGCCCGAGACGGGCCGGGTGCTGCAGGTTCCGCTCCTCGAGTGGAATAAGACTAAGGGCACCGTCGTCTTCGAGGAAGACGGGCGGAAGATGGAAGTGCCGGTGACCGGCGGCCATACGAAGCTGCAATGGAAAGCCGACTGGGCGATGCGCTGGCTTGCACTCGGCGTCGACTACGAAATGTCCGGCAAGGATCTCATTCCCTCAGTCGAGCTGTCGTCGAAGATCCTGAAGGCGCTGGGCGGCACGCCGCCCGCAGGGTTCAACTACGAATTGTTCCTCGATGAAAACGGCGAGCGCATTTCGAAATCGCGCGGCAACGGCCTCACCATCGACGAATGGCTCACCTATGGCCCGGAGGAGAGTATCGCGCTCTTCATGTTCCAGAAGCCGCGTTCGGCGAAGCGGCTCTATTTCGACGTGATCCCGAAGGCCGTCGACGACTATATCGATCTCCTCAAGCAATACTGGGTCGAACACAACGACGACACCAAGGCGATGGAAAATCCCGTCTGGCACATCCATAACAAGAAGCCCCCGCGCGAAACCTATCCGGTAAGCTTCGCGCTGCTGCTCAATCTCGTTTCGGCGTCGAATGCGCATGATCGCGCCGTTTTGTGGGGCTTCATCCGCTCCTACGCGCCTGACGCTTCTCCGGAGAAGAATCCCGGACTTGATCGCCTCGTCGGATACGCACTGCGCTACTATGAAGATTTCGTAAGGCCTCAGAAACGTTATCGCGCGCCGTCCGATAAGGAGCGCGCGGCGCTCGCAGAGCTGGCGAGCGCTCTCGACGCCATGAAAGGCGAGCGCAACGCGGAGACCGTCCAGAACGCCGTATACGAAATCGGCAAACGCCATGCTTTCGAGCCGCTGCGCGATTGGTTCAAGGCGCTTTACGAGATATTGTTCGGGCAGACGCAAGGCCCGCGCTTCGGATCGTTTGCGGCGCTGTTCGGGTGCGCCGAGACCGCCGCGCTCATCCGGCGCGCGCTGAAGGGCGAACTGCAGGGGAACTGATGCGACGAGTGATGTTGGCGGTCCTGGCGGCAGCGCTGCTGCCTCTTCCGGCTTTCGCTGCCGAGACGCCGTTGTCGCTCTATCTCGCGGGACAATACTCACAGGCCGAAGCGGCCGGCATCGCGGAGAACGATGCCTCCGGTTATGCCATTGCCGCGCGCGCTGTCCTTGCCGACGACATGATGCGCGAGCAGCCATGCCTCGACTGCCTGAAAAGGGCCGAGGATCTCGCCCGCAAGGCCATCGCCGCCGATCCGAAAGTACCGGAGGGCCATATCTACCTCGCTGCCGCGATCGGCTACGAAGCGCGCATCATCGGCAACCTCGCGGCCCAGTCGAAAGGCTATGCCAGCGAAGCCAAGCGCGAGCTCGACGCAGCGCTTGCGTCCGATCCTCAAAATCCGTGGGCACTCGCCGCGATGGGAAGCTGGCACATCGAGATCGTGCGCGGTGGCGGCGCGACACTGGCGCGCTGGCTGTTCGGCGCGCGCTTGGAATCGGGACAGGAATACTATGCCAAGGCGTTCACGGCGGCGCCGGGCAATCTCGTCATCCGCTATCAATATGCGCTGGCGCTCGCGGCCTACGATCTTCCCGATTATCAGAAGGACGTCGAAGCGTCATTGACCCATGCGCTCGCCTGCCAGCCGCAATCGGCTTACGAAACCTTCGCCCGGAACCGTGCCCGCGAACTGCTGGAGACGCTGAAGCGCGGCGACACGACGGTTGCGCTCCGCCTGGTCCGCCGCGATCAGGGTTATCCGTCCTGACGCGGAAGGAGTTGCACGATTGCTTCGCGGCACGGTGCGAACGCCTTCGCGAGTTCGCGCCGTAGGTCGCGCGCATCCGGACCCAGGGGATCGAGCTGAGCGGCGAGTTGTTCCTCGGCCGCCGTCGCCTTCTCGACCAGTATCGCAATATTGTCGAGATCGCTGCGCTCAAGCCTGTTGGCGCGCAGCAGATCGCGCGCGGCGAGGATCAGATAGAAGACTTCCTTGGCGCGGTCGGCGATCAGGATTCGCGCGTGCTGGCTCCAGTCGGCGCGCCTGGCGCAATCGGACAGGATGCGGTCCTTGACCTCTTCCAGCGCGTCGAGCGGAACGGAAGTCAGCATACGCGCGGCGTCTGTGCGCGCTTTGCTTCCGAACAGATTTCCGAACAGCCCCATGCGTTCCGACCCTGCTGGACCGAACCCGACGCCCAATGCTACGCCTCGAACGGTCCTTCCGGAAGCCCGTGCAGCGCAATGAAAATCCCGGCCTCGTTAGCGAATATGGGAGCGGCGGCGCTGCGCCTGTTGCCGCCCGAGACAGCACATCAGGCCACACTGTCGCTTCTGAGCGCCTTCGACCAGCTGTTGCCGAGAGCGGATGCGGACGATCCGCGCCTTGCCATCGACGTTCTGGGTCTTCATTTCCGCAATCCCATCGGCCTCGCCGCCGGTTTCGACAAAGATGCCCGCGTTCCCGATGCGATGGCAAAATTCGGCTTTGGTTTCGTCGAATGCGGGACGGTGACGCCGAGGCCGCAATCCGGCAATCCGCGCCCGCGCCTTTTCCGGCTCCCCGCCGATCGCGCCGTCGTCAATCGGATGGGCTTCAACAACGAAGGCATGGAGGCAATGGCGCGACGCCTCGAAAGGCGCGCGCGCACCGGTATTGTCGGCATCAATATCGGCGCCAACAAGGACAGCACCGATCGGAGCGCGGATTATCGCGAGGCTTTCGCCAGGCTCGCCCCATTCGCATCCTACGTGACCGTCAACGTCTCTTCGCCCAACACGCCCGGCCTGCGCGGTCTCCAGAACAAGAGCGAGCTCGAGCATCTTCTGGCGCTCCTGACCAATGCGCGCGCCACGGGCGGCTTGCGCGTGCCGCTCCTCCTCAAGATCGCGCCCGATATCGATCCCAACGCCGCCGACGACATCGCGCAGGTGACGCTGGCCAGCGGCATCGAAGGCTTGATCGTGAGCAACACGACGATCGCACGGCCTGCATCGCTGAAGAGTCCATATGCGCAGCAATCGGGCGGGCTTTCCGGTGCGCCCCTGTTTTCCCCTTCGACCGCACTGCTGCGTGCGATGCGCCAGCGCGTCGGGGCGCGACTTGTTCTCGTCGGTGCAGGCGGCATCGCATCCGGTGCGGACGTCTATGCAAAACTCCGCGCCGGCGCGTCGCTGGTCCAACTCTACACCGCGCTCGCCTTCGAAGGTCCCGGGCTCGTAGCGCGGCTGAAGCGCGAGCTGCTTGATTGCCTTGCGCGCGACCGTATCGCGCATCTCAGCGACACGGTCGGCCTCGACGTCTAGTTCGCACAACGAGGCATCAGCTTGCGTAATCGCTGGGCAATGATTGTGCTTGGCGACTTGATCTCGCATCGGCACAATAAAGCCGACGAGACGGGGGCTGGTAATGACGGATTGGCATGATATCGGCGTACGGATAGCTGCGCTGCTGGCGAAGGAGCCGCCGCACATCCAGATCGCCTTTGGTCTCGCCACAGCGTTCACTGCGCTGATGATCCTGGAAGGTTTGCGCGCAAGCTTCGGACCGCGCCGTTCGGAAGGGACGCGTAGGCGTCCCCCCGCCAAGCCGGGCGTGCGCAGTGCCGACACCGGCGCCGTCAAGCAGCCGCGCAATCCAAAGCGGGACCGGATTGTCATCAATCCGCACCGCGCCGCGAGGCCCACTATCCGCCGCCCAGGCGCCGGCGATACGCCGGATGCTTCGCGGCCGCCGCAATCGCCATTCGAAGAGTGACGCTTCGTCTCGCCGCCTTCAAAAAACTGCGCTATCGTCCGCGGACCGCGATGGAGCGGGTGTGGGGGATTTCATGAGTGAGGATTTAGGTAAGCTGGTCGCCCGGCTTTCGGTCGGCGTTCTGTTGCTTTTTCACGGCGTCCACAAATTGCTGACCGGCATCGCGCCGATCAAACAGATGCTGGCAGGGCACCACCTGCCCGAGGCGCTCTCCTATGGCGCTTATTTCGGCGAAATCGTAGCGCCGGCGCTGATCGTTCTGGGCCTTTTTGCGCGACTGGGCGGAGGGCTCGTCGTGATCAATATGCTCGTGGCGATCTACCTCGTGGGCATGCATCAGCTTCTCGCCATCGGCCCGATGGGCGGCTACGCGCTGGAACTCGAGATGTTCTATCTCTTCGGCGGACTGATCGTCGCATTGCTGGGTGCAGGCCGGCTCAGCGTCGGCGGCGTCGACGGGCCGCTGAATTAAGCCTCAGCTCGCCAGCAGGAAATGGCCGCGCAAAGAGGCCACTGGCTTCGCGACGTCCTCCTGCCAGAGTTCGGCATGGA
>DATKON010000160.1:0-17957 GCA_035524575.1 Rhizomicrobium sp.
TTTCCTCGACGGCAAGATGATGCGGCGCCTCTCCTTCAACGGTCTTCACATAAGTCTCGAGTCCCTCGAGCGCGCGCACCGGTGCATCGGCGCGCAACAGGATAGTTTCAGGCTTGAGCAGTTTCTGCAGGGCCGCCAGCAGCGACTCCTGCAATTTCTCCATGCCGGCCGTCGTGATCTGCACGACCAGCGTCCGATCGAAGCGATCGACGGTAAGGCCGGGAAGCCCATCGCCTTCCGCATGCACGAGTCGATAATAGGGACGATCGTAAAGGCTCTCGCGCAGCACCAGCGCGCGCGCGATCCGCGCTTCGAGGAACGCGGCATCGATCTTCGTTTCGGCCGGACATTCGAACAGCCGGACCGCGATCAGACTCTGCGGATTGAAATAGCCGACGCCCAGCGCCTTGCCGTCGTCGCCTTCCAGCCGCACGAGTGATCCGGGGCCAAGCGCCTTCGCCGCCGCATCGAGCGCCAGCTCGTTGGAGAACACCCACGGCGCGCCGCCGCGCACGCGGCGACCTTCTTTGGGACGGAGGCGGAGAAGAGGAAGCTGGGGCATAGCCCGGACCCGGTAGCTGACCGGGAGGTCCATTGCAACGCCGGCGCGCGAGCCGGCGTGTCGGGCTCGATTCCCAGCAGCGCGGTTATTCGTCTTCCAGACTTTCCAGCCAATCCAACAAATCGCCCGGCGCCACCGGCTTGGGAAGAAAGGTCATCCCTGCGATCCGGGACTGCTCAGGCCGTGTGAGCAGCCGGCCCGACATCAGCGCCATGGGAATCCTAACGCCGCGTGCGCGAAGATTTTCGATGAGATCGACCCCCGACATTCCCCCCATCACAAGGTCGGTCAACAGGCAGCCCTCGAGGGCCTGCACCTGCCGTTCAAGCAACTCCTCGGCCGACCGGAAGGTTTCGACCCGGTAATCGTGGATTTCCAGCAGCAAGCGCATGGCATTGCGCACGGCGTCGTCGTCCTCGACGATGTAAACGGTGCGCGAGGAAGCCATGGCACCCCACTTCAAGAATGGGGCGGGAGCATAGCGTCCTGTCGTCTGCTGATATTGAGCCATATCAACGCGCGTGCCGCCTTTGTCTGCTCCCCGGTCCGGCCCCCGTCTCGAGGGCGACCTCCTCGAGCCGTTCGCGATCCATGATGCGGACGCGATGCCGATCCAGGATTTCGACGATCCCCCGATCCGCCAGCGCCCGCAGGGCCCTCGTCACCACCGCCGACGATGTTCCAAGGAAATCCGCGATATCGCCTCGCGTCATCGGGAGACGAAGATCATCCGAATGCTGTTCGTGCGCCATCTCATGGGCGAGAAGCATCTGGAAAAACAGCGCAAGCTTGGAGAGGGCTGCGCGATGGCGGCTGAGGATGAAGGCGTGATACTGCGCTTCGCGCAACTCCATGCAGAGCCGGCAAAGCACCTGGTAATTCAGGGATGGATCGCGTCGCAGGCGCTGCTCGAGAGCGGGGGCCGCAATCCGGTACGCGGTGACGGGCGTCACTGCTTCCGCCGAATTCACATACTGTCCCTGCTCGGAGAGTCCGAAGATGTCCTTGGGCCACAGGAAGCCGACAACATGGCGCGACCCGTCCGGCAAAGACTTGAAGCTCTTCGCAACGCCGCTGACGAGATTGAACACTGCTTTCGCTTCATCGCCCTGGGTGTAGATCGCCTGACCCTTTTTGAATCGAACGACCGTCGAGAGGACGGCGAGCATCGATTGATCTTCCTCGGACAGGAGCTCGCCGGGGGTCGGCCCGCGGTGCCACAGCGCAGGCGCCAGGAATTGTGGGCCCTTCTCGGTCGGTATGCGCCAGTTGCCGTTCTTGCCGGCCATGTTCGGACGGGCCTCAGATCGGTTCCAGAATGCTGGGACAAACACACGAGAAATCTGATCCAGATCAGGTTTTGCAAATATTATCGGCTGCCCCTGGGCGGCCAAATCCGCTACTGGATAGGCCATCGTGATATCGATGAGGCCCTCATGGATAGGCCCCTTGAATTCTGCGATCCCGCAAAGTCCGTTCGTGAATTGATGGACGCGCTGACGGCTTTGGGCCTCCTGCTGGAGACGGCGGAGCGCTTTTCCATTACCCGCTCCGACCGATCCGAAATATCGCTGCTTCTGGAGGCGGCGAGTGCGCAGTACGCACGTGCGCGCACTGCAGTCCATGCCCTGCGCCCGTTTCTGGGATCGGCGGCCTAGGCCCCCGCCGTTCCACCACGGTCATCCGCACGTGTACCGGACGAAGCCGGCTGTCCACAGCATGGCCCCCGCGACGTAGGCGAACGCGTCACTCCGCCGCGTAAAGCGAGGCCACCGCCTCATGCACTTTTCGCATCGGCAGTGGCGCTGCGTATTTGTCGGTCACGACTTCGATATAGGCGCCCTTGCCCGACGACTCCGCTTCCTTGATGGCCTTATCGAGTTCGCCGCAAGTCGTGACCCGCGCCGTGAACCAGCCGTCGCAGCCGAGCGCTTCCGGCAGCTTGTCGTAATGCCAGGGCGCAACGTCGTTGTAATAGTAGTCGGGATGCTTCGAGAGCAGGCGTTCGATCAGATAGCCGTCATTGTTGAGCACGAAGACGATCGGCTTCAGTCCGAAGCGGTGAAACTGGCCGATCTCCTGCGCCGTCAGCTGATGGGATCCTTCGCCGGTCACGAGGACGACGCGGCGGTCCGGCGACGACAGCGCAGCGCCGAAGGCGGCCGGCGTGGCCCAGCCGATCGAGCCCCAGAGCGCCTGATTGTGGAAGATCGCGCCCTTGGGCATTTTGGCGAAGGCGAGCCCCATCGACGATGAGCCGGTTTCCGTCATCAGGATGTCGCCCGGCCGCAGCATCTCCTGCCAGCGCGGATAGAGATATTCCGGCGTGATCTTGTCGCCCGGCTTGCCAACCGGCTTCCCCAGCCCCTCAGCCTTGGGCCCTGCAATCGATTTCTTCGGGATGCGCTTCAGCAGCGCGAAAAGAAAGTCCTTCATCTGCAGGTGATCGTAGATGGCGGCGCCGATGCGCACGAAATCCGGCGCGATATGGATGCTCTTCGAGCGATCGATCCGCGCAGTGAAAGCCCCCGTATTGAAATCCGTCGCCATGGCGCCGATGCAGAGGACGCAGTCGCAACCTTCGACGAAGCTGCGCACCTCGTCGTTCATGATGCGTCCGTCATACATGCCGATGTAACCGGGATGGCTTTCGTCGAGCACGCTCTTGTCCATGACCATGGTGGCAAAGGGCAGACCCGACGCGTCGACGATCTTGCCGACGAGATCGTTCAGGCCGAAGCGCGAGATGACGACGCCGGGCAGGATGCAGGCGGTTTTGCTTGCCGTCAGGACTGCGACCGTCGCCTTCACGGCCGCCTCGAGATTCGCCGCATCCGAAATGATTTTGGGCGCCATCTCCGTCGCCTGGACGACGGGCATGTCGG
Organism: Rhizomicrobium sp.; assembly: GCA_035524575.1. Taxonomy (GTDB): domain Bacteria; phylum Pseudomonadota; class Alphaproteobacteria; order Micropepsales; family Micropepsaceae; genus Rhizomicrobium. The sequence goes on from DATKON010000160.1 coordinate 3,448, forward strand.
CGTAGTCGGACGGGATGCCGAGATACACCGGCCGGCGTTCGCGCAGCGCCGTCTCAATCAGCCGCTCGGTTTCGGTGATGCAATTCTCTGGCGTCAGGATCGCGCGGGCGCATACCACAGTGTCGGCCATCTTGTAGAAAAGATCGAACTCGCCGTTGCCGAGCGTGTGGTGCACCAGCCGGTGCGCCGCCTGCACGCCGCTCGCGGGCATGCCGACAAGATGGAAGATCGGAACGAATTCGGCATAGGACCCGGCGACGCCGTTGATCGCACTCAGCTCACCGACACCGTAAGTCGTGCACAATGCCGCCATTCCGTGCATGCGCGCATAGCCGTCTGCCGCATAGGCCGCATTCAGCTCGTTGCAGCAGCCGACCCATCTGAGGCTTTTGTCGGCGCAGACCGCATCGTCGATCGAAAAGGCGTAGTCGCCCGCGACGCCGAGAATGTCCGTGATCCCGATGTCATGAAGCCGCGATAGCACGTGCTGGATGACGGTCTTGCTCATGCGCATCTCCCATGGAAACCCCGGGTAATGGACGCGTGTAACGGCGAGCCGAGCTTCAAACACCTTCACGAGCCGAACGGGTCGCGTGCGAAATCGTTCCGCGCGGCGACGGAAAACGAAGGCGCGTGAAAAACGATGGCAAACGGGCTTTACCAAGCGGCGTTTATGCGCCCGTCAGAAAAAGCTCACCGGATCGATGTCGACGGTGAGGCGCACGCTGTTAGGCAGCTTCACGCGCTCGAGCCAGGTTCGCAGATACGCCTGCACATCGACCGCGCGGTCGGCCTGCACCAGAAGTCGCTCGCGCGTGCGGCCGCGCAGCAGCTGATAGAAGGCCGGCGTCGGGCCCCACACCGTGACGCCGCGTGCAGCAGGCGCCGCCCGCGCCAGGGCGCGACCGGATTCGCGCACCGCGTCGCCGTCGGGACCGGAGAGAATGAGAGCCGCGAGGCGTCCGAAGGGCGGCGCATGCACGCGTTTGCGCTCCGCGCATTCGCGCGCGAAGAACGCATCGCGATCTTCGCTGGCCAGCGCCTGCATCACGCTGTCTTTGGGATTGCGCGTCTGGATCAGCACGACGCCCGCTTTGGCTGCGCGGCCCGCCCGTCCAGACACCTGGTGCAACAGCTGGAACGTCCGCTCACGCGCGCGCAGGTCCCCGTCCGAGCCGCCCAAATCGGCATCGATGACGCCGACCAGCGTCAATTGCGGGAAGTGATGGCCCTTTGCGACGATCTGCGTGCCGATCAGGACATCGATCTCGCGCTTGGCCATGGCGCGGATCGCGGCCTGCGTTTCCTGGGGTCCATGAAACGTGTCGCTCGAGGCGATGGCGATGCGCACCTCTGGCCAGGTGCGTGCGAATTCCTCCGCCACGCGCTCCACGCCCGGCCCGCAGGCGACAAGGCTTTTCTCCGCATGGCATTCGGGACATTCATGCGGCGCGGGCATTTCGAAGCCGCAATGATGGCAGACGAGCTTTCGGTGATAGCGATGCTCGACCAGCCAGGCAGAACAGTTTTTGCAAACGAGCTTGTGGCCGCAGGTGCCGCACAGCGTCAGCGGCGCGTAGCCGCGGCGGTTCAGGAACAGCATCGCCTGCTCGCCGCTCGCCACCGTCTTCTCCAGCGCCTCGGCCAGCGGCGGCGAGATCCAATTGCCGGCTTCGGGCGGGTTCTCGCGCAGATCGATCAGGCGGATCTCCGGCAACACCGCTTCGCCATGGCGGCTCGACAGCTTCAGCCACAGATAGCGCCCGCTCGACGCGTTGACATAGCTTTCGAGCGACGGTGTGGCGCTCGCCAGCACGATCGGACAATTCTCCAGCCGCGCCCGCACCACCGCCATATCGCGCGCGTGATAGATAACGCCGTCTTCCTGCTTGTAGGCCTGCTCGTGCTCTTCATCGACAATGACGAGGCCCAGATCGCTGTACGGCAGAAACAGCGCCGAACGCGCGCCGACAACGACCCGTGCCTCGCCGCGCAGCACCGCACGATAAACGCGCCGGCGTTCCTTCTGCGAAAGATCGGAATGCCATTCCGCCGGGCGGCAGCCGAAGCGCTCGGCAAAGCGGTCGAGGAACTGCACCGTGAGCGCGATCTCGGGCAGAAGGATCAGCACCTGCCGGTTCTGCCGCAGCGCTTCCGCCTCCGCTTCGAAATAGGTCTCCGTCTTGCCCGAGCCGGTGACGCCATCGAGCAGCGCCGCGGAGAACCGCTTCGCCTTCACCGCCTCGACCAGCGCATCGGCGGCGATCGTTTGTTCCTTGTTCAAGGTCGGCTGCACAGCATCGGGATCGGGCACCGGCAACGGCTCGAATTCCGGCAGATCGGTTTCGACGAGCGCACCCGCCTCGATCAGCCCGCGCACGACGGCCGGCGTGACGTTCGCATCTTCCGCGATCGCGGCGACGCTGCGCGCGAGACCGTCCGCCGTCACGTTCAGAACGCGCGTGCGCGCGGCGGTCATGCGTGACGGCGTTGTCGAGCCTCGCACATAGGCGATGCGCATGTTTTCCGGTTCGAAGGCCTGCCGCGCACGCAAAGCCAGCGCGAGGACGACGCCCGGCGGATTGAGCGTGTAACGCGCCACCCAATCGATGAAATCGCACAGCGCTGCGGGAAGGCGCGGATAACCTTCAAGCGGCACCGCCGTTTTTAATTTCGCATCGCCGACGGAACCTTCGCTGTCGCACCATACGACACCAAGCGCCTCGCGCGGACCCAGCGGCGCAGCAACCAGCGTTCCGCGCGGCAAAGGCTCGGTCAGGCGATAATCGTATGGCCCCTTGAGCGGTAGCGGCAATAAAACACCCACACGCAATTGGGCATTGTCCGCCGACTCCAATGGAGTTTGGGGCTTCAAGGCGGCGTCGTTCATGGATACACTTTGGTGATTGATTCTGGCGGGTCAATCACCGATTTTCGCTGAGAACCTTTGCCAGCGGATAGACCATGAAGCTCTTCATCGACAGTGCCGACCCCAAGGAAATCGCGGAGTGCGCGGCGACCGGCCTGATCGACGGCGTCACAACCAATCCTTCGCTCGCCGCCAAGACGGGTTTGAACTTCCTCGAGTCGCTGGAGCGGATCTGTGCGCTGGTACCGGGCTCGATCAGCGCGGAAGTGCTGGCGGTCGACGCTCAAGGCATGATCTCCGAAGGCGAACGTTTCGCCAAGGTGGCCAAGAATGTGACGATCAAGGTGCCCCTCACCTGGGACGGGCTGAAAGCCTGCCGCGCTTTGAGCGACAACGGCCACAAAGTCAACGTGACGCTCTGCTTCCAGCCGGTGCAGGCGATGATGGCGGCGAAGGCGGGCGCTACCTATATATCGCCCTTCATCGGCCGTCTCGACGACGCCGGTCAGGACGGCATGGAACTGATCCGCGAGATCCGCCACATCTACGACAACTACGACTTCAAGACCGAAATCCTCGCCGCCTCGATCCGGCACGTCACGCATGTACGCGATTGCGCGTTGGCCGGCGCCGATGTGGCGACGCTGCCGCCTGCCATCTTCCGCGCGCTGATCCAGCATCCGTTGACGGACAAAGGCCTGGCCGCCTTCCTCGAAGACGCCAAAAAGGCGGGAGCGAAACTGAAAGCCGAATGACAAAAAGCGCTCCGTCCATCGAACCGGCCGATGCCGCCCAGGAAGCGGTGAAAGCCTATATCCGCATGAACCGCGCCAAGCTGACCGCCGACGGCGAGCTGCTGGCGATGCTTTTGCCCGAACGGTTCGATGCGAGCGAAGTGCGCGACCTGCAGCGCTTCGTCATCGAACGGCTGACGGGCGAGACCGCAACCTTGCGGGCGGAACGCGATGCGCTGCTTGGTGCGCGCGATCATGTGGTCCGGCTCGGCGAAGGCGTGCGTCGCGCGGTGCTCGATCTGGTCGATGCCAGGAGCTTCGAGGAGGCGATCGCGGTGGCGATGTCGGCGGCGCCGGCCTTTGGCGCCGAGCGCGCAGCGCTGTGCGTCGAAAGCGAAGACGGCGCAGCGCCCACAGGCACCAAAGGCGTGCGGCTGATTCCGCCGGGCACCATCGCAGCCATCCTCGGCTCCGACGGCATGATGGGCGTCCTGGCCGGGGGCGGCGAATTGCTGCTCGGCACCGGCGGCGAAGCCTGCAAAAGCGTCGTGATCTTTCGTCTGCGCATCGGGCGCGACACGCCGGCCGCGCTCTATGTGCTGGGCGCCGCGGCCGAAGGCCATCTCGAAAGCGACGAGGCCGCCGCCGATCTCGGTTTCTTTGCGCGCGCGCTGGAACGCGCGATCCGCGCATGGCTCGATCTGCCGAAGCTCTGAAAAAAGACTGGCTCGCCTCGCTGGCGCATGAGCGGCGGTTGTCGCCGCTCACGCTTGTCGCCTACGAGCGCGATATTGCGAGCTTCCTCGGATTCCTCGGCGGCCATCAGGGCGGCGTCCCCAACGAGCGCATGCTGGCGAAGCTGGCCCCGGCCGATATCCGCGCCTTCATCACGGAGCGCCGCGCCGACGGGCTGTCCTCCCGCAGCGTGCGCCGCGCCTTGTCGGCCGTGCGGAGCTTTTTCCGGTTCCTGATCCGCGAAGGGATCCTGGAAAACGCCGCCGCGCGGTCGGTGCGGGGTCCCCGCGTGGCGAAAAGCCTGCCGCGGCCCCTCAGCGTGGACGATGCGGCGCGGACGCTCGCGGAAGCGGCCGAACATGACATTGCCTGGCTCGCGGCGCGCGATGTGGCGCTGTTGAGCCTTCTCTACGGCGCGGGCTTGCGCATCTCGGAAGCCCTCAGTCTCAAACGCCGCGACGCGCCGCTGGGCGAGACACTGACCATCCTCGGCAAGCGGGCGAAAGAGCGCGTGGTGCCGATCCTGCCGGTGGTGGGCGACGCGATCGCGTTCTACGCGAAAAACATTCCGTTCTCTGGTGGCCGCGACGCGCCCCTTTTCATTTCGCGCCGCGGCAAGGCGATGAGCGCGCGCGAAGCGCAGGCCCTGATGCAGCGGCTGCGCGGGCGACTCGGCCTGCCCGAACGCGCCACGCCGCATGCGCTTCGGCATTCCTTCGCGACGCATCTGCTGTCGAACGGTGGCGACCTGCGCGCGGTGCAGGAGCTTCTGGGTCACGCGTCCTTGTCGTCGACGCAGGTCTATACCGACATAGATACCAAGCATCTGATGAAGGTCTACGAAGCAGCTCGCGAGGAAGTACAGAAACGACTAAAAAAAGTCGAACCACAGAGGCAGTGAGGCACTGAGATAGCGAGTGCTTCCCCGCCTCCGCGAGTAGCGCTTTCGCCATATTTGTTTGCGCGAAGCGCGCTATAGAATCCCTTTAACGAGAGCGCGGATGTCCAATACACGTTCAGTGTCTCCGTGCCTCACTGCCTCTGTGGTGAATCTTTAGGAAGCCTCCTATGCTGACCGGTCACTGCCTCTGCGGGCGCGTGCGTTACGAAGCCGAGGCGGAAATCCGCGCCATCGTGCATTGCCATTGCGAAACCTGCCGCAGAACTCATGCGTCGGCATTTTCGAGCGTCGCCTCGATCCCGCGGGAGCGCTTCCGCTGGACAGCGGGCGAAGAACTTCTGAAAAGCTTCCAATCCTCGCCCGGAAAATTCCGGTACTTCTGTTCGAACTGCGGCTCGCATGTGATGGCCGAACGGCCGGCCAGCGGCAACGTGCTGTTGCGCCTCGGATGCCTTGATACACAGGTCAAACCGCAAAGCGCGGTCCATATCTGGCGCTCGGACGCTTCAAGCTGGTTCGATCCCAAAGAGATCCTGCCGGAATATCCGGAAGGACTTCCGCGCAGCTAGATCATCGCCAGGTCTTCGTCGTGACGGTCCTCGAGGATTCTTGCTCCGCCCCAAGCGCGGGCGAGCAGCAGCGTGAAGACCACAGAGATCAGCCCCATCGCCGACATCAGCAGATAGGCCTTGCCGCCATAGCTTGCGTAGAGCGGGCCGGATGCCCATGTCGCGATTCCCATCACGATCCCGGCATTGCCGACGGCATAAAGACTTTGCGCCGTCGCGGCGAGACGCGGCGGCACGGCCTGCAGCACGAAATACATCGCACCCAAATGCGTCAGCGCGAAAGTGCCGCCGTGCAGAAGCTGCGCGACAATCACGACCGGCAGCGGCGGGTCGAACGCGAGAAGCGTCCAGCGCGCGACGCAGGAAATGCCGCCCAATGCGAGGAGCCACACCGCGCCGAAACAGCTTCAGCGAAATCGCCATGAAGCCGATCTCCGCGAACACGCCGATCGGCCAGATGACGCCGATCAGTGCGCCGCTATAGCCGAGTGCGCGCCAGTGAAGACCGCCGAAGGCGTAATAGAAGGCGTGCGAGCCCTGTGCGAGCCCGGAACCGGCCAGAAAGAGGAAGAATATCGGCGAGCGCAGCAATTCGCGCGTTTCCGACCATGTGGAGCGCATGCGAGGGCCAAGCGCCATTTTCGGATGGTCGACGGGCGGCGCGGGGAGCGCATAAACCGCCGCGACGTTGAGCGCGCTTGCGGCCAGAAGCCAGGGCGCCACGACGACGAAGCCGAACCACGAGATCAGCGCGCCGGATGCGATATTGGCGAATACGAAGAAGGACGACGCCCACAGCCGGACATGGCCGTAGTCGAAACCAAAACGGGTCGAGAGGCGCACGCAGACGCTTTCCAGGAGCGGGTTGGCGGCGCCGACGGCGATGAGCGCAGGGATCACGCAGAGAAACAGAAGCGCCGGCGTGATGACGACGCTGAGGGTTCCGTAGCCCGCGAGCATGATCACGTACATCAGCAGCATCATGCCGCGGCGGTCGTTTCGCGCGTCCGCCGCAATCCCCGACAGCGGCACGAAGGCAACCCGCAGCAACATGCCGGCGGCCATGAGGGCGCCGATCGCGCTTGCCGAAAGTCCCTTGTTGGCAAGCCATGCGCCGAGGAACGGATTGGTGACGCCGCTGACCAGGCCGGATGCGCCCTGCGCCAGCGCCAGGCTTAATGCGACAGCGTTCACGCGAGACGCAAGAGTCGGCGTTCGGCCGACGCTTTCAGGACGTCCCAGATGCGGCGCTGGAGGCTGCGATCCGCATGCTCTTCCGCGTGAGCTTGCAGACGGATCAGGACGCGCCGCAATTCCGTGTTCTCGGCGTTGAGGGCGGATATTCTCAGAGAGCGATCCTCTGTGGCGGCGGCCTTTGAAACCAGGGATTTGAGCCCCGCATCGGCAATCCTGGGCGCTGCCTCACGGAACAGCGCGCGCATGTCAGCGTTCTCCGCCGCGCGGATTTCGGCGCCGCGTTCGTATTCCTGCGCAGAGAGCATCATCATGATGCCAAGAAGCGAAGCGCTGCCTTGCGCAAAGCCCGGCGGCAATTGCGGTACCAGCGCGCCCATCAACGCCTGCGAGGACAGCGCGAGGATCTGGTCGACTTCGGGCTTCATTGCGACAGCCTTTCCGCCAGCACCTTGTTGTGGAATGCGAGGCAATACCAGCCGGAGAAGGCGTTGACCGCGTCGGTGTTGCGTCCTTCGGCGTATTCGCAAGCCGCCGAAATCCAGATCGCAAGACCCTTGAGGCTCGCGAACGTCTCCCACCAATAAAGCGCTTTCTCATCAACCTCGAGACCGCTCGCCGCTTCCCAGATGCGGATCGCGTCGGCGCGGGCGATGAGCCCCGCAGGATGGGTGGGATCGCCATGCGCCCATAAAGGATCGAGCGCCCAGCCGAGATCTTCGAGCGGGTCGCCCAGATGCGCCATCTCCCAGTCAAGGATCGCGCGGATTTCACCGGCAGCGTTGAACAGAAAATTGCCGGTGCGGTAATCGCCGTGTACGATGGAGATCTTCTGCGCTGGCGGCGGTGGGTTGCGCTTCAGCCAGCGGATGGCCGCGCGTGCGATCGGCTGCGGCTCGCGTTCGTCGTCATCGATCACTTTCTCCCAGCGGGCGACTTCGTGATGCCAGGTTCCATTCGGCTCGCGCGCACCTTCAAGATCGGCAAGCCCGATCGCCTTCACATCGGCTTTTGCAATCTGACCGAGCACGCTCCAGAACTGCCTGCCGATCTTGTCGCGGTTGGCCGCGTAAGGATCGGGATTGAGGATCGAAGCCACGTCGCAGCCGGTGATCTCCTCCATCACGAAAAACGGCCGCTCGAGCGCCGTTGCGTCGAGCTCCAGCGCAATCGGTTCCGGGACCGGCAAACCCAGACGGTGGAATGCCTGATAGGCGCGGAATTCCGTCGTGCGGTCGGTTTCGATCAGGCTCGCCGGCGGATCGCGGCGGAGGATCAGCGCGCGCTCGATCTCGCCATTGCCGGCATCGTAGCGAGCCCGGAAACGATAGGTCTCGCGGCTTGCGCCGCCTGGAATACGCGCCAGATCGCTGACGCGCAGCTGCGGCGCGTCGAGCTTTTTCGCGAGATATTCTTCCAACTGCGTTGAAAGTTGATCAGTCACGGCGCTGTTCCAATCCTCCCCCGAACGAAGTTTGGGGGAGGGGGACCGCGAAGCGGTGGAGGGGGCCGTCGTCTGGCGCAGTCTCCGTCGCCCGCTGCCCCCTCCGTCTTGCCGCACTGCGCGCGGCAATCCACCTCCCCCACGCTTCGCGTTGGGGAGGATTAGCAAAGGCTTGCGCCGCGAGCTCGGCGCTCATGGCGCCATGTCCATCAGACCCGTGAAGCCGGAGGGCGCGTGCGCACCGATGACAAGCTGTTCGAGCACGCCGGCGCCGACGCGCTCGATACCGGCCGGACCGTGAAGCCTGACGGTCGAGAACGCCTGCACATGCCAGAAGAGCGGCACTTTCTCGTCGACGCCGGCCGTTTCGAAGCTGTCGTAGCCGAGCACATTCTCGCCCTTGTACTGGCCGTGGCCCCATTCGGGATGCGTGTAGCCGATGCCCGACATGTAAAAGTTGTACCGCGGCGCCAGCTCCGCGCGCCACGCACCGCCTTTCGCATCGACCGCCTCGATCGTGCAGGCCTTGGCGTGCCGCGTGCCGGATTTATACGTGACGGTCGACTTGCAGCTCGTCATGTGCATCGGCTCGGCATCGCCGAGTGCGCCGACGACAGACGCGGTATTCCATGGCTTGCCGGTCTCGTCGGCATTGTTGTGATAGAGCATGAAGAGGTCGGGAAAATTGAGCGGCGACCACAGCCAGTAAAATTGCGGCGGCCTTTGCGGCACGACCGGCTGCGGATCGGAAAGCCCGATGGGTCTCACACCCCAAGAGCGGTCGCGCGTGCCGATCACCATGTCCGGCTCGATGTCGATGCGCTTGCCCTGGATGTAGATAAAGCCTTCGTAGGCGCCGTTCTGGGTCAGCCGCGTGTAGTCCATGAAGGTGCGCGGACCATGGCGGAAGGTGAACCGCGGCTCCTCCACCGGTTTGGCGCGCGCGGAAAACACGAGCTCCGCCCTGATGCCGTGCGGATTGTCCGAGACGGTGACTTTCAGCCGCTCAAGCGGCTCTATCACCGTGACCTTGATCGGACCCACCTGCGTGTCCAGCCGCTCGCTCTTGAGCAGCCGGGAAGCCCTTAAATTGTGCTGTACGCCGTCGACGACGACCGAGAAGGCCGCATCCATGACATTTAGATGCGGATAGACACCCAGCGCGACGGCAAAGAAGATATGTCCGTCGAGCGTGTAGCCGTTGAAGAAATAGCGATCGTAGAAATTCCGGTCCGTACCGGAGGTGGCGATGGGCTCCGGCAGCTGGTGGACCGGAAAGTCGTCGGCCTTCGTGAGCATGTGCGTCCCGCCTGATTTTTTATCAGCATGGCTGAGCCAGCCGTGGGCGGCAAGTCTGCTTGCTGCGATGGTCGCGTATCTTTATCGGCGATCTTAGCGGCCGGCAGCTTTCACCGCGGGATCGGGAAACTGCGCCGACAACGCCGCGATCACGGTCGCCGCGTCGATGAAGACCGACGGTGGCATGCCGGGATCACCCGGATTGCCGAAGCGGACAATTGCAGCGTCGAGCCGAGGACGATAGGGATCGAGCACAAAACCCGCCTTGCCGCGCGCCTTTGCCAGAAGCGCGCAATGCATCAGAAGCGCTTCGCCGGCAGCAATGCCGTTTGCCCGCTTCATGAACACGAAATCGCCCGTATACGTCTCCTTGCCGGTCTTGCTCGGCAGGAATGGCGAGTCGCTGGTGTCGCGGATGTCGTCGTTCCAATGGCTGTACTGATCCATGCTCGTCAGCGGCCGGATCGCCGAATAAAGAAGGTTTTTGTCGGTGTCCGCCGCCGACGTGAGCGCGCCCGCCCATGCGGACAGCGAGTCCGACCGGATCGATTCAGGGTCGCGCGCCAGTGCGCCGGTCAAGGCGCTGGCCGGCGCGCCTTTGCGGAGCCGCTCCGTCAGGTCGGCAACCTCGGATGCGAGCGTAGCGGTCCAGCGCGAACGCGCTGCGAACTCCGTGCGCGCCTGCGCGACCTTTCCAGCCGCGAATTCGGCCGCAATGGCCTGGAAGTCCAGATCTTCCTCGGCCGAATTCACGACGTTCTGCCAGCGGGCCCCTTGCCCGTTTTGCATAAGCGCATCGATCAGTTTGCGCGTGTCCGCCGCAATGGCATTCGACTCGGCGAAATCTCCGGCCAATGCCAGCGCTACGGCGCGGCCCGCCTCGAGCGACGGCTGCGGCACCGGTGGCGTCTTGTCGTTCTTGAACCCGTCGATCCGATCCAGGACGGCCTGATAGAGGGCTGCAGCAGTGCGGTAGTCGCCGATCCAGAGATAGGCGTGCGCGTAATAGAGGGCGCCGGACGGCGTGATGGTCGCGGCTCTTTCAAAATATGCCTTTTTGGACGGCGTCAGCTCGCGCGTGAGACCGATGAAGCGCTGGGCGCGTTCCTGGGTGATGACGTCGTAAGGGGCTATGTCGGCCATTTTGAGCGCCGTCGCTTCCGCTTCCGCCGGACGCTTGAGATAGACGAGCGCGTAGGCCTGCAGCTCGAGCGACGACAGCAACAGGCTGTGCTGGAATCCGAAGTCGGCAGCCTTCGCCCCCGCGACGGTGGGTATGGACTGGGCGTCGTCCAAGGCCGGCTGGTATTCTTTGGCTTCGATATGATGGATGGCGCGCGCAAGCGTCAGCTGGACCTTCCGGATTTCGTCCGTCTCGCCGGCGAGCGCTTGCGTGCACGCTGTCACGCCTTCTGCGCCGCTCAAGCGCTTGCTGACATCCGCCCTCTCGCCGGGGCCCGCGAGACCGGCCGTCGCCATGATAAGCAGAACCCGTGCTGCCAGTTCGGCCGCGGAGCGATGCGGCGGAAAGCCATCACAGAGGACATGAGCCGACGGCCCCCATCCGGTGTGATGTGAAGTTGTCTGATTGTCTTGCGCAACGGCCTGGCCGGCCGCCAAGATCATTGCCAATGCGGCGGCAATACCCGCTTTGAAAACGCTCACCTGAAGCCCCCCAGCTCGGGCGCATTCAAGCCGAGCCCAGGCGCCATGGCAATGTGGGGCGCGCGACGAAAGGCCCGCCTTACGTTCCGGCAATGTCCAAATGCGGACCTAACGGAATTCGATGGCGCGCGCTTCGATCCCGTTCCATGTCGCCTTGGAGGAGACGATCCAGTCGTCGAGCTTCTTCAAAAGCGCCTTGCTTTCGTGAAGGCGGCGATTCGAGTCCTGGAGAGCGATCTCGCGGTCGATGACGATCTGCTGCGCGCGGTCGCTGAGTTCGAAGGCATCCGGCAGCCGGACCGGCAGGCCGGGGGACGGCAATTTGGCATTGCCGTCCCAGACCTCGAAATAGGCACTGACATCGGAGCAGGCATCGCAGAGGACGGCCGCAATGTCGGCCGCCTCGTCGACATCGACAGCCTCCACATTTTCGCGCGCCAGAATCCGTCCCGTGCGATCCCGCAAATAGACTCTGTAACGCGGCATGCCATTCCCCTGAGCTACGCGGAACCCGTAACGCGCGCCTCGCCCGAGCGATGCGCTTCGACAGTCTCACTGTTGTTGATATCTTCGATGTTGAGCGCGGGACGCGAAGCTGTCCCCAACAAAAGATGGCACGCAAAATATTTCTCGCGCGCGGAACTTATTGCGGTCTTCGCAGCTTATCCGGCGGCGCGTGCGTGCTGAGCCTCGTGCTCAAGCGCGTGCAGTTCGTACAATTCCTGACGACTGAATTTCAGATGCGGCCACACGGCGAGCAGCGCCGTGCGGCCGATCCTGCGCTCGAGCGCGTGAAGGCGGGCGAATTGTTCGGCGTCGGCCCTGCAGGCATGAGCCGGTTCGCCCTGCTCGCGGGCGAGAAGCAGCTTCTCCGCGCAGATGACCAGCTCGGTGTGAAGCTTCAGATAGGCGAAGATGTCGGCAACCGTTTTCTTGCTGAAGCGCGCCGCCAGCGAAAGGATGAAGGCTCCCGCTTCGCTGTGGAGAAAGCGGCCGCTCTGGATGTCGGCCAGCAGGTGCTCGTGCGATTCGTAATCATGGATCAGCCAGCCATGCACCTCGTGCTCGCTCTTGTCGATCGCCATCATCAGCATCAGCGGCAGCACGACGAGAACTCCGGCCGTCGACGCGATCGGGAAGTCCAGAAACTGGTTAAAGATCGCGTGCAGCGATATGGCGAACAGAAAGCCCGGAATGGCCGCGACGAGACCCAGTCCCTCGCGCCGTTCGCGCAGAGCCTCGGTGGCGATGGCGAAGACCGCCGTCGTGCCGCTGTGCATCACGGCCGTGCCGAGGCCGCGGACGATCCAGGTTCCGAGATTCGCCTGGGAGAAGACATAAGCGTAGTAGATGTTTTCCGCGAGTGCGAAGCCCGCGCCGACCGCCGCGCCGAGGATGGCCGCGTCGATCATGAAGCCGATGCGGTTGCGGGCGAACAGCCAGATGATCATTGCGGCCTTCAGCCCCTCTTCCAGCGCCGGCGCCATAAAGCGGCTGTAGTCATGGAAATCGACGTGAAAGGCATCCATCAGAAGGCCGCTGATGGGATAGGTGGCAGCCGCCGCGAGCACGCCGAACAGCATCACGCCGAAGACGTGGGCGGCGCTGACCAGCTTGAAACTGTCGAGGTAGAGAAGCGCCGTCAGGAACAGAAGCACGGGGGCGAACCCAAGGGCGGCCTCGAGAAGGGAATGGGCTGGCATCATGGCGTCCCGTGCGCGACGTCTATTGGTCTCACAAGATTTTCAGCGACACCATGACTTCGTTGCGGCCGGGACGACCGTTCTGGAAGCCGAGGGCATCGCCGAGGGAGAGCGTCATGGGGAGCCGGACCGCGATGGTGAAATTCCAGTCGAGTTGCACGCCCACATTCTCCATCATCGCCGATGCGTCGACGCCGGGCGTCGCGTCCAGCACGCTCGCAAACAGCGCGCTGCGGATCGAGCGCATGTAGAACGCATCCCAGCCGACGTCGTCGAACCGGATCGGCGGCAGATTGAACTCCGCCGTCGAGCGGACGAATTCGCGCGCACTGATCTGGTCGATACCGAAGCCCGGGAAGGATTCGAATTCCCGGTAGCGCTTGATCTCGCGATCGTCGACGAAATTGTTGCCGAAGGCGCCGAGATAGAAATAGTCGAGCGCATTGCTGCGATCGCCGGCGGAAGCGCCGGCCGAGTTGTAGAACCAGACCGAGGCATGGTTCCACGGCAGGGCGAAACCGAAATCGAATCCTGCTTCGCCTTGCGAGAAATATTTGTAGTCTGCGAAATTGCCGAGGTATCTCAGGTTGAAGCGATAGCCGGCTTCGTTGTCGACGGCGCCCAGCGACTGATCGATGTCGGAATAGACGAGACCGAGCTTCACATTCGCGATCGATTGATCGTTGTTGGTCTGGACGTTCTGCGCGCCGGGCAACGTGTCGAGGCCGGAGTAGAGCCCGACATCGGCGTTGAAATCGAGCCGCCGCGGCAGGTCGTAGAGAAGAATGTCGTGATAGCCGCCGAGGAGCGCGTCGCCCTTGCGGCTGCGTTCGGTGGGACCGAAAAGATCGTAGAAATCTGCGTTGTTGTGCCAATAGCCGACGTGCCATAGCAGCGTGTTGTAGTTGATGTCGGCGTGGAATTCCTCACCGCTTCGGAGATCGCCGGCAGGCGAATAGGCGACGTTCGCCGTCAGCTGATTGAACTGGAGCGGATCGGCAAATTGGACGTTCCAGCCGGCCGCCACATGGCCCTTGTAGCCCTCGACGATGGGATAGGCCGATTCCAGCCGGAGCTCGTCGCGCGGCTTGTAATATCCCGTGTCGGTGATCATCGACTCGAGCGGGACCTTGTCGGGCGAGCCGACGGCCCAGCTTTTCACGATCGGGTGCTTGTCGGCGACTTCGGTGCCGAGGAATTTCACCGCACCGAGATCGCTGAGCGATTTGGGCACGATCTTCTCCGGCCGGAAGCCCTGCCCCGTATATTCAAAGACGATCAGCGAACCGTCCGGCATCGGCAGCGGCCGGAAAAAACCCGTCACCGCGTTGCTGACGGCATCGTAGGAGTTGGCTGCGATGTCGAGGCGATAGATGTTCGAGACGCCGGTGTAGTAG
>DATKON010000161.1:0-3742 GCA_035524575.1 Rhizomicrobium sp.
TCCGGCTTAGCTACCTCCCTCAGCATGATATTTTCGATATGGTCGTAGTCTTCGACCAGAACTGCTTTCATGACTGCCTCTTGAGTCAGCCGACCTACGCCGTGGCGGCGATGGAGTTCAGCGTACGTCCATTCCCTATACTGAGACTCGGGAAACGTGGCCGCGAGCTGCACATCATGGGACTCACAATCTGAACTTTCTCGGCGTGTACGCGCAAGCGGAGATCTGGTGTTCCCGGCAACAATCGATCCCGAAACAAAGTGGACCTACTGCCGGTCCTTCCAGAAGCCCACTGCGGTCGCGAGCGGCAATTCTTCAGGCTCCCTAGCCTTTGAGGGCGTCCTCGAAAACCGAGGCGCCGGGGCGGGCTGCAGGGCGCCATGGCGCGTGAGGAACACCTCACGCCAAACCATGTGTTCATGTCGCGAGGCTTCTTTCATCGTCAAGACCGGCGCGAAGCAAACATCCGTGCCTTCCATGATCTTGCACCACTCTTCGCGTGTCCGGCCCTTAAACACCTCGGCAAGCTTTTGCTTGAGCTTTGGCCAGGCTGCGGAATCCATCTGAGCGTCAAACTCAGGGTCAAGCAGCCCCACATGCTGGCGCAGGAGCTTGTAAAATTGTGGTTC
The DNA here is from genome assembly GCA_035524575.1 of Rhizomicrobium sp. Taxonomy (GTDB): domain Bacteria; phylum Pseudomonadota; class Alphaproteobacteria; order Micropepsales; family Micropepsaceae; genus Rhizomicrobium. The sequence goes on from DATKON010000161.1 coordinate 630, forward strand.
AATGGACCCAATCGAAACGAAGTTTCCACAAGCGCATTCAAAGACACCATAGAAATGGGCGCCGCCGTCCAACAGATTCTCCTCACGACGTTCGACCCAATTTCCCGAGGCGCTCAGATCGAAGAACATGGTCATCAACGAGGCCGCCCCGTCGCACATTGCGGCGTCGATGACTTGTCCCTTCCCCGACTTCCTTGCCTCGATGAGAGCCGCAAGAATTCCAACCAGAAGGTACAGCGCTCCTCCCCCAAAATCGCCGACCAGATTGAGTGGCGGGATCGGCCTTTCGCGCGTGCCGATCGCGGCGAGCGCGCCTGTGATGGAGATGTAGTTGATGTCGTGACCAGCGGCTTCGGCGAGAGGACCATGTTGGCCCCAGCCGGTCATCCGACCGTAAACCAGTCTCGGACTATGAGCTAGAATGACATCGGGTCCCAGGCCCAGGCGCTCCATCACACCCGGGCGAAACCCCTCGACGAGAGCATCGGCGGCGACGAGAAGGTCGAGGACCTCGCTCCTGCTTTTGTCATCTTTCAAATCGACCTGAACCCATTTGCGACCGCGTGCCGCAGCTCCCTTCAGATTTCTGGGCGCGCCAATCCGGTCAAGAGTCACTACTTCTGCGCCCATGTCTGCCAGCATCATGCACGCGAAGGGGCCTGGCCCGATGCCCGCGAATTCTACGACACGAACCCCAGCAAGGGGGCCAGTACTCGTCAGCGACTCTCCACCAGCTACCACGTCGTATCTCCCATCAGAAATCGGGCTAACGTGCTAATGCGGCACGGCGCTCAATTGTTCGAACTCCAAAATCAGCGCGTCCACAGCGAGCGTCGCGCCGGCGCTGGCGTGGATCTTCTTCACGGTGCCGTCGCGCTCGGCGCGCAGCACGTTCTGCATCTTCATGGCCTCGACGACGGCGAGCGTCTCGCCGGCTTTGACTTCCTGCCCTTCGGTCACCGCGATGGAGACCACGAGGCCCGGCATCGGGCAGAGCAGCTTCTTGCCGGTGTCGGATGCGGTCGCGATCGGCATCAGGCGCGCGGAGGTCGCTTCCGTCTCGGTCCAGACATAGACCGGCACCTCGACGCCCTGATGAGCGAGCCGGACGCCGTTCGGGATCGGGCGCGCCTGCACCGCGATAAAATGGCCGTCGATCGTGCCCTGCCAGACCGGATCGCCCGGCTTCCATGGCGATTGCAGGAGATGCGGCGTGCCGGCCTTACCGTCGGCATCGACGAAGCGCACCGCGATCGCCTCGCCTTCGCGCGCGATCTCGAGCTGGATCTCGTCGCGATGGAGCCACACCGCGCGGCGCCGCTCGCGCTGCACGACCCGGCCGCCCATCTGGCCCGAGATCTGGCGCTTTCGTTCGCCCAGCACGTGGTCGATGAAGGCGCCGACCGCGGCGATCCGCCGCGCGATCTCACCTTCCGCCACGCGTGGCGCAAAGCCCTTCGGGAACTCCTCGGCGATGAAGCCGGTCGACAGCCGACCCTCGCGCCAGCGCGGATGGTTCATCAGCGCCGACAGGAACGGAATGTTGTGGCGGATGCCGTCGACATAGAACGCGTCGAGCGCGGTCGCCTGCGCCTCGATCGCAGCCGCCCGGGACGGCGCATGCGTGACGAGCTTTGCAATCATCGGATCGTAGTGGATCGAGATCTCGCCGCCCTCCTGCACGCCGGTGTCGTTTCGCACGGTGATGCCGTCCTTGCTCGCTTCCGCGGGCGGGCGGTATTTCACCAGCCGTCCGATCGAGGGCAGGAAGTTGCGGAACGGATCTTCCGCATAGAGCCGCGATTCCACCGCCCAGCCGGTCAGCGTGACGTCCTTCTGCGCGATCTTGAGCTTTTCGCCGGCGGCGACCCGGATCATCTGCTCGACGAGATCGTTTCCGGTGACGAGCTCGGTGACGGGATGCTCGACCTGCAGGCGGGTGTTCATCTCCAGGAAGTAGAAGCTCTTGTCCTGGCCGGCGACGAATTCCACGGTGCCGGCGGAATCGTAGTTCACGGCCTTGGCCAGCGCCACCGCCTGCTCGCCCATCTTGCGGCGCGTGCTCTCATCGAGCAGCGGCGACGGCGCCTCCTCGATGATCTTCTGGTTGCGGCGCTGGATCGAGCACTCGCGCTCGCCGAGATAGATGACGTTGCCGTGTTTGTCACCCAACACCTGGATCTCGATGTGGCGGGGATCGACGATGAACTTTTCGACGAAGACGCGATCGTCGCCGAACGAGGCCTTGGCCTCGGCCTTGGCCAGATTGAAGCCCTCGGCGATCTCGCTCTTCGAATGCGCGATGCGCATGCCCTTGCCGCCGCCGCCGGCGGAGGCCTTGATCATCACGGGATAGCCGATCTCGTCCGCGATCCTGACCGCATGCTTGTCGTCCTCGATGACGCCGAGATAGCCCGGCACCGTCGAGACCTTGGCGTTGGCGGCCGCCTTCTTGGATTCGATCTTGTCGCCCATCGCCGCAATCGCGCCGGGGTTCGGGCCGATGAAGACGATGCCAGCCGCCTCCAGCGCGCGCGCAAACGCCTCGCGCTCGGACAGGAAGCCGTAGCCGGGATGCACGGCCTCAGCGCCCGTCGTGCGGCAGGCCTCGACGATCTTGTCGATCACCAGATAGCTTTCGGCCGCTGCCGGCGGCCCGATCAGGACCGCCTCGTCGGCCATCTCGACATGCAGGGCGTCGCGGTCGGCTTCGGAATAGACCGCAACCGTCTCAATTCCCATCCGGCGGGCCGTCTTGATGACCCGGCAGGCGATTTCGCCGCGATTGGCGATGAGAATTCGTTTAAACAAGGCTCCCCCTATAACGGCAAATTGTCGTGCTTCTTCGCCGGCATCTCGACCTTCTTGTCCCTGAGCATCGCCAGCGCCCGTGCGATCCGCTTTCGCGTCGAATGCGGCATGATGACGTCATCGATATAGCCGCGTTCGGCGGCGATGAAAGGCGACAGGAAGCGGTCTTCGTATTCCTTCGTTCGCGCGGCGATCTTGTCGGGGTCGGCCATGTCGGCGCGGAAGATGATCTCGACGGCGCCCTTGGCGCCCATGACCGCGATCTGCGCACTCGGCCAGGCATAGTTCATGTCGGCGCCGAT
>DATKON010000162.1:0-6625 GCA_035524575.1 Rhizomicrobium sp.
GTAGTAGATGCCGGCGTGGATCACCTCGCTGTTGCGCGACGAAGTGTGCGTACCGATGGCCTGCTCGGCTTCCAGGATGACGACGGACAGGCCGCGCAGTGCAAGTTCGCGGGCAACTGCCAGCCCGATCACGCCTGCACCGACGATGACCGCATCCGAGTCGTGCATGGAGCTGAGAATAGTTCGGCTCAGAGGATTACGAAATCCACTTCATCTCTTCGCCGGTCACCACCCATTTGCCGTCGCGCTTTTTCATGTGGTAGGTCCATGCTGCGGCCGCCGTCGGCGCGGCGAAGTAACTGGCCTCGACGTCGCATTCCGTTTCGCTCGCGCATTTTGGAAAACCGACCGAGTAGTACACCGCGAACTTGCCGGTTTCCTTGTCGGCAACGCCGATGCCGTCGGCGGCCTTGCCGCAGCCCGATGGACCCTTGACAGGCGGCGGGATGTCCGCGAACCGCGCCAGGAACTCGGGTGTTGGATCGGAGGATTGGTGGCTGCCGTCGGGCCCCAATAGGGCGATGCAGCGGGCCGGTCCGGGTTTTGTCGTGTCGCCGAACAGATGCCTGAACGCGGCCTCTGCGATGTCCAGGTTGGTTTGAGAGAGGGTGATTAACTGCGACGCCGCGGCCGGGCTGAGGGCGCCTGCGACAGCCAAGACGAGAAGCGTTTTGCGGACCATGCTGCATCCCCCGGTGCGATCCCGGAAGGGAGTGTAGCACAAACGGTCCTGCTCGCGCGCTAAACGTCCACGTCCTTCACGAACTGCGCGTTTTCCTGGATGAACTGGAAGCGCAGTTCAGGTTTCTTGCCCATCAGCCGCTCGACCATGTCTTCGGTTTCCTTCTTCGCGTCGTCGGCGATCTCGACGCGGACGAGGGTGCGGCTGCCGGGCTTCATGGTGGTTTCCTTGAGCTGCGCGGGCATCATCTCGCCCAGGCCCTTGAAGCGTGAGATGTCCACCTTGGCGTTCGACTTGAACTCGCTCTTCAGGAACTGATCGCGGTGCCTGTCGTCGCGCGCGTAGAACGTCTTTCCGCCGTGACTCAAACGATAGAGCGGCGGCATGGCGAGGAACAGGTGTCCGCCTTTGATGAGCTGCGGCGTCTCGCGGTAGAAGAACGTAAGCAGCAGCGAGGCGATGTGCGCGCCGTCGACGTCGGCGTCGGTCATCACGATGATGCGCTGGTAGCGTAGGTCCTTCTCGGCGTATTTGGCGCCGGCGCCGCAGCCAAGCGCCTGCATCAGGTCCGACAACTCCTGATTCTGTGCGAGTTTCCCGGCCGCGGCGCTGGCCACGTTGAGGATTTTTCCGCGCAGGGGTAGCACGGCCTGGGTGGCGCGATCGCGCGCCTGCTTGGCGGACCCGCCGGCGCTGTCGCCTTCGACGAGGAAAATCTCGGTGCCTTCGGCTTCATCACGGGTACAATCGGCGAGCTTTCCCGGCAGCCGCAGCTTGCGCGTGGCCGCCTTGCGGGAGACCTCCTTCTCCTGCCGCTTCTTAAGACGATCTTCGGCCTCAACTATGACGAAATCGAGCAGGCGATCGGCGGATTGCGGGTCCTCCGCGAGCCAGTGGTCGAAGTGATCCCGCACGACGTTTTCGACAAGACGCTGCGCGTCGGGCGACGAGAGCTTGTCCTTGGTCTGGCCCTGGAACTCGGGATCGCGGATGAACACCGACAGCATGGCACAAGCAGAGGCCATCACGTCGTCGGGTGCGATGGTGGCGGTCTTGCGGTTTCCGGCGCGTTCGCCGTGCGCGCGCAGGGCTTTCACAAGTGCGTTGCGCAGGCCCTGTTCGTGCGTTCCGCCCGCGGGTGTCGGGATGGTGTTGCAGTAGGAGGAGAGGAACGGCTCGGCCTCCGGCGCCCAGGTGACGGCCCATTCCACCGTGCCCTTGCCGTTGTTCTCCGAGCGGCCGACGAAGACGCGCGGCGTCACCTGCGTCTTGCCGTCGATCTCGCTTTCCAGATAGTCGCTGAGCCCGCCGGGGAAATGGAACGTGTCTTCGGCGGGCGTGCCGTCCTTGATGAGCGCGGGATCGCACTTCCAGCGGATTTCGACGCCGCGGAAGAGGTAGGACTTCGACTTCGCCATGCGGTACAGCCGTGACGGCGAGAAATGCACGTCGTCCTTGAAGATCTTCCCATCCGGCTTGAAGGTCGTGGACGTGCCGCGACGGTTCACCGCGCCCAGGTCCTTAAGCTTCGTTACCGCCTTGCCGCGCTCGAACCGCATCTTGTGGCCGTGGCGGTCGCGGTAGACTTCCACCTCCATCCACTCCGACAGGGCGTTGACGACCGAGGCGCCGACGCCGTGCAGGCCGCCCGAGGTTTCGTACACCTTGTTGTCGAACTTGCCGCCCGCGTGCAGCGTGGTCATGATCACTTCGAGGGCGGACTTGTTCTTGAACTTGGGATGGGGATCGACGGGAACGCCTCGGCCGTTGTCGCGGACGGTCAGGATGTCGTCGGCTGAAAGCTCGACTTCGATCCGGCTGGCGTGTCCGGCCACGGCCTCGTCCATGGAATTGTCGAGGATTTCCGCGGCTAGATGGTGCAGCGCCGCCGTGTCGGTGCCGCCGATATACATGCCCGGCCGGCGCCGCACCGGCTCCAGGCCCTCGAGAACCTCGATGTCCTTCGCGGTGTATTCCTTCGCCCCGCGCGGCGGCATGTTGTCGAAGAGATCTTTCGCCATTTTTTGTTTGAAGCCGATTCGCCATTCACCCGAGCATAACCAAGAAGTCCGGCGCAAGCGTGCGACTTCTTTTTCGGCCGGATATTCGGACAGGTAGAGGCGATCCCGCTCCGGCACAATGGGGAGGCCGAACGCCCGCGCCATCGCCGCCGCCGAAACCGGCCGCGGTGCCAGCACAGGAACAGAAGCGGTTCTCCTTTACTTCGCATTAGGGTCCGTTAAGCGCGGGAAAACGCATGCAGCCGATTGGAAAGCCCCTTTTCTCAGCGTTTTTTAACTAAGCGTACCTAGGATCGGTCTTCTCGACGGAGCGGGCACAGGGGAATTGCTGTGGAGTTCTTCAAACGGTTGCGCAGCGAGCGAAGCACAGACGTACGCGTGCTGAAAGCGCAGCTGGACCTCACATCGCAAACGGTTCGTTCGACGCGCTTGTCGTCGCCATTCTGGGCTTTGGCGATCGCCTGGATGGGATCGGACAGTTTCGGACCGTTCGGTCACGCCAGCTTCAACGTCGCGGTTTTCGTGCCCGTGATCGTCTCGGCGACGATGATCCTGTCGGCGAGCGTGGTGTCGATCTACCAGTACGACACATCGGAATCGAACGAATACGAACGCACCCGTCCGTGGTTCTCGCGAATCGTCGCGATGCAGGCCGTGATCAGCGCCGCATGGGGGCTGACGCCTTGGCTGTTGTGGGATGCGGGCTCCGTCATCAACCACATCTATCTCGCCGGCGTCACCGCTGCCGTGCTCGCCATGCTGGTCGTCAGCCGGTCGAGCCACATGGACATGTTCCTGGCATCGATCCTGCCGATGACCGCGATGGCCTCGCTGCGGTTCCTGTTCGGCTCGACGATGATCGACTTCGGCATCGCCATGATCCTGCCGGCCTATGCCGCGCAGCTTCTGGTCGACGGCCGCCGCCTGATGAACCGGCTCGACGAGGATTCGCGCCTCAGGTTCCAGGTGGAAGACCTCGCACGCGAGCTTGAGGAGACGCGCGACGACGCGCTGCGCAAGAGATTCGAGGCCGAGACGGCCAATGCCTCCAAGACGGCGTTCCTCGCCAACATGAGTCACGAATTGCGCACGCCGCTGAACGCCATCCTGGGCTTCTCCGAAATCATCGCGCAGGAATGCTTCGGACCGGTCGGCTCGCAGCGCTACAAGGAATACGCCGGCGACATCCACTCGTCGGGCGCGCATCTTCTGAGTTTGATCAACGATCTGCTCGACGTCGCCAAGATCGAAGCCGGCAAGATGGAGATTTCGCCGCATCCGATCGATGCGCACCGCACGTTCGACATCGCACTCAAGCTGATCGGCTGCAAGGCGCGCGAGAAGCGGCAGGAACTCGTCATCCAGGTGCTGCCAGACGCCCCGCCGCTTTATGCCGACGAGCGGGCGCTGAAGCAGGTTCTGATCAACCTCGTTTCCAATGCCGTGAAGTTCACGCCCGAAGGCGGCAGGATCACCGTCACCGCGGGCCAGGCCAACGGCGGCGGATTCCAGATTTGCTGCGAAGACAACGGTCCGGGCATCCCGCGCGAGAAGTTGGACAAGATCTTCACGCCCTTCAGCCAGGTCGACAACCGCTACGACCGCCAGGCGGGCGGCACCGGCCTGGGGCTGGCACTCGTTCGCGGGCTTGCCGAGCTGCACGGCGGCCGTGCGTGGCTTGAAAGCGAATACGGCAAGGGATGCCGCGCCTATGTCGTGCTTCCGGCCGAACCGCCGAAGCAGGTGGAGCAGGCCGCTTAAGCCGGGAGTCCTGACGTGAGCCCTCAGACGACCTTTGATGCCGCGCGGAAGCGATCGGTGCTGCACGAGCTCTTCGAATTGCTGCTGACGGGAATGCACAAGGAAGGCGCCGCCAAGAACGAGTGGCTGATGCCGTTCGATCCAGCCCCGTCTTCGTTCCGGCGCAAGAGCGCAAGCCGCAGCCCGCGCCGCCGCCGGCCGTTTTGATCGTCGCGAATCTCAAATCGATCGCGCCGCGGGAAGCGTGAAGCGGAACACGGTGCCGCCGCCGCGGTTCGGCTCGACCGTGATATTGCCGCCGTGCGCCTCGACGATCGATCGGCTGATGACGAGACCGATGCCCATCCCGCCCGGTTTGGTCGTGAAGAAGGGCATGAAAAGGCGATCGAGGTGTTCCCTGGGGATGCCCGGACCGGTGTCGGCGACGAGGACCTCCACGGTGTCGCCGTTCAGCACGCCGGTTTTCACCGTGACTTCGCGCTTCGGTGAATTCGCCATTGCGTCGATCGCGTTGTGCAGGAGATTGACGAGCACCTGCTGAAGCTGGACGCGGTCGGCCAGCACATCGGGCAAATCCGGATCCAGTTCCAGCCGGGTGGTGACGTTCGCGGCATTAGCCCCGATAAGCCCGAGTTCGATCGAGTCCTTCACCACCGCGTTCATGTCCTCGAAGGTGCGGTTCGACTGGCGCTTTTCTACGAAGGAGCGCATGCGGCGGACGATTTCGCCCGCACGGATCGCCTGCTCGCAGACTTTGACCAGCGCCTCCGTGGCCCGCTCCGCCCCGGCCGGCGGTCCGGCCGCGAGCGCGCGCTTGGCGAGATTGGCGTAATTGAGCAGGGCGGCAAGCGGCTGGTTCAGCTCGTGCGCGATGCCGGCGGAAACCTGCCCGAGTTCGTTCAGGCGGGCGACGTGCGCGAGGTCATCCTGCATCCCCTTCAGCCGGGTGTCGAACTGCTTGCGATCGGTGACGTCGCGCACGATGTTCGAGACGCCGATGATCACGCCCGCGGGATCGCGGATCGGCGACACCGTCACGGACACGTCGATGCGCGCGCCGTCCTTGCGCAGGCGGACCGTTTCGTAATGGCGGATGGTTTCGCCGCGGTTGATCCTCGCCAGTATTCCGACTTCCTCGGCAACTTGTTTCGGATCGAAGAGGAGCAGAACGGGGCGCCCGATTATTTGCTCGGCGGTGTACCCAAAGAGCTTTTCGGCAGCGGGATTCCACGTCGTGACCGTACCGTCAAGTGTCTTGGTGTAGATCGCATCGTTTGAACACTCCACGATCGAGCCGAAAAGGGCGCGCTGCATTTCGGCGGCCTTGTGCTCGCTGAGGTCGCGCACGATCCTCGAAACGCCCACGACCTTGCCGTCGGAATCGCGGATGGCGGACACCGAAACCAGCACGTTTATCTTCGTGCCGTCCTTGCGCAGCCGCACGGTTTCGAACGGCGCAATGTACTCGCCCGCCACGAGACGGTCGGAGATCTGGAGTTCTGCGGCGGAGCGTTCCGGCAGGACGAATTCGTCGAGGCGCGCCTTCAACGACGTTCCGATCATCTCGGCGGCTGTGAATCCGTATATCCTCTCGGCGGCGGGGTTCCAGCTCGTGACTGTGCCGTCTAGCGTGTAGCTGATGATGGCGTCGCTCGACGACTGGATGATCTGTCCGAGCAGCGCCTTGTCCTGCTCGTGGGCCATGACATGCGTGATGTCGCGGGCGATGCGGGCAACCGCGACGATCTTCCCGCCGGCGTCGCGGATCGGCTTTGCCGAAATCAAGAGGCGAACGGTAGTGCCGTCCCTGCGCGTCCGCACGGATTCATACGGGGCGATCTCCTCGCCCATGGCGGCCCTGGCGATCTTTCCCTTTTCTTCAGCGATGATCTCGGGCGCGGCGAGCATGGGAAAGACGTCGTCCGCCTTCTTGCCGAGCATTTCCTGCTCTGTGTATCCGAACAGACGCTCGGCACTCTTGGACCATGCGATCAAGGTGCCGTCATGCGCCATGCAGGCGATCGCATCGTCCGAGGCCGCCAGTACGAAGTCGAGCAGGGCGCGCTCTCGCCCGCCGACGACTTTGCCCGATGCCTGGCGACGTTCAGTCATGGCCCGCGCCGAATCCGCTCCTGGAGTGATAGCGGAACTGGGAATCGTT
>DATKON010000163.1:0-2813 GCA_035524575.1 Rhizomicrobium sp.
CGGGGACAATCTCGGTAACTCTGTGCCTCTGTGTCTCTGTGGTGAATCTTTCTTTCTTCGTCGAAGCCGGACTCCACCGCCGGCCGTCAGCAACGCCCCTCGCGCGTCCGCGAGTGCGTCACCGGCCGCGCATGACGCCGCGCGGCGTGCGTCGAACTTCACGATGTCAAAGAGCCCCGCCGCGGACGTCCGGTCGCCTGCGGCGAACGCAGAGTCTGGCACAGATCCGACGGAAGGCTCATGCGAAAGGTTGGGTAACATCGGAAGAAAGTTTTGAAACGCGATGTGCGTTTGCGGTCAGCCGCTTACCGGGCGGCGACGGAAACCCGCGCAACAAAAATCGGAACAAAAATCGGAACACGCCCGATCTTCGCAGGCGTCAGTAGATCGTATAACCGCCGTCGATCACGATCTGGTCGCCGGTGTGGAAACGCGACGCGTCCGACGTGAGATACGCCGCGATGCCGGAGAAATCCTCGCCGTCGCCCCAGCCGCCGATCGGCACGCGGCTGATGACGTTCTCGTTGAACTTGTCCCATTTCTGCGCGTTCGCCGTCATTTCCGACCGGATCCAGCCCGGGCAAATGCTGTTGACGCGGATCTTGTGGCGGCCGAGCTCGACCGCCATGGCGCGGACCATGGAAACCACCGCGCCTTTCGTCGCGCCGTAATGCTCGTTGCGGGCGGCGCCGTGAATCGCGGCGGTGGAAGCGACCGCGACGAGCGAGCCGCCGGGATCGCCCGCCTTGCCGCGCTCGACCATGTGGCGCGCGGCTTCCCGGAGCGTGAAGAACACGCCATGCAGATTGACGTCCTCCATGCGGCGGAAGTCCTCGATCTTGATATCGAACATGTCCTTTACACGAATGCCAATACCGGCATTGGCGAAGGCGGCATCGAGACGGCCGAACTGGTCGAGGATCTTCTTCGTTTCCTTTTTCACGACATCCTCGTCGGACACGTCGACTTTCGCCGCGGCGACCTTGCCGCCCCATTTCTTCAGGCGGTCGACGGCGGCTTCGTTCTTGCCCTCGTTGGTGCCCCAGATGACGACCGTCCCGCCCTGGCGTGCGACGCCTTCCGCCATGCCGATCCCGATGCCGCCATTGCCGCCCGTGACCAGCGCGACTTTTCCTGTCAGATCGAACAAGGATTTCATGGGGTTTCCTCTACGGCAGCTTGGGTTTTCGTGATCCGCACTAAGCCCCTCGATCGGGTTCCGGATCAAGTCCCCGTGGACTTGCCCGCCGATGTCTGGTGAGTTTGGCGCAACGCTATTCAAGGCTTTGGAGCCATGGAGGAAATCATGTCGCTCGTCACATTCGAGATCGTCGACCAGGTCGCGGTCCTCAAGCTCAACAATCCTTCGGCGCTGAATGCGATGTCGCCGGACATGGCGCGCGCGCTGCACGAGACGGTCGAAGAGGCCGAGAAGAGCGCGCGCTCCATCCTCCTGACGGGCGAAGGACGCGCCTTCTGTTCGGGCGCGGCGCTCGGCGGCGGCAGCGGCGTGGGCGGAGACAGCGGCGAGTTCGACGCGGGCGCCAGACTGGAGTCGCACTACAATCCGATGATGCTGAAGCTGCGTGCGCTCTCGATTCCGTTCGTGACGGCGGTGCACGGCGCCGCGGCCGGCGTCGGCTGCTCGGTGGCGCTGGCGGGCGATCTGATCGTGGCGGATCAGACCGCGTATTTCCTGCAGGCCTTCCGCAACATCGGTCTGGTGCCGGACGGCGGCTCGCCTTATCTGCTCGCGGCAGCCGCCGGACGGGTGCGCGCGATGGAAGCGATGCTGCTGGGCGAACGCATCTCCGCCGAGACGGCCTACGCCTGGGGCATGATCAATCGCCTCGCGCCGGAAGGAAAAGATTTCGAGGTCGGCTTCGAGCTCGCGAAGAAACTGGCCGACGGCCCGCGCGCAACGCTCGGGCTCATCCGCCGGCTCGCCTGGGGTGCGCTCGACAAGCCGTTCGAAGAACAGCTGGCCGCCGAACGCGCGACGCAGAAGATCGCCGGCCGCACGGCCGAATGCCGCGAAGGCGTGTCCGCCTTCCTCGAAAAGCGCAAGGCGCGGTTCAACACGCTTTGACGGTCACGCCAATTTCTTGAAGCGAGAAAAATCTCACGTCACCCTCTTTGGGGGCGGCGAGCCCATCCATCTGCGTGGTGCTCATCTCAATGAGCGAGCCGGATGGGGCGTCCAACCGTGGCGCGCCCAACGACAACGCTCACAAATAATCCTCCCCTTCTCGCTTTTGGGATCCTACGGCATCCGCTAGGGTGACATGAAGGTCGGCGCGTTACCGCGCTGCCGAACTCTGATACGGTTCAAGCGAGGGTGAGTGGCCCAAAATCTGCTTGATCGCACCGGTGCCGCGGATCGGTGCCGAAGGAGGGCGGGATGGTATGGCGGAAGCTATATGCCCTGTTGTATTCGCTGATAATCTTCTGCGGATCGTCCGCGAGCTCGCCCGCAATCGCGCGTGCGTCCGACGATAGTGCTGGTGCGACAAGCCAGAGGATCGCGCTTGTGGTCGGCGTGCAGACCTATCAGTCGTCGCCCTGGAATAGGACGGAGCTGAAGAACCCGGACCGTGACGCGGAACTGATGGCTTCCGTCTTGCATAACGATCTTGGCTTTTCTCTCGTCGGCGGCGGAGCGCTCTTCGATCCTGACGCCGAAACTCTAAGGAAAGCGATCGAGGCGTTGGTTGCCAAAGCTGGCCCAAATACGATTGTCGCATTCTACTATGCGGGCCACGGCGTCGAGTTCGACGGGCACCAATATCTGGTGGCGAAGGATGCGAGTGACG
>DATKON010000164.1:0-6906 GCA_035524575.1 Rhizomicrobium sp.
CGCCGCTGGTGCCGGTGATGGCGCCGGCGGTTGTGGAATTGCCGACCTGCAGCGTGCCGCCGGCGTTGATGGTCGTCGTACCCGAATAATCGTCACTGTTGGTCAGGATGACAGGCGCGCTGCCGACGACGCTGACATTGCCGGCGCCCGTGATCTGGCTGCCGAAAGTGAAGCTCGACGTGTTGCCGAAGGCGAGCGTTGCGCCGCTATCGACGCCGAACGTTCCCGATCCCGTGAACTGGGCCCCGCTGCCGAATTCGAGGGTGCCAGCGACGACCGTTGCGCCGCCGGTGAGCGCATCATTGCCCGTGAGAATGGTCGTGCCCGGGCCGTTCTGAGTGAGAACGCCGCTGCCGGAGATTCCTTGCGTTATGACAAAAGTCGTGGCGGCCGGCGGCTCGAAGGCCAGCGTCCCGTTGTCGTTGATCGTGGTGCCAAAAAGTGAGCCGACGTAATTCGTGCCGCCGACGGTGTTCAGAAGGCCGTTGCCGATCTGCAACGTGCCATTGGTCCCGATGTCCGCCGTCGAGATGACGTTGCCGCTATTCGTAAGGATCAATGTGCCGTTGTCGACCTCGAGCGTACCGTTGCCGCTAATGACGCCCGAGAACGTATTGTTTGCCGGATCGATGTCGTTGAAATCGAGCGTGCCAGCCGAGCCGATGGACACGTTTCCGGCGAGCGAGCCCGTCAAGCTGCTCGTGAAATTGCCGATCTGCAGGACGCCCGTGGTGATTGTGGTGTCCTTGGTCGTCGGCGAGCCGCTGGCGTAGCTGTTGGTGCCCGTCAGGATGACGGTGTCTGTTGCCGATCCCAGCGCGACGGTGACGGAGCCGGTTCCCGTGATACCGCCGTCGATTTCTGCGCTCGCGCCGACGTTCTGGAAGACGACCTTGCCATTGTCGACGATGGCGCCGGCCTGATTGATCCCGCCGACAGCGCCTCCGGCCACGCCGAGCTGCAACGTGCCGTTGGAGCCGATCGTGGTCGTGCCGAGATAGGAATCGACGTTGGTGTAGACGACCGTGTTGTTGTCGATCGCAACGTTGCCGGCGCCGGAGATCACGCCGCCGTAATCGAAGGTCGATTGTGTGAGATTGTGGAAGTCGATCGTACCGCCGCTCAGCGCAATGCCGCCCGAGGCCGAGATTGAGCCCTGCAATGCGTCGGTGCCGATCTGCAGCGTGGTGCCGTTGATCGTGGTGCCGCCGCCATAGTTATTTCCCGCGCCGGTGAAGATAACGGTGCCTGGCCCGCTGATCGTGACCTGGCCGCCGCCCGTGATGTTGCCGGCATAGGTCGCAGTGTTGGGCTCGTCGAAGGCAAGCGTGGCGCCCGAAGCTACAGCTGCGTCGCCGGAAATCATGCCGTTGTTGGCGACGCCGTCGCCCAATTGCAGCGTGCTGCCGCCGACGATCGATGTGAGGCCGCTGTATGTTTGCGTACCGGTGAAGGTGACGAGACCGCCTTCCTGGGTGACGCCGCCGGTCCCTGAAATCGTGTTCGAGTAGACGACGCTGTTGCTGTTTTCGTCGAAAATCAGCGACGTCGAAGTGCCGTTGAGCGAAACATTACCGCCGATCGTGCCGTCACTCGTCCCGTTGCCGAGCTGCAGCGAGCCAGCGTTGATATTCGTCCCGCCGGTATAATTGCTCGCGCCGAGAAAGATGAGCGAGCCGCCACCATTGTTGACGGTGACCGGCCCCGTGCCCGTCAGCCCGCCGCCGAAGGTAAGGCTGGCGCCGGACGCAACGTTGATCGTCGCCGCGCCGTTGAGCGTGACTGGCGTGCTGCTGTCGAAGACAACCGCGGTCGAGGCGTTGTCGGTGATGAATCCGCCGCTGGCGATGCCGAACGTGTTCGTGCCGGCGTTGGTGATCGTCGCGCCAGTGTCGAACGTCACCGACTGAAAGGTCTGGCTGATGTCGTAATTGCTCGGCGCATTGGCGCCGCTCTGGTTGATGACGACGGTGTCGTTGGCGCCCGGGACGCCGGGCGACCAGTTGCCGGCATCGGACCAGTTGACGGAGGAGCTGCCGCCCCAGGTGTCCGTCGCGGCCATCGCATTAGCAGACGATAGCGCTGCGAAGGACGCACCCAGCAGAAGAAGTGCGGCTGCGCGCGAGGCCAGCGATCGACTTGTTCCGTCTTTTATTTGTACGCGAGCGACGAAAGATGAAACGCGCCAGTGCGCGTTGCCCCCGGTATGCATCGTCTACGTTCCCCACCGCGCAGACGAGGTCGACGACCGATACCGCCGCCCCGCTGCCCGTGAAGACTGTGCGCTACCGAATCACCTTGCTCAAGAGAATAATTAATGAAGTGTCAACGGCGTGCGGGCTTTTTTGGGAATTTGTAATATTTGAGCGCGAGATAGCGCGGGAGTCTATTTCTTTGGTGCTTCTGTCGACTCCGAGATACTTTGAAGGCGGGCCACGATTCGAATCTATATTTAGCGAATACTTCGTCCCAAATTGGTACATTTACCGATGTTAGCAAGATGTCGCGTTCCGCGTCGGGCGCACGCCTACAGGATGTGTCCCTACGCGGGTGCACGCTCTCGGTCTGTCGGGCTATGCAGGGAAGACTGGCGCACCGGGCAGGATTCGAACCCACGACCCCCAGATTCGTAGTCTGGTGCTCTATCCAGCTGAGCTACCGGTGCATGCGGGGCCGCGGAAATTAGGCAGGCGAGCCCTCGATGGCAAGCACGAATCCGTACGGCGCGCGAAGGTCGCATGGCGAGGATTTCGGCGTGGGCGTCGATGCGCCCGACTTTCCGCCTGCGGATCGATTTCTGGCCCCGCGACTTCACCCTCTAAGATCCCGCCCGCCAAGGCATAAATTCCCCTGCCATGCGGCCTTTCTCGCCCTTGTCGGCCGCGAATTGCACCGTTAAGACTTCCCGCTGTGTCTTGCGCGACGCGAGTCGTGCGCGGGCAAGGGGTTCGTCGGGCGCCGCCAGGCGTCGGGTGGGCGGGATTTCATCCGCCGGAGCGGAGATCGGATAAGATGAGGCGATATAAGGCAGCGGCGAAATCCGCGCGGTCACGAGCCCTGTTGGCGTTGTTGCTGGGCACGACGCTCGGCCTTGCCGGGTGCGGCAGCATCGACGATGCGCTGTTCGGCAGCGACACATCCGATCAGGGCGCAGCTCCCGCGGAGCAAACTGCAGCGGCCGAGCCGTCGGCACCGTCCGCCGGCATGTTGCCCGGCACGGAAGCCCAGCCCGGTGCGCCGGCGCCGGTCGCAGGTGCAGTCACTGCCGGAATCACGCCGGTCACGATCGAGCAGGGCCCGGACACGGGCACCGGCGTCAGCCATACGATCCAGAACCTGCGCGGCCAGGTCGCCGGCATCCAGGACCGGCTCATCGCCGAGGCCCAGCAGTTCGGCGAGCTCAAGGGCGTAGCGCTGCAGGCCTCGCAGCAATATCACGAGTCAAAAGCCGCGATCGCAGCCCGGCTGCAGCTCGGCACGACGCGCGGCAACCCTGAGCTCGTGGCGCAGTGGAACAGCTCGCAGACCGCGCTCGACAACATGACGGTCAACATCAATCAACTGAACGCGCTGGGCACGCAGGTCTCCGATCAGGCGTCAGCCGCGCATTTCGTGCTGAATACGATCGAAGCCACGTTCAATATTGCCGGCGCCGTCGATGAAGACCATCGCCAGCTTTCCGTGCTGCGCGATGAGACCGACCAGATCATCGTGCTGATCGACAGCCTGCTGACCGACATCTCGCAGACCGTCGAGCGTCAGACGACTTATGTCGCCAACGAGCGCGCGAGCCTCACGACGCTGGCCAGCGCGATCAAGACGGGCAGCTATTTCGGCGACCTCAGCAGCCCCGCGAGCGTTGCGCCCGCGAGCTATGCCTCCTTTGCCGGCGGCCCGGTTTCGGGTCCCGCCCTCGTCACGATCAAATTCGATCGCCCGCATGTCGATTACCAGCAGATCCTCTACACAGCCGTCGCCCAGGCGCTGCAATCGCGTCCCGGTTCGGGTTTTGCGGTCGTTGCCGTTTCGCCGACGCGCGGCACCGCCGCCGCGGTGCAGCTCGCACAGACCGACGCCGTGCGCCACGCGCGCGACGTGGTCCGCTCGCTGAGCGACATGGGCGTGCCGGCGGACCGGCTCAACATGTCGTCGTCGACGGATCCTGGCATCGGCGCAAGCGAAGTCCGCGTCTACGTGCGCTGATCGCGCTGACACTTTTGTCGGTCTAAATCCGGCCACGAAGCCGTTCGACGATGCCGCTTGTTCCGGGGGGGCTCGTCATGGCGCGCTATGATCTTATCGTCGTCGGCGGAAGTTTCGCGGGCCTCGCCTGCGCGCGCACCGCAGCGCTGCGGGGCCTCAAGGTCGCCGTGCTCGACGCCAAGGACGAACCCGGCGCGCGCGTCCGCACCACCGGCATCCTCGTCAAGGAAGCGACCGACGACAGCGATCTGCCGTCGTCGTTAATGCGCAAGGTTCCGGGCGTCCGTCTTTACGCCCCGAACGGCCGTTCGCTCGATCTGCATGCGCCGGGCTATTTCTTCCAGTCGACCAACACGGCGGGCCTCTTGCGCTGGATGGCGGAAGAAGCGAGCCGCGCCGGCGCGCGTCTGTACTACGGCTACAAATTCGAAAACGGCAGCGCCGACGATCTCGGCGTCTCGCTGCCAGGATTCTCCGCACATTATCTGATCGGCGCGGACGGCGCGCGTTCGCGGGTCGCCGATGTTTTCGATCTTGGCCGCAATCGCCGCTTCCTCGTCGGCGCGGAGATCGAATGCGAGCCGGTCGGCGGCATGGATACACGGTTTCTGCATTGCTTTGCCGACAGCGCGATCGCGCCCGGCTATATCGGATGGGCGGTGCCGGGACACGGCATGGTGCAGATCGGCGTCGCCGCGAAGAACAATCGCAAGCCCGATCTTGCGCAACTGACGGCGCGGCTTTCCCAGCTGTGGGGCGTCAAGAATTTGCGGACGGTCGAACGGCGCAGCGGACTCATTCCGACCAGCGGTCCCGTCGACTGCCTGGGACGCGGGCGCGTGCTTCTGATCGGCGATGCGGCGGGGCTTGTCTCGCCGGTGACCGGCGGCGGTATCCACACGGCGTTGCAGTTCGGACGGCGCGCTGCGCAGCTCGTCAGCGATTATCTCTTCGACCGCGGGCCGCATCCGCTCGCGGTCTTCGAGCGTGAGATCCCGCGCTATCGTCTGAAGCTGGCGTTGCGCGCTGCGATGGACATCGCGCCGCCGAATTTCGCGATCAACGCCGTTCTGATGACGCGGCCGATGCGCGCGCTGGCGCAGCGGCTCTACTTCCATAGCCGCAGGGGCGATCAGGCCTCGTTCGAGTCGTGGATGCGCAAATTCGAGGCCAACGATTACGAGCCCGCCGCGCCCGTCGTCCCGCCGGCGCAGCTCAGAAGCATCTGATTTCCGAATTCCCTGGGCCAGGGAAAAATATCACGGAAGAAATTCGTTCGCGTGCGGCCGGAGTGCGTTTGACACCACAATGACGGGACTTTCTTTCATCGGCATGGCGCCCAGCATGCCAGATGCAGGCAATTATCACGGTAACAGTCTCGCGCGCGGGACTTGACCGCATACGACGGCGGCTCTTACCTCATCGTCGCATTCCGAGGGTTACGGCGCAGGTGAATATCGCAACCACGTTCGACAAGCGCACGGGCCTTGCCTTCATCATCGCCTTCGGCATCGTCAGCCTGTGGGCTGACATGGCCTATGAGGGCATGCGCAGCATCTCGGGACCGTTCTTGGGCACGCTGGGTGCGAGCGGCACGATCGTCGGCGTCGTGGCGGGCGTCGGTGAGCTTTTCGGGTATCTTTTGCGATTGGGATCGGGGCGGCTCGTCGAAAAGACGGGCGCCTACTGGTTGATCGCTCTTCTCGGCTACACGATTCAGATGGCGGCGGTGCCGGCGCTGGCGATTGCCGGAACGTGGTGGGCGGCGGCGATCTTCATCGTCATCGAGCGCAGCGGAAAAGCGCTTCGCAATCCCGCCGCCAATACGATGATGTCGCGCGCGGGCGAGCATATCGGGCAGGGCTGGGCCTTCGGTCTGCATGAAGCGCTCGATCAGACGGGAGCGCTATCGGGACCGTTGATCGCCTCGCTGGTGCTCGCGATCCATCACGATTATCGCGCCGCATTTCTGTGGCTCGGCGTGCCGGCGCTGCTGACGATCCTGAGCGTCTTGACCGTACGCGCGCGCTTTCCTTACGCAGGCCATATCACCCGCGCACCCGAACATGAAACGATGGGCGCCGATCTTTCGCGCGCCTTCTGGCTCTATGCGGCAACCGCGGCGCTGATCGCGTTCGGCTTCGCCGACTACTCGCTGATTGCCTTTCACTATGCGCAGACCCATGTCGTGTCGAAGCCCGCGATCCCGATCTTCTATGCCGCGGCCATGGGTGCATCTGGCGCGGGTTCGCTTTTGTTTGGACGCTGGTTCGACCATCGGGGGCTCGGCGTGCTCTTGCCTGGACTTCTGATCGGCGTTGTCGTGGCGCCGCTGGTCTTCCTCGGTGGTTTCACGCTTGCGCTGATCGGCACGCTCGCCTGGGGCCTTTCGCTCGGGGTGCACGATGCGATCATGAATGCGGCCGTCGCCAAGATGGTGCCGCAGCACGCCCGCGCCCGCGCCTACGGAATCTTCACCGCCATCTTCGGCATCGCATGGTTCGCCGGCAGCGCGATCATGGGCGTGCTCTACGATGTGTCGATTGTCGGCCTCGTGATCGTCGCGAGCGCGGCGGAGCTTCTGGCGCTTGTGCCGCTGACGATGACGCTCACCGCATTGAAACCGCGCACCTGAACAATCCTCCCCCGCACTTTTAGTGTGGGGGAGGGGGACCGCGAAGCGGTGGAGGGGGGTGCGCCCCC